>DAOLCW010000041.1:0-26890 GCA_035327665.1 Kiritimatiellia bacterium
CGGGGTTGGGATTTGAACCCAAGACCTTCAGGTTATGAGCCTGACGAGCTACCAGACTGCTCCACCCCGCAATCAGAGTGAGCGGTCAAGATAGTCATACCCCCCACCCGAGTCAAGCCTCACCATAAATAAATTTCCAGACGCCCCCCCCCGGCCAGACCACCGGGGATGCGGGATCGCTTCCATCGATGATTACCGCAGTGGTCCAACGGCGGATCTCCACGCCGGGAGCATCCCTGATTCCCTTTCACCTTGACCAAGTGTGTATCATTTAGTACACACCCGGCATGCAAGCGAACGACCGCGCGTTTGGATCGTATGTACGGAAGCAGCGGGAGGCCCGGCTCGCCGGGGATTCCGCCTACACCCTCCGCAAGGTCGCCGGTCGCCTCGGGATTCAACCCACGTATCTCAGCAAAGTAGAGCGCGGTGACGTCGCGCCTCCCTCCGAGGAAACAATCAAACGTCTCGCCCGGGATCTCGACGAAGATCCGGATGTCCTGCTCGCTCTCGCGGGAAAGGTCTCCGCGGATCTCCGGGCGGTAATTCTGAAACGACCCCGGCTCTTCGCCCAACTTTTACGAACGATTCAGGATGCACCGGACCATGCGCTGTTGCGCGTGGTTCGCGAAGTCCGGAATGGAAAATGGTAAATCAAATGAAAGGATACCTGCCATGATCGAAATCCAGAACCATGCCCTCCGCGTCTCCTTCCCCGAGGTGCATCCATCCGCAGCCATCTCCCTTGGCTTTCAGCGCACCCTCCGCCTGCCCGACAACGCTGAAACCTACTACCTGCCTCCCGGGCTCGGCCGGTTCCCCCTTCAGCATATCGACGACTTCGCCGGAAACCTCCCGCCTTCCTGGCTGGCCCGCGGCGGGGTCATCATGCCCATGTATCAGGCTGAAGCCCTCTGGATAAACTTCGATACCGAGAGAGATCAAGAACGACGAGCCTCCTACCCCATGGCCATCAAGATTGGCGCCGGGAAAATCAATGCCATCACCGGTAACCGGTGGAGGGATGGCTTGAATCGGAAAGGTAAACAAAATTTTGTCGTCGCACCCAAACAACCTTGGCTTGACGGCTATTATGCGGAGGAAGGGGTGGTCCGCCAATTTGTCGCCATGCCTCTGGGCGAGGGCTATACCGCCGAGGAACAACTGACCGGCAAAGCCGACGTGGGAGGACTTCAAATCGAGGTCTTTCCCATGAAACGGGAGGCATTTGAACAACACTTTCCCGTCAAACCCCCTTCTGCTTATGAAGAGGGTGTCTTTTATTGTTTTAGTCCTAATTCACCAATGGGTTTGGCTCCAGGCGGACGGATCAAGCAATCCATCGCAGAGAGTCCCTATCCTTGGAGCGATTGGGATCTCGACCATTCAAGTCGTTGCTTTGTCCACCTTGTCAACTCGCTGACCTGGCAAACAATCACCGGCTCGCCGCCTCCCCACCCTCCGTTGACCGCCTCGGATTACGAACAACATGCTCTCCCGTGGTTTGACTGGTATGATGAGAACAGCCAGCCGATCAAAGCCCAAACGAAATTGGCCGGCCTCTCCAGCGTGGCGACCCTTGCTCAAACCCAATCATCCATGCCGCCTTCCGGCAACCATCCCATGAAACAGACCCGCGTGATCACCCTTGGCCCCGGCAACCCATCCCGTCCGGTGCGCGAAATCCCCTCAAAAAAAACCGCCCCTCCCGGATCGCCCGTCATGAGTCGCCCCCCTGTACAACTGGAATTCGGCTATGGATCGCGCGAGATCAAAACCCTCGCCGATCTTGATCAACGCCTCGCCACTGAAACCGACCCGGTGGTCCTCGTCGAAGGCATCCGCGCCCTTCCCGACCACCACATCGAGCCTCTTCGCTCCTTTGGATCCATGCTCGCCACCCGCTATCCACAGACACGCTTCCGTTCCGGAAACGCCCCCGGTTCGGATGCTGCCTTCGCCGAGGGAGTGAGCCGCATCGATCCCACGCGGCTTCAGATTGTCCTGCCCTACACCGGTCATCGCAAGAGCTATGTGCAAACCGGAGCATCCCTCTATGCCCTCGATGGTCTCCCCCAAGCTGCCGAGGACCGCATCAGTGTTGCCACCTCCCGTATCGGACGCGACGTCGGACGCCTCGCCAAACTCTACACCGCCTCCGGCCGCACCACCTCTGCCGGAACCAAAGCCGCCTACCTTCTCCGTGACACCATGAAAGTTCTCGGCGCCCCCGAAATCGGTCTCCCTCCCGTCACCGTCGGCATCTTTTATGTCAACGAGGCCGACCCCCTCGCCGGGGGGACCGGCCATACCGTGAAAGTTTGCGCCTACCATCAAATTCCCGTTGTCTTTCAAGAAATCTGGATGGACTGGCCCACCCCTCATTCCCGGCAATAAACCACCGGCCTTTCCTTGCCTGACCCCGCGTTTCGCCGTATCGTTCCCGCGAACGTAAAGGAACGCATCATGGCTCTGGATCAATTTGGACGAGATATCGACTATCTACGCATTTCCCTCACCGACCAGTGCAACCTCCGCTGCGTCTACTGCATGCCCGACGACATGGCCTTCCAGCCCGGCGAGCATCTCCTCACCGACGCGGAAATCGTCCGGGTCGCGGGAATCTTCGCCACCCTCGGCTTTCGCAAAATCCGCCTGACCGGCGGCGAACCCACCCTCCGCCCCTCCCTTCCCCGTCTCGTCCGCGACATCAAATCCATTCCCGGCATCCGCGAAGTTGCCATGACCACCAATGGCATCCTGCTCAAACACCTCGCCCCGTCGCTCGTCAAGGCCGGTCTCGACCGGGTCAACGTCAGCATCGACACCCTCGATCCCGGCAAGTTCAAGCAGATCACCCGGTGGGGAAACATCGACGACGTATGGACCGGCATTACCGCCGCCGAACACGCCGGCCTCCCCGTAAAAATCAACGCCGTCCTTATTAAAGGGTGGAACGACGGCGCCGACGCCGTCGACCTCGCCCGTCTCACCCGCGCCCACCCGTGGCAGGTCCGGTTTATCGAAATGATGCCGCTCGGCCGCATTGCCGACTTCCAGACCGGTCATGTGGTCGTCGAGCAGGCGGTTCAAACCCGCATCGCCACCGAACTCGGCGAGTTGCATCCCGTGAACCACGGCGAACTCGACGGCGAAGCCCGTGTGTACAAACTCGCCGATGGCATCGGCAGCATCGGCTTCATCTCCTCCGTCTCCAATCCTTTCTGCGGCAGTTGCAACCGGGTCCGCCTCACCGCCGAAGGCACCCTTCGCCTCTGCCTCCTCCGCGACGACGAACTCCCCTTGCGGGCCCTCCTCCGCAATGGCACCACCGATGCCGGACTCCGCAAACGCATCGCGGCCAGCGTTTGGCTCAAACCCTGGGGCCATGGTCTCGCCAACCGCCAGATCGCCCGCTCCCGGGTCATGTCGGAAATCGGCGGATGAAGCCGCCCCTCCTTTCCGTAGAGGACGCCCTCCAGCTCGTGCTCGACCACGCCCGCCTCCGGCCCATCATCCACCACCCCACCCACACCGCCGACCGCTTGATCCTCCGCGAAACCCTTCCCGCCGACCGGGACCAGCCCCCCTACGACCGTTCCACCATGGACGGCATCGCCCTATCCAGCTCCGCCTGGAACGCGGGCGTCCGGTCCTTCCCCCTCGCCGGCATCCAAGCCGCTGGCGAACCCCGCACAGCCCTTCCGGATCCCCGCCATGCCATCCGGATCATGACCGGTGGCGTGTTGCCCTCCGGATGCGATGTCGTTATCGAACAGGAAGCCCTCCAAATCCATGACACCACCGTGGACGTCATCACCGACCTCGAAATCTTACCCGGCCGGTACATTCATGCCCAAGGTTCCGACCGTCGAGCAGGCGAACCCCTGCTCCTGGCACCCCTTCGGCTCACCCCCCCCCGCATCGCCATCGCCGTTTCCGGCGGCTACGCCACCCTACCCGTCGCCCAACCCCACTCCGTTACCGTAATCAGCACCGGAAACGAAATCATCCCCCTCGGTCAGCCCGCAGCCTCCCATCAGATTCGCCCCTCCAACGCCCTCGCTCTTGCCGCCAGCGCCCGCGCCCTCGGATGCACACCCGTCGAAACCCGCCACCTCCCCGACCATCCCGGCGCCATCCGCAGCGGACTGGAACAGGCCATTCATCAATCCGATCTCGTCCTCATCAGCGGCGGCGTCTCCCAAGGCCTTTTCGACCATGTTCCCCGCGCCCTCGCCGACCTCGGAGTGGAAAAGGTCTTTCACAAAGTCGCCCAAAAACCCGGCAAGCCCTTGTGGTTCGGCGCCCATCCCCAAGGCGCGACCGTATTCGGCCTTCCCGGCAATCCCGTCTCCACCCTTCTCTGCTTCATCCGCTACGTCCGCCCATGGATCCTCGCCTCCCTCGGCGCCCCCCCCGAGCCGTCCGAGTTCGTCATCGCCGAAAACGAAGGAAAAAGCGCCGCCCCTCTGACCACATTCCTCCCCGCCTCACTCACCCGCACCCCCGACGGTCGCACCCTTGCCCGGCTGCTTCCTTATCAAGGCTCCGGCGACCTCGCATCCCTCGCCGAAAGCCACGGCTTCGTGGAAATTCCCCCCTCGCAACCCCGCATCCTCCCCGGCAACCCTCTCCGATTTCATCCGTGGTAAATCCGATTTCCTGACTTGCCAAACCTTCCCCGGTCCGATAGCTTTTTCACCCTCATTTGCACCGGACCCAAGGCTCGGGTGGTGGAATGGCAGACACGCTAGCTTGAGGGGCTAGTGGCCGCAAGGCCGTGCAGGTTCAAGTCCTGTCCCGAGCACCAACTTCCGCACGAAGTGTCGAAGTTGTCACTCCGTCTTCTTGCGAACACGGAGCGAAAGCGAAGGCGGACGTGACACTTCCCGGTACGGCCCGCAAACCAACCCCTCTTCACCTCACCCAACGCAGTTCCTTTTCCCATGAAACTACTTATCGCCACCCGCAACCCGCACAAGCTCGAGGAAATCAAGGCCATCTTCCCTCTCCCTGGCCTGCACCTCGTCAGCGCCCTCGATTTCCCTGACCTTCCCGACGTCGTCGAAGACGGCCTCACCCTCGAAGCCAACGCGATCAAAAAAGCCCGCGAGTGGCACGCCGCCACCGGTCTTCCCGCCCTCGCCGACGACACCGGCCTCGAAGTCGATGCCCTTGGCGGACAGCCCGGCGTATGGTCCGCGCGGTATGCCGGCGAACCCGTCGACTACCACGCCAACAACCGCAAACTCCTCCACGAACTACAACACGCCCCCACTCGCACCGCCCGTTTCCGCAGCATCCTCGCCCTCGCCGGACTCAGCGCCACCATCCTCACCGTCGAAGGCCGGGTCGAAGGAACCATGGCCACCGCCCCCCGGGGGACCCACGGCTTCGGCTACGACCCCCTCTTCATTCCCGAGGGCCACACCCGGACCTTTGCCGAAATGACCGGTCCCGAAAAAAACCAACTCTCCCACCGCGCCCGCGCCCTCGCTGCCGCCCATCGCGCCTGGCTCCCCCTCCTCTCACCTCCCCGCTCCCCTTGTCGCGGCGAAAGTCCGAAGACTCGAAGCCCTATGAGTCCAGACCTTCAACATCCTCCCTCCTCTTCCTCTTAATCTTAATCCCCCCCGTCCTCACCCCCCGCAACTTGCTTTCCAAACCTTGGAAAACCACCCTCCCCAAGTTTCCAAACCTTGGAAAAATCCTCGCCCAAAACGTAGCCGCCCGGGCAACCGAGCGGTCCTCGACACCCTCCGTTTCCAAGGTTTGGAAATCCTAGCCGGCCCCGTTTCCAAGGTTTGGAAACCACCCACCGCAACGTCAGGAAAACCGCCCGCGATTAAAACGACGACCGCGAACCGAGCACGGACCGGAGCTTCTTCAACGACGCATCCTGAATCTGTTTAATTCTCGCCCGGGTCAAATTCAGCAACAGCCCCGTTTCCTCCAGCGTTCGCCCTTCAACGTAACGAAGCTTCATAATGTACCGCGACCGCTCAGGCAAATGTTTCATCGCCTCCCAGATTTCCGCATGTTCGGTCTGGTTAAACGCCTGGTCGGCCCCTTCATCCTCGATCAATTCATGCAGACTCGATCCATCTTCGTGGACCAGAATATCCAACGAAACCGGGGGTTGAGGCAGCTTCTCCCATTGCTTGATATACCCCCGTAATTTCGCCACCCGTTCCATCGGGATCTCGGTAATTTTTGCGAGAATCTCGTCCGACGCCTCCTCCCCGTAGTCACGAACCCACGTATCCATGATGTTCTTCAGCATCATCATGTCGCGATTCGGGCGAATGCCAAAACTTCCCGAGCGCACATGATCACGGAAAAAATTCCGGAGCCGGTTCTGAATCGACTTCTGGGCGTAGGAATAAAACGGGGTTCCCCGGGTAAAGTCGAACTTGCGCACCGCGTTGGACAATGCCTTCGACCCCTCTTGGAGAAAATCCGCGATCCACACCTGACCAATCCAGAAATACGGCTTCACGCAATTCACCACAAGGCGGCGGTTGGCAATGAACAGTTCCTCCTCCGCCGCCTCCATGCGCGACACCAATCTCCGCGCGTCGATCAACGCCGCCCGGCAATCCGCCTCGCTCTTGTAGGTTTTCGCGGCGAGCTTCCGGATCGAATAACCGCACCAATGAAGCTCGGTGAACAACGCTTTCACCTGCTCGCTGGTCAACAGCTCCACCGTACCCCGCTCGACGAGGAACCGGGTAATCGACTGCATCCCCGCCTGCATCCGGGCATATGTTCGCTCCTGGCGGATCGACTCGGGCTCATAGCCGCGCTTGGAAAACTCGGGCAGGTCGAGTGCGGGAATCGGCAGGTTGTCGGCGAGAACCGACAGCTCCTCCCGGCTGGGAAAGGTGGTGGTGCGTTTGGCCATGATTACATCACAACCTACTCCATCCCCCGGGAGTTGGCCACCGCGCTACATGTCCTACCTAAAGCGGAAACGGTCATGCCGAATTACCCTGACATGATCCCCTCCGTGCGTCAATGACCACGACAAACGAACCGCCACATTGAATTGCTGCGGATGGCCGCCCTCGCAACCCGGCCGGACAATTACCACCCCATCCTTGAACCGGGAAGAACCACCCCCTCCCGCTCGACGGAAACAGTTTTCACCCCCCGTTGTTCCAGCGCGTCGCGAAAACGCCATGGATTCCGGTGGGCCTGCACAACTTGCCCGGGATGAAAGACCAGCCGGCTCGGACGCACCCGGTCGAACCATTCGTCAGGCCATCCTTCAGGATCTTCGAGTTGAATCGCCAACACGGTATCCACCGCAGGCGCCCGGGGCTGTCGAAGAACTCCCTCCAGCAATCGTGGATCGGTCGATCCATACACCCCCCACGAGACCGCATCCCGGGCAAACCGAATCACCAGCGCCGCATCCCGCGAGCTGTCGTAGCGGTCCTCCCGGGCCGGGTGCAGCACCTCCCACTCCAGCCTGCCCGCCAAACTCCCCCGGTCGCCCGCGTGCAAGACCCGCACCGGCACCTTCATGCTCTCCAGCAATTCCTCATATCCGCGACCCCGAACCGTGGGAGGGGCCGCCCACACCTCCTCCACCGGAATGCGCTGGATCAGATCGCCCACTCCCTGGGCGGGACGGGCCAGCGGACGGGTCAGCACCACCGCCCGCAACCGGTTGACTCCCTGCTGCCGAAGCCAGCGCACCACCGCGTCGGTTTGAAAATGCGGACCGGGCTCAATCACTACGCGATCCTTCCCACTCTTCACTAAATACACCGGAAATCCGGAGAAATTGGCGGAGGCGATCGAAGGCCGACTCGACCACTGATCCGGACTCCCGATCATCACTCCGCAAACCACAAGCAAACCGATGCCAACACCCCTCGACATCTTTTTCCGGCTCAAAAACAACAAACCGAGCCCACCAAACCAGGCCAGCACCCAGAGCAACGAGGGCGACGGAATAAACCAGTGACCTCCCCCCACGGTTTCAAGGAGATCGACCACATCCAGCATCAGTCCCGAACAGGCCAAATGGGCATGATTCAAAATCACGCTTCCTCCCGGAATGAGGCTTCCCAGAGTTAACGAAAGACACGCCGACAACAGAATCAGAAAGGCCAAGGGCACAATGACCAGGTTGGCCGGAAGGGCGATCGGTGAAACCACATTGAAGGACAGGGCAATCAACGGAAACGAGGCAAGCCAAGCCGCCACCGCGACCGCCGCCAGTGAAACCACCGATGCCTTCACCGAGCGAACATTCGAAAGCCAGCTTGATTCATCCATCTGCGCCCACGGATCCGGGGCAAGCGCCCGGTCCAGCACCCCGAGTATCCTCGGGGTCATGATCAACAAGCCCAACACCACCGCAAACGAGAGGTGGAACCCGGGATTGAAGACGTCGTGAGGATGAACAGTGAGAAGAATCAACGCCGCCAGTCCCATCGCGGAAAGGGAGTCTGGGCGACGGCTAAGGGCAGGCCCCAGCCAGTAACAACAAATCATCACCGACGCCCGCACCGCGCTTACCGACCCGCCCGTAGCCATCGAATACACCGCCAATGCCGGAATCATCGCCCACACCCAGCGGTGCCGGGGCACCCCCATCGAGCGGAACACCCCGACCAACAATCCCGAAAGAATTCCGACATGAAGCCCGGAAATCGCTAAAATGTGAAGGCTTCCGGTCCGGGCAAACGCCTCCCGGGTTCGGGCGGGAATTCCTTCCCGAACCCCGAGCAACAGCGCCTGGGTCAAGCTCACAGCATCGTCCCCGCCAACAATTCCCCTCTCCAGCCTCTGCTTGCTCCAACCTCTTGCCATGAGCGACCATCGCACCCATGGATGACCAGCGGTTTGCCCGATGACCATCACCTCATCCGCCTGAACCCGCATGCGATGAGGGTGCAAATGGCTCAAGCGCCCACGGTCCCGCGCCTGAAGAATGCCGGAGAGTCGAAGGCGGTCCCCGTAGCGAGGCATCACATCCAATCCTCCGTACACCATAACGTCGATTCGCCCTTGGGCGGTCACCCAATGACCCTCCCGGTTGATCGAAGTCAGCCCCAGATCAAACCGATAGAGGATTCCTCCCCGGTCGCCTGATTGCCGGATCGGATCAGACCGTATCCACCCCTCCACATCCACCCGTTCGCTGTCCCGCTGGAGAATGGCGCCTACCCATGCCGGAGAAACCGGACGACTGTGCATTGCGCTCCAACCCATTCCCGCGCACAACACGGCAATCAACAAGAATGAACCTCGGGCCGCCCATCCCGGCCACACCAGCGCCGGAACAAGAAAAGCAACGCTCACGCCCAGCGGCCAAAGCGGATGTATCGGATACGCTCCCCCGAGCGCACACCCGAGGATCATCGCCACCGCCAATCCCAGCAGGGGCCTCCGGACCACCCTTCGCTCGCGACTGGCCTCCGGTTCCTCCATCGAGCTTACCCGCCGATCAATCGTTGGCCGGATGCCTTCCCGCCTCGAAATTCAACGGAAAGTGATCTCCCACCTGAACGGCATGCTCAAGGGCGCTCGCCACAAACGCTCGAGCCCGCTCCACCGCATCCGCCATCAACCGGCCTTGCCCCAAACCCGCAGTTAGCGCCGCTGAAAACGAACACCCCGCCCCATGGTTCTGCGGGGTGGAAAGCCGCGGACTGGTAAACACCCGCTCCTCGCCTTCATCGTACAAAACATCCACCACCTCCGAGCCGCCCAATGCCCCGCCCTTGGCAATGCAAGCGACATCATACAAGTCCCCGATTTTCCTCGCCGCGGCTCGCAATTCATTCACCGACGTAATCGGATGGCCGACCAGAATTTCCGCCTCGTGAAGGTTCGGGGTGATCACCCGTGCATGGGGCAACAGATCCGTCCGCATGGCCTCCACCGCATCCGCCTGAAGCAACCGGGCCCCTGATGCCGCCACCATAACCGGATCCACCACCAAAATCGGAATGCCTTGCGTCACATCGGCCTGGGCGACTGCCCGGATAATCTCCGCAGAATAAAGCATGCCGGTCTTTGCTGCGGTAATGGGAAAGCCCTCACACACCGTCTGAATCTGGCGGGCCACAAACTCCGGGGGGATCGCAAACACCCCGTCCACACTGCGCGGATTCTGCGCGGTCACGCAGGTCAGTACCGAGGTCCCATACACACCCAGTGCGGAAAACGTCTTCAAATCCGCCTGGATTCCCGCCCCTCCACCGCTATCGGACCCGGCAATGGTTAAAACGGCCGCCAATCTAGGATTCGAGGATGTATTCATACCCCCAACGTGCCCCACCCGGCGATACCGGTCAAGTCCTACCCTCCGCCCGCTCACCTTCGGCAAGCCT
Source organism: Kiritimatiellia bacterium (assembly GCA_035327665.1). GTDB lineage: Bacteria > Verrucomicrobiota > Kiritimatiellia > CAIVKH01 > CAIVKH01 > DAOLCW01. Next base: position 10,356 of record DAOLCW010000041.1, read on the forward strand.
CGCCAGTGCGGCAATCCGTTCCAACATCGGCGGGTGGCTGTATTCCAACCACACCTTCGCCGGGTGCGGGGTCAAATTGGTCAAGTTATCCACACTTAACTTTTTCAAGGCATCGATCATCGCATCTACCGCTCCGGTCGTGTGCGCCGCGAAGGCATCCGCTTCGTATTCATGCTTCCGGGAAAGGGCATTCACCACAATCGACAAGGCCCGCTGCAACGGTGTAGCCAGCAATCCAAACGCGAACAGCCCCGCGTAAAGCGGACGGTGATCCCCCACCGGTTCCGGCGATACACCCAAACCCTCGATCAATCCCGGTTGTGACAAAAAGATCGATAGCAGATAGAACATCACCCCCGTGGTCAGCACCGAAACCGCCAACATCTTCCGGATATGCCCAAGCTTGGCATGGCCTACCTCATGGGCCAAGACCGCCACCAACTCAGGCACGGTATGTTTCTCAATCAACGTGTCGAAAAGTGCGATTCGCTTCCACCGCCCCAAACCGCTCACATAGGCGTTGGCCTTGGTCGATCGCTTGGAGCCGTCGATGGTAAACAATCCCCGCAACGAAACCTCCTGCTTGCGCGCATAATCTTCGATCGCCGCTTTCAAGGCGCCCTCTTCCAACGGGGTAAACTTGTTAAACAGCGGGAAAATCACCGTCGGTGCGATGAGGAGAAGAAACGCCTGAAACGCCACCACCGCCCCCCAGGCAATCAGCCATCCCCATGATCCCGCCGAGCTGAAAAACCACAGGATGGTACTGAGCAAGATCCCTCCCAGAATGGCGGTGAGAAGCAACGACCTCAGCAAATCCCCCGCAAACGTTCCCGGCGTGGTTCGGTTGAACCCATACCGTTGCTCGAGTGAAAATGTTTCGTACACCGAAAACGGCAATGACATGAACGTACTAAGCACCACGAGAAGTCCGGCAAATACCAACCCGGTGGGAATCATGCCCCAGCCGAGACCCCGCGCCATGCCATCCACCCAGCCAAATCCACCCATCACCAGAAACGCCACCACCACGGTAACCGTAACCAGCGAACGCAGCGAATCGAACCGCGTCGACTCCCTCAGGTATTCCTGTGACGTCTTGTACTTGTCCGCATCATACACCCCTCGAAAGGCCTCCGGGATATCCGTACGCAAACGCTTCACATTCAAGTGGTCGACCAACCACTGCGCCAAGGCATCCCCAATCAGGATCACCACCATAAAAAACAGATAGATATTCATCGCCCCGGTATATGGACGCACCGGCAAGCTTCCGACAAGCCCATTTTCCCAGCAGTCTCAACCCCGCCTCAAAACGCCGTGAAAAACCCTTGCACCAACGCCCTCGAAATCGTATGGTTTACCTAGTTTCGTTTTCGAAGCGAGTGTAGCTCAGCTGGTAGAGCGTCACCTTGCCAAGGTGAATGTCGAGAGTTCGAATCTCTTCACTCGCTCCATCCTTATCCTTTCACCTTCGGGAGTGAATCATGGTTCTGATTACCCAATCCGCTGATCATACCCTCTCTCCCGGTGATCCCGCCCCCGGATTTGATCTTCCTGCCACCGACGGTTCGCGCGTCTCCCTCGCCACCTTCGCCGACCGCGAGCTTCTCGTCCTGTCCTTTACCTGCAATCATTGCCCTTATGCTCAGGGCGTAGAGCAACGCTTCATCGATCTCGCCCGTGAATTCATGCCCCAAGGCGTAGGGTTTCTTGCCATCTCCTCCAACGACGCTCTCGCCTATCCCGAGGACAGCTTCGAAAACATGGCCGAACGCGCCCGGACCAAAGCCTATCCTTTCCCCTACGCCTACGATGAAACCCAATCCATCGCCAAAGCCTATGGCGCCGTCTGCACCCCTCACATCTTCGTTCTCGACCGAAACCGCACCCTCGTTTACGAGGGGCGCATCGACGACAACTGGAAGGATTTCGCCGCGGTAACTTCCCACGACCTTCGCGACGCCCTTACCGCAGCCCTCGCCGGAAAACCTGTGCCCAATCCCCGCACCAACCCCATGGGGTGCAGCATCAAATGGAAGTCCGCCTCGCGCGGATAACCCACACCACCATCAGTCCGCCCCATCCCAGCAGCAAGGCCACCGATGGCTCCGGCACAATCGTTACCGATAGATTGTCCATCGAAAACCCGGAGGCGGTCGTTTCCAACCTCACCAGGTTCATGAAACTTTCCGGAAAAAGAAAGGTCTGAAAATCCGGCGTACCCGGAGCTCCCACCCAACCATCCAGCGGGAAGTGGGCCGTCACCGTACTCCCGCCCGCCAGATAGCCGGTAAACACCAGGGTCTGGGCAAAGTTCAAAAGGTGGGAGTACTCCGCAAAATCCACCTGATGCGGGGTAAACAACGTCCCCTCCACCTCCCCCGACACCCGTAACGATCCCCCCAATCCTACTTGTAGATAGGCCCCGTCCATGGTCGGATACCCCGGCACCCCACCACCATTCCTCACCAAGGTAAACGGCGACTGCTCGGGGTTCGCGGCCAGCGTGGTGAAGAGCAACCCTGCCTCGGAATAACCTGACACTCCAATTTGATGATGGCTTACGATGCTCGGCGGCCCCTCAAAGCGAATCGTGGTCGATAACATCCCCGCCGCCGGAAAGCTTCCTGTCAGCGCCCAGACGCTCGCCAAGACGAACCATCGCCTCCCCCCCGATCGTTTAACGCCCCGCGCCATTACCCCGCTCAACATGCAGAGTCACCGTACGATTCAGCGCCGAAAACGCTTCCGTGTCCGGGAATGGAAGACCTTCACCCCCCGCAACCTGAACCCGAATTGCACCCCGCGATAGCCCCCCTTGCTCGCGAAGATAGCCAGCAAACCGTTCCGCCCGCTCCCGCGCGGCTGCCTCCGGATCCTCCGCCTCCTCCACGGACGGCGAATAACCTGTCACCACCACCCGCGCATCCCCAAGATCCCCCAAACGCGTTGCAAGATCTCGCGCTACCTGCGGCAACTCCTCCCCGTCAAACATCGGCTCGGTGAACACTATCCCCAAACTGGACTCACCCGGCTCCAGGGCCAATCCTGGCAACGTAAACCTCCGCATCCACGACCGGTCGACCTGCGCGGGAACCGCCGGGACAGCCGGCACCGGCGCCATCACAGGCTCTGTCCTCACCGGCTCCGCCAACACCGCCGCCGGGGGAACCGGTTGCGGCAGAGGAAGCGGTAGCGCCACCTCCGTTCGCGCCACCATGCGCCGGGCTTGAAGCTTCTCCGCCAAACGCACCCACGTCACCGAAAGCGCCGCAACCACCCCCACCACCGCCAAGGTAATCGCGATCACCACCTGAGAACGCTGCGGAGGCGGCAACGCCTGGATTTTCCGTATCGCCGCTTTTGCCCGCCGCGTGCCTCGAGGGGCCAACGGATCCGGAACCCGCTCCAGCGCCCGCGCCGGCGTTTCCCCCAGCTCTCGAACCATGTACGTGCGAAGCCGCTTTCGCTCCTTGCGGGGAAGCAGTCGACCAACCGTGTGATCAGCCAGAAACAGCTCAAACGCCTCTTTCCCCTCCTCGCTCACCAGCTTCACCGGAACATCCTCCAACCCCGCCTGCCCCGCCGCTTTCACCCGAAGCCCCCCCGAAATCAACGCATACCTCTCGCCCACCTTGCGGGCCAAAACCGGCTGCACCATCCCATGATCCCGGATCGACGCAACCAACCGTTGGAACTCGGACTCCCCCACATGATGCCCGGTCAGCCAACCCTCCGGATCCAACAACCGGCGAGGCACCCTTGTAAACCCGCTCCCCGATCCCGGACCCGAAAGTCCCGCCTTGATCCCCGACACCTCTTCGATCATCGAGCCAAGCCCGCGACCCAACCGCAATTCCTGATTATCCGAAGTCATGTTGCATCTCCTGTGGCGCCGGGCTCGGAGCGCTCATCCCGGAAACCGCGGCGCTCGCCGCCACCGCCGCTGATGGAACGAACGACAACCCGCCGGCAAGATCACCCCGTTCGGTGAGTTGAATGGAAAGTTCCGGTCTCCCCTCGTCGCGACGGCGCTCCAAAAACTCCCGCGCGAACTGGCGATAGGCCGCCGCCCCCGTGCAATAACTATTGTAGGCAATGATCGGTTTACCGAAGCTCGGCGCTTCCCCCAGCCGGATATTGCGCGGAATCAACGTCTCATAAACCTTGTCCCCGTAGTGCGAAATGACCTCCTTCACCACCTGCTGCGACAAGTTCGTGCGCATATCATACATCGTCATCAGAATCCCCTCGACCTGCAGCCCCGGATTCGTCCCGCTTTCCCGAAGCTGGTCGATCAACCGCGTCATGACACTCAAACCCTCCAACGCGTAATATTCACACTGAATCGGTATCACCACCGAATCCGCCGCGGTGAGAACATTCATCGTAAGGATCCCCAGCGAGGGCGAACAATCCAAGACAATGTAGTGATACCCCCCCTGCTCCACCACCCCCGCCAACACCGTCCGCAACCGATGCAAATACCCGTCCATCCGGGCGATTTCCACCTCGCACCCCGCAAGATCGATCTCCGACGGGATCACGTCCAAATGCTTGAATTCCGTCGATTGAATCGCCGCCGATGCCGGGCGCCCCTCAATCAAGGCCGGATACAAACTCGCTCCCGGCACTTTGGCAAACCCCAGTCCACTCGTTGCATTCGCCTGCGGATCAAGATCCACCAGCAGCACCTTCCGGCCCCGCTCGGCCAAACACGCCGCCAGATTTACCGCCGTCGTGGTCTTACCCACTCCGCCCTTCTGGTTCGCTACCGCGATTACACATGTACGCACTGATGACATCGGACTGTTTCTACCCAAGCCCGGACGGATTGTCGAGTTCCACGGGCGGAACCCCGCAAGATCCAGAAAATGTCAGATGACAGATCGTTACTTTCCGGGTAAGATGACCCGTCATTATGGATCGGAATCAAGGTCATACTGACGGAGTGCCCCCCGGCCTCAGCGACATGGAAGCGCGCTACCGCCTCCTCACCGAGCAATTGCCCGCCATCACCTATGCCGTGGATCTCCACCCCCGGCCACGCACCGCGTTCGTCAGCCCCCAGATCCTCGAAATCACCGGATACGCCCAGCAGGAATGGCTCGAAAACCCTCTCCTCTGGCTAAGCAGCATTCATCCCGAAGACCGTACCTTGGTCCATCAGTCCGTCGAACAATCCAACCGCACCGGCAACGGCTTCGATTTGACCTACCGATTCCAACACCGGAAAGGACATTGGATCTGGATCCGGAACATCTCCCGCTACCTCCGTGCCCCCGATCACTCCCTCGTCGCGGTTCATGGTGTCATGTTTGACATCAGTACCGAAGTTGAATTGAGCATCAACCTCCGCGAAGCCGACGAACTCAACCGCCTCCTCTTTGAACAATCCCCCGTCGGCACCTTCAGCTACAACGATGATCTCGTGATCACCCGCTGCAACCCCGCCTTCGCAAGCATCCTCGCCCTCGGCACCGACCATCTTGTCGGCTATAACCTCCACGACCTTCGTGACCCGCGTATTCTTGCCTGCATCGAAAACCCCCTTCACGGCCTCCCCGGAACCTTCAACGGGGACTACGTTCCCCCCGGGTCCCCCCTCGCCGACCCCCTTCACCTCCGCATCCATACCTCGCCCCTCGTCGACCCGCGCGGTCAGGCGACCGGAGCTATCGGCATCATCGAAGATCTCTCCCGCCAGCGCCAGGTCGAGGAAGAACAAATCAAAACCCAAAAGCTCGAATCCCTCGGCCTGCTTGCCGGGGGCATCGCCCACGACTTCAACAACATCCTCACCGCCATCCTCGGCAACCTTTCCATGATCCGGGAATTCTTCCCCCATCCCGACCCCGGTGCAACCGCCCTCATCACCGAAGCCGAACAAGCCTCCATTCGCGCCCGCGACCTCACCCAGCAACTTCTCACCTTCGCCCGTGGCGGAACCCCCATCAAACGCACCCATCACCTGAGCGAAATCTTAAAGGATGTCGCCTCCCTCGCCCTGCGCGGATCCCGGTGCCGCTACGAATTTACCGGCCTCTCCCCCGAACCCCTCGTCCATGTCGACGCCGGCCAAGTCGGCCAGGCCCTCCAAAACCTGATCATCAACGCCGACGAAGCCATGCCCGAAGGCGGGATCATCCAGCTTATCCTCACCCGCGCCCGCCTCAACGCCAGCACCACCCTCAACCTCCCCTCCGGCGACTACCTCTGCCTCGAAGTCCGCGACCAGGGCAGCGGCATCGGACCCGACGTGTCCACCCGCATCTTTGAACCCTACTACTCCACCAAAAATCGGGGCAGCGGACTCGGGCTTACCACCACCCACGCCATCCTCCGTAAACACGGCGGCGACATCACCGTTAGCTCCCCTCCCGGACGAGGGGCCTCCTTCTTCATCTACCTCCCCGTCGCCACCGACGCCTGGGCCGAACTTGCCGAAGAACCTCCCCGCCCCAACCCCAACCCCAAAGGCCAAAGTCAGCGCATTCTCGTTATGGACGACGAACCCGCTGTGGCGAAGCTCGCCCGCCATCTCCTCGAACATAACCACTATCGCGTGGATTGCGTCAGCGATGGCGCAGACGCCATCATCGCGTATCAGAATGCCATCAACCAAGCCGACCCCTATCAACTTGTGATCCTTGACCTCACCGTCCCCGGCGGCATGGGCGGCCAGGAAACCTTTCAACGCCTGCGCGTCATCGACCCCGCCGTCCGCGCCATCGTGTCCAGCGGTTATTCCACCGGCGACATCATGGCCCACTACCAAGAACACGGATACATCGCCACCGTACCCAAACCCTACTCCGCCAAGGATCTCCTCCAAACCGTGGCCCGTCACATCCCCCATCCCCCTTGATCCGCCCCATCCCGGCCACACGCTACAAGCGGACCAACAACCGGTAATGACTCCGGTCCGCCCGCAAACCGATATCCATCGCGTCGCACCCGAATCCGCCCGCACAAGCATAGGCAATCGCCACCACGCCCGGTCTCGACTCCACCGGAAACACCGCCACGCCATCGTACCCCGCCACCCCCAGATACCGACGCTCCGGAACCGAAGCCAGAATCAACTCCACCTCCGCCCCCGCTACTCCGAATCCTTGCCGGTCCACCACCACGACCTCCACAACATAAGGATACCACGGCTCCACGCAGCAGAACTCGTCCACCACCACCACCGCAGGTGTTCGCACGATCACCCCCGTCTCCGAGGTGTGGCACCCTGCCATACCCAAGGCAACCCCCATCGCCGCCACCCCCCGTAGCCATCCCTTCAGATTCCGAAATCCATGCATCGCAACATTTCCCTTTCTCACCCTTCGACGCGTCCCCACCCCACCTTATTCATCACAACCGCTCTCCCACCGTAAACTAAGGAGTCCACAGCCCGGATCGTAAAGCCGCCTCCTACCTCTCCCTCGTTCCGGACATCCGCCTTCGCCCGGCAACATCCGACATGCCGGCCGATCCACGACCCCTCCACCAAGGTCCCATCCCGTGCATGGAGGGCGGAGCTCCGCGCCGCCCAACTCGAGGAGGATCCATCGAATCAGAGACCTGCCGCGAAGCAGAATTCCCCCGCGAATTCCTCACAGGATTTCATTGACCAAAACCCCCTCCCCCCCGACCATACCCCCCTTATGCGAATCCTTCATGTAGGTGACATCGTCGGCTCCCCCGGGCGCAATGCCTTCCAGCGCATCGCCATCCCTATGAAACAGGAAGGCCTCGTCGACGCCATCATCGTCAACGCGGAAAACTCCGCTGCGGGACGTGGCATTACCCCATCCATCGCCGAAACCCTCCTCAACGCCGGAGCCGACGTCATCACCCTCGGCGACCACACCTGGGATCAAAAAGACATCTACAGCTTCCTCGACCTCGAACCTCGAATCATCCGCCCCCTCAACTTCGCTCCCGGTTGTCCCGGACGTGGATGGACCACCCTCGAAACCCCCGGAGGATCCTTCACCGTCATTTCCATCATCGGACGCGTGTTCATGAATCCCTACGACTGCCCCTTCCGCGCCATTGATGCCCTCCTCCGACAACACGCCGACTTTCCCCCCGTCATCATGGTCGAAATCCACGCCGAAGCCACCTCGGAAAAAATCGCCATCGGTCGCTATCTCGACGGGCGCGTCAGCTCCGTTGTCGGCACCCACACCCATGTCCAAACCTCCGACGAAACCATCCTCCCCAAAGGCACCGCCTACCTCACCGACCTTGGCATGACCGGACCCAAAGATTCCGTCCTCGGCCGCGACCTCCCCACCATCCTCTCCAAATTCCTTAACGGCATGCCGGTTAAATTCGAAGTCGCCAAAGACCTCGTCGCCCTCGAAGGCGCCATCATCGAGATCGACCCCCGCGGCCGCGCAACCTCCATCACCCGCGTCCGCGAAATCCTCCCCCCCGCCGGTTAGCTCAGCCCCTCCGGCAGCGCCAGCTCAAGATGCACATCCCGCAATTGCCGTGCATCCACTGTGGAAGGCGCATTCATCATCAGATCCATCGCCTTCTGCGTCTTCGGAAACGCGATCACATCCCGGATGCTCTTCGCCCCCACCATCAACATCACCAGCCGGTCCACCCCCAGGGCAATCCCCCCGTGCGGCGGAGTTCCATATCCCAACGCCTTGATCAGATGTCCAAACCGGTCCTTGATCTCCTCTTCCGGAAGACCCAGCAACACAAACATCTTCTCCTGAATCAAAGGATCATGGATACGAATGCTCCCTCCTCCCAGCTCCACCCCGTTCAACACGATATCATACGCCTGCGCCCGCACCTTCAGCGGATCCGAATCCAACAATCCCACATCCTCCGCCTTCGGCGCCGTAAACGGATGATGCATCGACTGCAACCTCCCGTCATTCCCCCGCTCCAACAGCGGGAAGTCCGTCACCCACGTAAACACAAAAACATCCTCGGGAATCGCCTTTGCCGCGTCCGCCGCGATCAACCGCAACCGCCCCAACGCCCCGTTCGCCTTGTCCCGCTGGTCCGCCGCGAACAGGATCAAATCCCCCGGCGCAATCCCCAGCCGCTCGGTCAATCCCGCCTGTTCCGCCTCGCTGAAAAACTTAACAATCGGCGACTTCCACGATCCATCCTCCTGCACCCGGATATACGCCAGCCCCCCCAACCCCGCTTCCTTTGCCACATCCGTCCATCCATCCATGACCCCCGCCGAAACCCCCGCCAACCCCTTCGCATTAATCGCTTTTACCACCCCCCCATTGCCTAAAACCGTCGCGAACACCTTGAACTGCGTCCCCGAAAACACATCCGACAAATCCACCAACTCCATCCCGAACCGCAAGTCCGGCTTGTCGCTACCGAATCGGTCCATCGCCTCGCCATACGTCATCCGCGGAATCGGCAGCGTAATCTCCCCATGCCCCGACGCCTTCATCACCTCCGCAATCATCCCGTCGATGATCCCGTAAATATCCTCCGCATCGATAAACGACATCTCAATATCGATCTGCGTAAACTCCGGCTGACGGTCCGCCCGCAAATCCTCATCCCGGAAGCACCGCGCAATCTGAATGTACCGGTCCATCCCCGCCATCATCAGCAATTGCTTGTACTGTTGCGGAGCCTGCGGCAGCGCAAAGAACGAACCCGGCACCACCCGGCTCGGTACCAGGTAATCCCTCGCTCCCTCCGGGGTGCTCTTGGTCAGAATCGGCGTCTCCACCTCCACAAAATCCAGCTTGTCCGCATACTCCCGCACCGCCTGCAAAATCTTGTGCCGAAGCACCAGGTTCCGCTGCATCCCCGGACGACGCAAATCCAAATAACGGTACGCCAGACGCAAATCCTCCGAAACCCGCTCCGCCTTCTCATCGTCCATCGGAAACGGGGGCGTCTGGCTCCGGTTCAAAATCCGGATCGAATGACCCCGCACCTCAATCTCCCCCGTAGAAAGTCCCGGATTCACCATCTCCCCGGGACGTGCCTCGACCACCCCTTCCACCTTGATGCACGCCTCACTCCGCGCCGACTGAGCCACCTCCCACGCCTCCTGCGAATCCTGGGGGTCAAAAATCACCTGCGTCATCCCGTAGCGGTCCCGCAAATCAATAAACAAAATGCCCCCGTGGTCGCGAATCGTATCCGCCCAGCCGCAAAGCGTAACCCGGCTTCCCACATCATCCTTCCCAAGCTGACCGCACGTATGAGAACGCATAGACATAAATCCACTCCTGCTCCGGCCCCATCGACCGGTTTTCCTAGTAAAAGCGGCGGAGTGTACCCAACCCACCCCGCAAACGCAACCGTCATCATGAACCTCAATCCCCCCCCGCAACATCGCACTTGCCAGAACCTCCCTCTTCCCACCATCTTCCCGCATGGTCACCACCCTCATCCGCTTAATGTCCCTCCTCGGCCTTAACTCCATCCCCGCCCTCGGCTGGTTCGGCGGAGCCTGGTCTGAAGGCACTGTCATGGCGATCTACTGGTGCGAAAGCATCCTCATGACCCTCTTCATCGGCCTCCGGATCCTCCTTCACCGCATCTTTACCGGAAAAGCCGGACACCTCCGTCCCCCTTCCGGGCTCTCCATCAATCGCCGCGCAAACGCCCCCGCCCCGAAACCCGGGCCCAACCGCTTCCTCTCCGACTACCTCACCATCATGCTGGCCTTCCTCACCATTCAGGGCCTCTTCGTCTTCGGACTGCTCATGATCTTCCTGCCATCCATCGAGGGCATGGAAACCGCCGCCCTCCAACCGGAACATCTGCGTCTTGGCCTTGCCGGAATCGCCGCCTTGCTCCTCTTCGCGTTCCTCATCGATCTCCCCACCCTCAAGCAGCGCCCCTTCGCGTGGATCCGCGGCATGACCGAACATTCCACCGGACGCGTCATCGTCTTCCAATTCACCATCCTCATCGGCCTGCCGGCCATGGCCTTTTACGACCAACCCCGCCTCTTCTTCGCCGTATTCATCGCCCTGAAGATCCTCCTCGACGTCAGCATTTACCTCCCCCGCTACGAACCCAAAGATCCTCCCGCCTGGCTCTGCCGGCTCATGGACCGCATCCCCCCTCCCCCCGGAATAGAAGCCCAACCCGGTGGTTTTGCCGCCTACTGGCGACGCGATGCCCAGGAACAACGTGAACTCCAAGCCCGTGACGAGATCGGGGTCAGCCCTTAAATACCAAATCTAGCCGAGCGGGGTCAGCCCTTAAAAACCAATTCCCGCTAGACGATTACCACGCGCTCAACCGTCCACAAACACATCGCATACGCCTGCTATTGAGGCGGTTAGACCGATCACTTTACATTGCGGAAAGGATTCGCCGCAACTTCTCGATCTTCTCCATAGCCGCAGCTTCATTCGCCCGAGTCTGTTCGATCACCTCCGGCTTCGCCTTTCCGGTGAAATTTACATTGCTCAACAACCCGCGCGTCTTTGCCAACCCCTTCTCCGCTTGCTCAATCTCCCCCGCCAAACGCGCTTTCTCCGCCTCCACATCAATCCCATCCATCGACATGAAGATCGTCCCGCCCGACCCCAGCACACTCGGCATGGGTCCCGTAGGCATAAACCCTGAATCCACAACAACCGACTCGGCTTTCAGAAAAACCGCGATCCCCGGCACATCCCGCTCAAACCACTGAGTCTCATCAGGATTCGTCGGCTTGATCACAAATCGCATCTTTGCCGCCGGTTGAATTCCATAATCCGCCCGCAATGTGCGCCCCCCTCGAATCAGCTCGTGCTTGCCTTCCACATACTGGACAAAAGGCTCGGCCAGGTTGCGTAAGGGACTTTCATTTTCCAGCGGCCATTCCGCCCGGAGAATGCTTTCCCCCTCCACGCCGAAACCGAACGCATGCCACAATTCCTCCGTCAAAAACGGCATCAACGGATGCAACAAGCGTAGCGACCGCGAAAACACATGCAGTAGAATCTGTAAAACTTCCCGTTTCCGTGCGGCATCCTCTCCATACAACGCCTCTTTCGCATACTCCAGATACCAGTCGCAAAAATCATGCCACAGAAAATCGTAAAGGATCTTGGCATAGTCGTTGAACCGGTAGCGCAACAAGTTGTCCTCCGCCGCTTTTGCCGCATCCTGGACCCTCGCCACCAAATGCCAGTCGTCGGGCCGCCATTGGTCAGGATCGAGACGAATAGCCGACGGCGTCAACCCCTCCTTAGCCAGATGCATCTGCATAAATCTCGCCGCATTCCAGATCTTCGTGCCGAAGTTTCGTCCGATCTCAAACTTCTCCTTCGACACGTAGACATCCTGTCCCGTCGCGGTCAGCATGATCAAACTGAACCGTAACGCATCCGCGCTGTATTCATCGATAATCTCCAGCGGATCGAGCGAATTGCCGAGGCTCTTGCTCATCTTCCGCCCGATGTCATCCCGCACCGTGCCATGGATATACACCTCGCGAAATGGCAAATCCCCCATAAACTCATAGCCCGCCATCACCATCCGGGCCACCCAGAAGAACAAAATCTCCGAAGCCGTCGCCAACGAATGCGTCGGATAATAGAACCCAAGATCCCGGCTTTTTTCCGGCCACCCAAACACGCTAAACGGCCACAACCACGAGGAAAACCATGTGTCCAACACATCCTCATCCTGACGAAAGGCCGTGGACCCGCATTTCGGACAGGCCCCCGGCGACTCCGCCGAAGCCCACTCATGCCCACAGGCTTCGCACGTATAAATGGGAATCCGATGCCCCCACCAAATCTGCCGGGAAATGCACCAGTCCCGGATGTTCTCCATCCATTCCACATACACCTTGTTCCACCGGTCCGGAACAAACGTGATCTTGCCCTCTTTCACCGCCGCCAACGCTGGCTCGGCCAAGGGCTTCATTTTCACAAACCATTGCGGCGACAACCTCGGCTCCACCACCTGATGGCAACGATAACAATGTCCCACCGCATGCGGATGCTCTTCCACCCTTTCCAACAGCCCCGCCGCCTCCATGTCATCCCGGATCTTCTTCCGGCAGGCAAACCGCTCCAACCCCTCGTAGGGACCGGCCTCCTCGTTCATGTGGCCATCATCGGTCATCACATTGATCATCGGCAAATCATGCCGCTGGCCCATCGCAAAATCGTTCGGATCATGGGCCGGCGTTACCTTCACGCAACCGGTCCCGAACGCCGGATCCACAAAATCGTCGGCGATCACCGGGATCTCCCGCCCAATCACCGGCAAAACCAACGTTTTCCCGATCAAGTCGGTATAGCGTTCGTCTTTGGGATTCACCGCCACCGCGGTATCCCCTAGATAGGTCTCCGGACGCGTGGTCGCCACCGTCACAAAACGCCCCGGCTCATCTTTTACCGGATAACGAAAATGGTAGAGCTTCCCCTGCACACTTTCATGCTCGCTCTCCTCGTCCGACAACGCCGTCTCACATCGAGTGCACCAATTGATGATGTACTTGCCCCGGTAGATCAGTCCCTTGTCATAGAGCCGGACAAAGACCTCTTTCACCGCATGACTCAAACCCTCGTCCATCGTGAACCGCTCCCGGTCCCAGTCGAGTGCGCACCCCAGGCGCTTGAGCTGCCGAATGATCGTCCCCCCATATTCCTCCTTCCACTCCCACACCCGCTCCACGAAGGCTTCCCGACCGAGATCCCGGCGCGACTTCCCCTCCTTCTTCAGCGCCCGCTCCACCACATTCTGCGTCGCAATTCCCGCATGATCCGTTCCCGGAACCCACACACTGTTCCGCCCCTGCAAACTCCGCCACCGGATCAACACATCCTGAATCGTGTTGTTCAACGCGTGACCCATATGCAGAATACCCGTCACATTCGGAGGGGGAATCACCACACAAAACGGCTCCCCCCCCTGGTCCGGCGTCCGCGACGCCACCTTGTGTTCCAGCCAAAACTGGCTCCACTTTTCTTCGATTGCCTTGGGGTCGTAATGTTTAGGAAGCTCGCTCATGATCCTGTTCCGGGTTGATGTAGACCGCAGATCGTGCCATGTTCCACCGTTCCACGCAACCATCCGGTACATCTCAATCGCTCCATCCAGTTGCCCCCTCCACCGTTGCTCCAACCTTCCCCCCCACAAAAAGCTACCCCCATGAAAACCTCAGATTTCGACTATGACCTCCCCGAGTCCCTCATTGCCCAACAACCTGCCACCCCCCGCGACACCTCCCGACTCATGGTGATCCGACGCGACACCCACGCCATTGAACATCATGTTTTTACCGACCTTCCCGACATACTTTCCCCCCACGACCTACTGGTCATGAACAACACCAAAGTCATCCCCGCCCGACTTCTGGGGAAAAAAGAAAGCTCCGGCGGCAAGGTCGAACTCCTCCTCCTCGAACCTCTCGGTGAAAATCAATGGGATGTTCTCCTCCGCGCCGGCTCCAAACGCCCCCAACCCGGACAGCGTATCCACGTCGGTGGCGGTGCCATCACCGCCACCCTCCTCTCCGATGGCATCCACGGTCGCGCCACCGTAAACCTGCAAGCCGAGGGCGACCTCATGGACGCCCTCATCGCCCATGGAAGCCCCCCCCTTCCGCCCTACATCCATCGCCACCCCGGTTCCGCGTCAACCGATGACGAAGAACGATACCAGACCATCTACGCCCGGGAATGGGGCGCGGTCGCCGCCCCGACCGCCGGTCTCCACTTCACTCCCCGTGTATTCGACCGGCTTGCCGCCAAAGGCATCCGCCGCGCCGAACTTACCCTGCATACCGGCATAGGAACCTTTCGCCCCGTAAAAGCCGAATCCATTCTTGATCATGTCATGGAAGAGGAACGCTACCTTCTGCCTCAAGACACCGCCCGGAGCATCGCCGAAACGCGTAAACAGGGAGGGCGGGTCATCGCCGTCGGGTCCACCTCCGTGCGCACCCTCGAAACCCTCACCGACGAACAAGGCATCACCCATCCTGGCCAGGGCCGTAGCGGACTCTTTATCCACCCCCCCTATTCCTTCCGCGCCGTCGACGCCATGCTCACCAACTTCCACCTCCCCAAATCAACCCTCCTTATGATGGTGAGCGCCCTCGCCGGACGCGACCTCATCCTTCGCGCCTACAACATCGCCGTACAAGAAAACTACCGATTCTTCAGCTACGGCGATGCCATGCTCATCCTCTAGCTCGGGGTCAGCCCTTAAAAACCAAATCTAGCGCGAAAACCCCAACGGGGTCGTCCCTTAAATACCAATTTTAGAAGACACTTTGTACGCATTCACTTTACTATGAACAGGATATGATCTCGGCCTAGATTTGGTATTTAAGGGCTGACCCCGTTCAGTACCGGGGTACACTCGGGTCGACTTGGTCTGACCAGGCAAGAATGCCGCCCGTCAAATTCAGAAGGCGTCCCCGGTAGCCTGACTTCTTTAACTCGTTGATCACGAGCGCGCTACGCCCTCCGCTCCGACACATGATGACGGTTTCGCAGTCCGGCTTAAGCTCTTTTTCTCGGGCCACGATTTCCCCCATAGGGATGGAAACCGTGCCGGGGATACGGGCAATTGCAATCTCGTAGGGTTCCCGGACATCCACCACGTGGAGATTTTCCCCGAGATCCATCCTTCGCTTCAACTCGGTCACGGAGATTTCATCCATTCCGCCCACCGCTTCGTTTTGTTTACCCAATAGGTTCATATCGCAAGATCCTTCATCTTCCATCACATCGGTAATCGTGGGATGGGTTCCGCATACCGGGCAATCAGGATCCTTGTCCAGCTTTAGTTCGCGAAACGTCATGCTTAACGCATCAAGCAGAAGCAGCCGATTGATCAAGGGCTCGCCCATGCCAACAATTAACTTGATGGCCTCACTGGCCTGGATCGCTCCAATGAGTCCGGGCAAGACCCCCAGCACCCCGCCCTCCGAGCATGAAGGAACCAATCCTGCGGTTGGTGGATGCGGATACAAGCAACGGTAACAAGCACCTTGATGCCCCCCAAATACGCTGACCTGACCCTCAAACCGGTAAATCGACCCATGCACGACCGGTTTCCCTGAGAAGACACAAGCATCATTGACCAAATAACGCGTGGGCAAATTATCTGATCCGTCCACGATCACATCATAGCGCTTGATCAGGTCCATGGCATTGTCGCGGTTTAACCTGACGGCATGAAGCTCCACATTGATCAGCGGATTGATGTCCATCATCCGGTCCCGGGCCGATTCCACCTTGAGCCGGCCGACATCCCTTGTTCCATGAATGATTTGACGCTGGAGATTGGAGGTGTCCACCGCATCCGAATCCACCACACCGATCGTTCCAACCCCCGCCGCCGCCAAATACATCCCCACGGGAGATCCCAACCCGCCAATCCCGACCATCAGGACCCGCGCCTGCCGCAACTTCAACTGACCCTCCCGTCCAACCTCGGGGAGGACCAAATGACGGCTGTAACGATCCCGCTCTGCCTCGCTGAATTCCTGAATAGTCATCGACCGGTGGACTGGTGGGCGGTGAGGGACTCGAACCCCCGACATTCACGGTGTAAACGTGACGCTC
>DAOLCW010000042.1:0-26453 GCA_035327665.1 Kiritimatiellia bacterium
GGGGCGTAATTGCCGGCCGCCGGGGGAAAGGCGGGGGGGGGGGGTGGGGGGGGGGGGGGGGGGGTGGTGGGGAGGCGAAACTTGCGTCCCCGCGGGGCAAGCCGACGGGGGGCGTTTGGGGATGGGGTGGGAGGCTGAAAGCCGGCAGGGGGCGTCAGTGTTCGCGCTCGCGTTTTTTTCTAAGGATGCCGGCGGATTTTTCGAGACGGCGGACGAGTTTTTTTTGTTCCTCGTCTTCGGGCGGGGGGGTGATGGGGGGGGCGGCAGGTCGTTTGAGGAGGGTGATGAGGGGATCGTGGACGAGGCCTTCGAGGAGGGCGGTGAGGAGGCTGCGGGCGCAGGCGACGGCGGCGTTGGATTCGATGAGGAGTTCTTCGAGGTGTTCGTCATTGACGCCGGGGGGAAGGGGAGGGACGCAGGAGGGGCAGCCGCTTTCGCATTCGCATTGATCGATGATGTCGCGGCAGAGGGCGAGGGCGTCGGGGAGGCGGTCGTAGATTTTTTCGGCGTAGCCAACACCGCCTTCGTGGGCGTCGTAAAGGTAGAGGGAGCTTTGATAGGTTTGAGAGGAGGTTTCGAATTCGGCGACGTCGGTTTCGATGTCGTTTTCGTCGGCCATGCAGAGGCTGGGGGCGGCGCGGCGGAGGAGGTAGCTGAGGCCGAAGAGGGCAGCGCCGGTGTAGCGGGCGTCGAGTTCGGCCATGCGGGCTTTCCAGTCGGGAGGAGGGAGGAGGGCGAGTCCGGTGGTGTCGTATTCGAAGGGAGGGAGGGTGATGGGTCCGTAGCCGATGTTTTCGTAGGAGCGTTCGCGGATTTTTTTGTAGAGCTTGGGTTGCTTGTTGACGTGGACGTAGCCGAAGCGGATGCCGGCATGATGGAGCTGGGTCTCCTGGTCGACATCGGTCATTTCGATGCGCTTTTCCCAGACGGCTTCGGTGTAGTAGTCGACAGCGACTTCCTCGACGCGGCAAAGTTTTTGGTCGAGGTTGAGGTCCATGGACATGTAGCGGCGGCCGAGGTGCTGATAGATGGCATCTTTGTAAAGGGTGCCGCGGGCGCCGATGGGGTCGATTTCACCAATGATGGTTCCGTCGCAGTGGATTTCGACGTTGTAGTCGGTCATGCCGCGCAGGTTGACGCCGCGGGCGGGGTAGTCTTTGAGGGCATAGCGCCAGGTGTCGTGGTAGGGGACGATGGTTTTTTCGTCGGCGAGGACGTTGACGGCGAGCGGGTAGGCGTGGCTGGAGAAGTGGGGTTCGTCGGGGCGGAGGGGATGTTCGTGGGCGGCGCAGGGGAGGTGCTGGAGGAGGATGTAGGGGTTGTCGGCGCTGAGCCAGGCTTGTTCGATGGGGGCGCGGGTGAGGAAGGGGGGATGGTTGACGAGGTATTGGTCGATGGGGGTGTCGCGGGCGATGTAGACGATGACGGCGCGTGATCCTTTGCGTCCGACGCGTCCGGCTTGCTGCCAGAAGCTGGCGATGGTGCCGGGATGGCCGGAGAGGATGCAGAGGTCGAGGTCGCCGATGTCGATGCCGAGTTCGAGGGCGTTGGTGGTGATGATGGTGTTGAGGCGGCCTTCGAAGAGGTCGCGCTCGAGGGCGCGGCGTTCGTTGGGGAGGAGTCCGCCTCGATAGGGTTTGATTTTTGTTGCGAGGTCGGGGCGTCCGTCGATGACGGAGCGGTAGAGGCGTTCGACTTCCTGACGGGCGCGGCAGAAGCAGATGGTGCGTACGCCGGCTTCGGCGGCTTTGCGGATGAGATGGACGGAGATGGATCCGGTACCTTTGCGGTAGAGGGCGGAGCCGGGGGAGGGGACGAGAGGAGGGTTGAGGAGGTAGAGGTCGCGGCGGGGACGGGGGGCGCCGTCGCGGTCGATGACGTGGAAGGGGCGATGGAAGAGGGCCTGCACGTGGGCACCGGGATTGCCTACGGTGGCGGAGGAGCAGATGAAGCGGGGCTGGCTACCGTGCATGTCGCACACGCGGAGGAGGCGGCGGAAGACGTTGGATACGTGGGAGCCGAAGGCGCCGCGGTAGGTGTGGACTTCGTCGATGACGATGTAGTTGAGGCGGGAGAGGAAATTTTTCCAGCCGCGATGGTGATTGGGGAGGATTCCGCTGTGGAGCATATCTGGGTTGGAGATGATGAAGTCGGCGGAGCGCTGGAGGGCGGAGCGTTCTTCGCGGGGGGTGTCGCCGTCGAAGGTGCCAAGGGTGCGGTTGGCGCCGGCGGCTTTCATGAGGCGTCCGAGGGCGCCCTCCTGGTCGCGGGAGAGGGCCTTGGTGGGGTAGAGGAGCATGACGCTGAAGGGGGCGGGGGCGGAGAGGTAGTCGTTGAGGATGGGGAGGAAGAAGGAGAGGGTTTTTCCGCTGGCGGTGCGGGAGACGAGGACGGTGTCGTGGCCGCAGGATATGGTTTGGAAGGCTTCGGCCTGATGGGCGTAGAGGGAGGGGATGCCGGCGGAGGTCAGGGCGTCGCGGAGGTTGGGGTGAAGGGCGTCGGGGAAGGGAGCGAAGGCACCTTCGACGGGGTCGATGACCTGATGGGATTTGATCTGGGATTGGAACCGTTGTTCGAGAAATGCGAGTACTTCATCCATGCCGCTCATGGGGGGAAGTTACCATGTCGGGGGCGGATAGGCCAGTGGTGGGGAGTCACGCCGCCTTCCAGGTTCTGTTTCGGGGGATTTCCGGTGGGGGGAGGTTGGGGTGATAAAGCTCCGTTCATGCTCACAGAATTCTAACTTTTGGAGGGATTGCCTTGACCGGGGGGGGGAATGGGGTAGATTGAAATCTATGAAATTGAACTTGTTTTCCCGGATTCCGGGAGTTGCGGGCCGGCTTTTGTGTGCCGGTTTTTTTGTGGTGGTGGCGGGTTGCGCGTCGCCGCGGTATGAGCGTTCGGATGAGCCGCGGACGGTGGTGGTTTGGGTGAGCATTGATGGGGTGCGCCCGGATTACATTCCCCGCTCGGAGACGCCGAACCTTGACCGGTTGATGGAGGAGGGGGCTTATTCGATGGGGCTGGCCCCGATTTTTCCTTCGATTACGTTTCCCAATCATGTTTCGCAGGCGACGGGGGTGACGGTGGACCAGCATGGGGTTCCGTTGAATTCGTTTTATGACCGGGAGAGGGACCGTAAGTATTTTTATCCGGGACCGTCGAGGTTGTTGGAGGCGGAGCCGATTTGGACGACGGTGCAGCGTCAAGGGTTGCGGGTGGCGGTGTTTGACTGGGTGTTGTCGCACCGTCAGCAGGGGGAGCATGCGACGTCATACTTTGGGGACAGCTACGATGGCGGTCTGACCGACCGGCAGCGGGTGGGGCAGTTGCTGCGGACGTGGAGGAAGGACCGGGGCAAGGAGCCGCTTCAGTTGTTGATGAGTTACATGGTAACGCCGGACAAGGTGGGTCATGAGTTTGGTCCGGACGCACCGGAGGTTGAGGCGGCGATGCGGCAGGTGGATATTGATGTGGGGTGGTTTGTGAAGCATTTGGTGAAGCTGTTCGACCAGCGAATGCAGGAGGGGGATTCGCTGGTGGTGATGTTTACATCAGACCATGGAATGAGCGAGGTGCATACGGCGGTACATCCCAACTTGCTGGCGGGGGTGGACCGGGAGGAGGAGCAGGCGGATCAGGTTGTGGTGATGACGACGGGCAATCTGGCCCATTATTTTCTTCATAAGATCGAGGACGAAGAGGCGCGGGCGACCCGTAAGGCGAAGCTGTTGGCGGAGGTGGGCCGGTATTCGTTTGCACGGGCGTATACGCAGGATATGTTGCCGGAACGTTGGGGGTATGCGCATCCGAACCGGGTGGGGGATGTGGTGGTGGTGCTGGAAACCGGTTATACGTTCAGCCGCAGGGCGCGGGAGGTTTCGGTTGCGATCAGCGAAACGGGAGGACCGCTGGGCATGCACGGGTATGATGTGGAGGATAACCCGGAGATGAACGGGATCGCGATTTTCTGGCGCTATCCGGAGCAGCTCGGGGGACATGATCTCGGGCCGACGCATTCGCTGCAGTTGCATGCGACCGTGGCGAAGTTGCTCGGGGTGGAGCCTTCGGAGGCGGCGCGACCGGATGTGATTGAGCTTCCGGGCTGGTAAGACCATTTCCCCAAACGTTCGGGCATAAAAGCACGCCGCTACGTTTCAGGCGAGCGGGGAGGCGGCGCGGGCGAGGATGCGAGTGGCGCACTCGGTTTTGGGGATGGAGGGCCACTCTTCCAGTTTGTGGGCGGAAATCCAGTGATAGGATGCGGCTTCGGCGCCGAGGGCGGTTTCGTTGTTGAGGACGATGGCGTCGAAGGATTTTGCGGCGAGCTTGGTCCGGGCGGCAGGGATTCCCTCGCCGGTTTGGAGGGCGAAGCCGATGGCGATTTGGCCGGAGCGTTTGGTGGCGTTGAGGGTGGCGGCGATGTCGGGGTTGGGCTCGAGTTCGAGGCTCCAAGCGGAGGATGATTTGGGGAGTTTTTCAGTGGAGACGGTTGCGGGCCGGTAGTCGGCGACGGCGGCGGCGAAGATGGCGATGTCAGCTTCGGGGTAGTAGGTTCGGGCGGTTTCGAGCATGTCGCGAGCGTTGACCACGGAGTGGATGGCGATGCGGGGATGGAGGGGAAGGTTGGCGGAGGGGACGGGGCCGGTGATGAAGGTCACGGTGGCTCCGGCCTTGGCGGCGGTTTCGGCGAGGGCTTTGCCCATTTTTCCTGAACTTGCGTTGCCGATGTAGCGAACAGGGTCGAGGTATTCGTGGGTGGGGCCGGATAGGATGAGTATGTTTTTTCCGGAGAGCGAAGGTGAGGGTGGTTCGAGGTGGTGTTTCAGGGCCTCGATGATTGAGGTTGGCGAGGCGAGTCGGCCCTCCCCCTCCATGCCGCAGGCGAGGGTTCCGGTTTCGGGTCCAATTTGCATCCATCCGCGCGCGGCAAGTTTTGCGCAGTTTTCACGGACGACAGGTTGATTCCACATTTCGACGTTCATGGCGGGGGCGAAGATGCGGAGGCAGTGGGGAGGGAGGGAGAGAGCGCTGGTGGTGACGAGGTCGGTGGCGAGTCCACAGGCGACTTTCCCAATGGCGTCGGCGGTGGCGGGGACGAGGATAAAGGCATCGGCCCGGGTGGCGGGATAGAGGTGGGGGTAGGCGTCCTGGCGTCCGTTTGCGGAGGCAGGCTCGGGGAACATGGAGGTAAGAGCGGGCTTGCCGGTGAGGGCCGCAAAGGTGAGGGGGGAAATAAACCGGGTGGCCGCCCCGGTTAACTGTACGTTGACTTCGTATCCTTCTTTTACGAGTCGTGAAACGAGGTCGGCGGCTTTGTAGGCGGCGATTCCGCCACAGATGCCAACCAGTACGGTGGGTGGATTTGCGACAGGGACAGGGTTTCGGCGGTCTTGTTCCACGGTGGAGTGCCCTGCGTCTAGTCGACGATCAGGCGCACGCGATAATGGGCATTGTCGAGGGCGAGGCCGTTGGGGAAGAAGATGGAGAGTTCGAACTCGTCTTCCTGCGCGGTGAGAGGATCTCCGACAGGCAAGAATTCGGGGGATCCGACAAGGGAGTCGGTGGTGTATTCAACCTGATAGGTGCGACCAGGCGCGGTGGCCCAGACGATGTATACATCGGCCCCTCCGGCGGGGATAAGTTGAACCATTTGGAGGAAGTCATCGGGGTCGAGGGGATCGGTTCCGGCGAGGAACTCATCGCCATCGAGGATGCCATCGCCGTCGGTGTCGGGATTGCCGGGGTCGGTGCCAAGGCTGAGTTCCCACGAGCGGCTCAAGCCGTCGCCGTCCCAGTCGGTGGTATCGAGTTCGGTGGTGGTGGCGGTGAGGTCGAATTCGAGAACGGAGTAGGATCCGTGAGGGGCCTGGAGAATGGAGGAGTCGGTGTAGAAGGATGCGTATTCGGTGTCGACATGGTTGAATACGCGGGCGAAGACTTTTTTGGGATGGTTGTCGGTTCGGTAATGGGAGAGGGTTCCGGAGAAAATGCCGGGGGTGGGGCCAAGGGTGGGGCTAGTACCGTATCCCACGCGTACGGTGGCCACGACGGGGTTGTCAGGATGAGGGACGCCGTTGGTGGACGGGGGGTGGATGATGTTTCCGTCGGCACCAAGAATTTGAACGATGACTCCCTGCTGATGGCCGGGGTCACCGGGAGAGGTACCCCGTAGGACGTTTCCGAATTCGTCGAGGATGGGGGTTCGTCCAGCAACGCCGAAGTGAACCGGAGCCAGTTGGGCAAGGGCACTACCGGCCATCCATGCGACCATCAGGAAAGCGCTCGTATATTTTGCCGACTTGTTCATGACTGATTTCACTCCGCAGAATCAGGTGGTTTGTTCAGGTCTTTCGGATGATTTGCTGGTTGCGGCCTTGATCGATCTTCTCATCGAGGCGCGCATTCCCCACATCATACACCCAACTAATAGCACTAAGTTAAATGTGCTGGGTTCAGGTATGATTACGAAATTGTCTAAATTTGTTGTGGAAAGGCTTTCGGTGGGGGCGAAGTCGATCTGAGCGGCTCCGAGGGGAGGGGGAGTAATGGTGTAAACGAGGGATTCGCCCCAGTAGATCATTCCGGTGAGAGGTCCGGAAGAATTGAAGAATCGAATGTAGGCAAAGTTTACGAGGGTGGGATCGTATTTCACGGTGGTGAAGAAGAAGCCATCGACACCGAAGTCGGCCCCGCTGGTGAGTTGGAAGGCGGCGAGGATGACGTCGTCTCCAGTGGTGGAACCGGCGATTACGTTGGTTCCCCAAGTATCCATGGGATCGGCGACGTCATTGAGGGATCCGTAAACGAAAACCCAGGAGCCGTCGGCGAGGGGGACATCGTTTTCATCGAGAAGGGGGAATGAAACTTGGATGTCCAAGTCAACCAGTGCCGCATTGGCGGCAGGGGGGAGCACAGCTAGCATACCGATGAGGCACGCCGCGATGATCCAACCGCGCGTTGTGATTGTCTTGCCCATACCCAAAGTAATTACCCCGCCCCAACCCGCCACAGCCCACGGCACGTGACAGAAGGGGATTCGCATTCGTACTAAAAATTTACCCTAAACGTGAGAATTGGTTAAGCCGCAAAGTACGACACCATTTCAAGGCTAGCGGATGCGTGGGGTGGGGTCAACCCCATTGCGGGGGCATAACAGAAAAAAATCATCGTGATTGCGGGGTAAGGAGGGGGTGGAGCGAGACGGGAATTGCACTTGACCAAGGGGGCTGGATGGCTATATGTATGCAGGTCGAATAGTTTATTCGCGGCAAAGAGTGGGTCGCTACCCACTCTTTTCTGTCTAAACTGGTCGTGCGGCAGGTTTAAATTGGTTGTAACGTGTTGTCCATTAAGGTCTTGAGTTATGAATAACGAGTTGTTGACGGTGTTGGAGTACATGGAGCGGGAGCGCGGCATTAGCCGTGAGACCGTGCTGAATGTGATTGAAACAGCCGTTCTTGCTGCGGCCAAGAAGAGCGAGTTGGCCAACGACGATGTGCGGATCGAAGTGGATCGCAAGACGTATGAAACGCGGGCCATTGCCCAGATGAAAGTGGTGGAGAAGGTCACCAAGCCCCAAGAGGAAGTAGCTCTTAGGGATGCACTTAGGCGGCATCCTGATGCGGTGGTGGGGAGCATGGTGGAGGTTGAGGTGACCCCCCGCAACTTTGGCCGGATTGCTGCTCAAACGGCGAAGCAGGCGATTCTAAACCTGTTGAGGCAGGCGGAGAAGGATATTGTCTACCTAGAGTATAAGGACAAGATCCAGTCGGTGATTAGCGGGACGGTGCGGCGGTTCGACCGGAGCGATGTGATTTTGGATTTGGGACGTACCGAGGCGGTTTTGGGGGCTCGGGAGCGGGTTCCGACCGAAGAGTATCAGGTGGGGGACCGGATCCGGGCCTTGATTATGAATGTGGAGAATCGTTCGCAGGGGACGGTGATTTCGGTTTCGCGGAGCCATCCTGATTTTGTGATCCGGCTGTTCGAGTCGGAGGTGACGGAGATCATGGACCGGACGGTGGAGATCAAGGCGATTGCCCGGGAAGCGGGTTTCCGGACGAAGATTGCGGTGATTTCAAACGATGAGAAGGTCGATCCGGTGGGGGCGTGTGTGGGCTTGCGGGGGATCCGGGTGAAGAACATTGTGCGGGAGTTGTCGGGGGAGAAGATCGACATTGTACGGTGGAGCGACGACATCAAGACGTTCGTGACGAATGCGCTGGCGCCGGCGAAGCTGGTGCGGTTGTCGATTGAGGAGGAGACGCGTACGGTTCACATTGTAGTGGATTCGGATCAACTTTCGCTGGCGATCGGCAAGAAGGGGCAGAATGCTCGTTTGACCTCGAAGTTGACGGGTTGGAAGATCGACATTCAGAAGGAAGAAGGGGATCTGGCCTTCGAGGAGAAGGTGGCCCAGGCGGTGGCGAACCTGGCGGCGATCGAGGGGATTGGGGAGGAGAATGCGGAGCTTCTGGTGCAGTCGGGCTTCCTGACTCTGGAAGGAATTCTTGCCGCGGAGTTGGAAGATCTTGAGGCGATTGAAGGTATGGCCCCGGAGGTTGCGGGAGCAATCCGGTCGGCGGCGGAAAAGGCATTTGAACAGAAAAATCCGGTGACATGAGAGTACACGAACTAGCTAAAGAACTGAAGCAGTCCAACGAGGAGCTGCTGGAGACACTGCGTAGCCTGAACTATGAGGTGAAGGCGGCGGTGAGCGGATTGAGCATGGAGCAAATTGCGGCCGTCCGCCGATTTTATGCCCAGAACAAGGGGGCGCGGACGCAGACGGCGGTCATGGAGCCGCCGAAAGAGGAAAAGCCGGTGGAGGTTGCGCCGCCTCCTCCTCCGCCCGCTGCGGCACCTGAGCCGGTGCCGGAACCGAAGTCCGAGCCGGTGGCTGCGGCGGTGAAGCCAGAGCCAGCCCGCAAGCCGGGGGAGAAGGTTCGGCTGGTGGTGAAGCCCCCGATCGTGGTTCGGGATTTCGCGGAGGCCTTGGGCCTGAAGCCGAACCAGTTGATCGCGGAATTGATGGGAATGAACATTTTTGCCTCGATCAACCAGAAGCTGGAGATCAAGACGGCGCAAACGGTGGCGGAGCGCCATGGGTTTGTGTTGGAGCAGGAGAGGAAGGTGGCCCCGCCGGTTGTCGTGGTGGAGGAGAAGCCGCCGGAAGTGGTGGCGGAGGAGCAGGTGGACAGCGAGGATGACAAAAAGTTGCGTCCTCCGGTGGTCTGTTTTATGGGCCATGTCGATCATGGCAAAACGTCGTTGCTGGACCGGATTCGCAACAGCAAAGTTGCGGCGGGTGAGGCGGGGGGGATCACCCAGCACATCGGCGCGTACACGGTGGAGCTTCCGGCTCGTAACAAGTCGATCACCTTTCTTGATACACCGGGTCACGAAGCGTTCACGAAGATGCGGGCGCGGGGGGCAAACCTGACGGATATCGCGGTGGTGGTGATTGACGCGGTGGACGGGATGATGCCCCAGACCAAGGAAGCGATTCAGCATGTGAAGGCGGCGGGGGTGAAGTTGATGATTGCCATCAACAAGATCGACCTTCGTGCGGCGAACATTGACCGGGTGAAAACCCAGCTTCAGCAGGACGGATTGACTCCGGACGATTGGGGTGGCGATGTGACGTGCTGTCCGGTGAGCGCGATGTCGGGTGACGGGATTGACAATCTTCTGGACATGATTTCTCTGGAAGCGGACATGCTCGATTTGAAGGCGAACCCGGCCCGGGAAGCGATTGGGTATGTGATTGAGGCCCAGTTGGAGGCGGGGATGGGTCCGACGGCTTCGGTGTTGGTCCGGAATGGGACGTTGAAGGTGGGCGACGCGATTCTTTGCGGCCCGCATTGGGGGAAGATCAAGGCCCTGCTGGACAATTCGGGCAAGAAGCTCAAGGAGGCGGGACCTTCGCGCGCGGTGAAGGTGATGGGGTTGAGCGGGGTGCCGGAGGCGGGTGCGGAGTTTGTGGTGGTGGAAAGCGACCGGGTGGCGAAGCAGCTTCACGAGGAGCGGCAGGCGGCGCTGCGGGAGGAGACGTTGACCACGGCGGCGCCGAAGAAGCTTTCGTTGGAGGAATTGCTCCAGCAATCGGGGGTGGCGGAGAAGAAGCATTTGAATTTGGTGATCAAGTCGGATGTGCAGGGTTCGCTGGAGGCGGTGCACTACATGATCGGGGGGATCAAGAGCGACAAGGTCACGGCGAAGATCATTCTCGCGGGCATCGGGAACATCAGTGTGAACGATGTGCTTCTGGCGAAGGCGTCGAAGGCGCTGATTGTCGGGTTCAATGTGGGGAAGGATAACGGGGTGAACGCGTCGGCGAAGCGGGAAGGTGTGGAGATCAAGCTCTATAGCATCATCTACGAATTGATCGACGAGTTGAAGGCGTTGATGGCGGGGCTGTTGGATCCGTTGATCCGGGAGAACGTGCACGGGGCGGCGAAGGTCAAGCAGGTGTTTGACCTCGGGAAGAAGGGCAAGGTCGCGGGTTGCGTGGTGACGTCGGGCAAGGTGACGAGCAAGTCGCGGGTCCGGGTGCGTCGCAAGGGCGAGGTGATGTTCGAGGGGTCGATTGCCGCGCTGAAGCGTTACCAGAACGATGCGAACGAGGTCCGGGACGGCCAGGAGTGCGGAATCCGGGTGGATCATTTTACAGACTTCCTGGAAGGCGATGTTCTCGAGATGTACGATGTCGAGAAGATCGTGCAACAATTGTAAGCAGCGGGCGGCTTTCCGCCGCGGAAAGGGCCTGAATGAGTGTGGACCGCCTGAGCCGGATCAACAATCTGGTGCAGCATGAGATTGCCGGGGCCTTGTTTAAGGTGATGAACGAGGCGGCGTTCGACGCGTCGCGGGTGACGGTGACACGGGTTGCGACGAGCAGCGATTTGCGGCGGGCCCGGGTTTCGGTATCGATTCTTGGCGAGCCGGAGGAGCAGAGCCGGTTGCTGAATCTTTTGCACCGGCACCGCAAGGATTTTCAGGACCATTTGGCGAAGACGGTGGTCTTGAAGTACACGCCGCGCCTTTCGTTTCACCTCGATGGTTCGATCGAAGGGGGGGACCGGGTGCTTCATCTGTTGCAGGATCTGGAGCAGGAACATCCGGAGTGGTTGGAGGAGGAGAAGGAGAGCCGCGATGTCTGAGCGGGCAGGGGGCCGGAGGTTTTCGCCGGGTCCGACCCGGACGCTGGATCCGTGGGACGGGGTCCTTCTGGTCGACAAGCCGCCGGGCTGGACCTCGCATGATGTGGTGAACAAGATCCGGAACCGGTTCAAGATCAAGAAGGTGGGGCACGGGGGGACGTTGGATCCGATGGCGACGGGTTTGTTGCTCATCCTGACGGGGCGGGGGACGAAGCTTTCGGGGGAGATCATGGGTTCGGACAAGGAGTACGAGGGGGAGATTACGCTGGGAAGCAGCACCACGACCCAGGATGCGGAGGGTGACGTGGTGGAGGCGCGGTCGTGGGAGCACGTGGACCCCCCGCAACTTGCGGCGGCGATGGCAGGGTTGACGGGGGACCAGATGCAGATGCCACCGATGGTGTCGGCGATCAAGAAGGATGGCGTTCCGCTGTACAAGTTGGCCCGAAAGGGGGAAACGGTGGAGCGTGAGCCGCGGTTTATTCATGTGTATGAGTTCCGGATGTTGGAGGCGGATTTGCCGCGGGCGAGGTTCCGGGTGAAGTGCACGAAGGGGACGTATGTGCGGACGTTGTGCCACGATATCGGGGAGACGCTTGGGTGCGGGGCTCACTTGTCGGGTTTGCGGCGGACGGCGAGCGGTCCGTACCGGATTGAGCAGGCCCATGGTCTGGAGGATGTGGTGGGGATGACCGAGGAGCAGTTGTGGTCGGCACTGGTTCCGCTGCACCAGGCCCGGTTGCTTTCCCCGCTTCCCTGATGCGCATTGTTGGTCAATTCGAAGACATGGCGAGCTTCGCTCCGGTGGCGATGGCGGTGGGGATGTTTGACGGGGTGCACCGGGGGCATCAGATACTGATGGCGAGGGCCCGGGAGAGGGCAGAGGGGGCAGGGGGCGAGGCGTGGGTGTTGTCGTTCGCCCGTCATCCGTTGAGTGTTCTGGAGCCGGAGGCGGCTCCACGCATGTTGTGCACGACGGCGCAGAAGCTGGAATATTTTAAGGAGGCGGGGATGGCGGGGTGTCTTCTGCTTGATTTTACGCCGGAGTTTTCGCGAACACCGGCGGAGAGGTTTCTGGAGCGGGTGGTGGAGGCGATTCCTTCGTTAAAGACGATTGTGGCCGGGGAGAATTGGCGGTTTGGGCATCGGGCGGCGGGGGATGTGAAGCTTTTGGCGGAGCGGGGTCCGGTGTTGGGGTACGACGCGGTGGTTCCGCCTCCGGTGTTGTGGCGGGAGGTTCCGATTTCGAGCACACGGATCCGGGAGGCGATCCGGCTGGCGAGCCTGAGGGAGGCGAGGGCGATGCTGGGACGCTGGCCGTGTTTGTCGGCTCCGGTGGTGCATGGGTTGAAACGGGGCCGTCAGCTCGGGTTTCCGACGGCGAACCTTGAAACCGGGATGGCTCAATTGCCCCCGGACGGGATTTATGCGGGTCGGGCGAGGATCGGAAGCGCGACCTACGATGCGGCGGTGTACATTCCGAGGGACGAGCGTTCGCATCCGGCGGCGGTGGAGGTGCATGTGCTGGATGTGGAGGAGGATTTGTACGGGACGGAGCTTGCGGTGGAGTTTGTGGAACGGATCCGTCCGGATGACCGGAGGTTCGGGCGCGACGAGGAGTTGATCGCCCAGATCGGGTCGGATGTGGACGCGGCGCGGCGGATTCTCGCCGGGCCGGGCGCGGATTAAATCAGGAACCGGGTGGCGATGGAGAAGTAGACGATGACGCCCGCGATGTCGCAGATCGAGGCGATGAGGGGCACACTGGCGGTGGCGGGGTCAAACTTTAATTTACTAAGGACGAAGGGCATGGCGAAGCCGATGATGCAGCCCATGAGGACGACGAGCATCATCGAGGCCCCGACGACAAGGGCGACGGGCATGGTGGTTCGGAGGATGCCGATGGACCAGATGCCGAGGGCCATGGTGGTGCCGAGGAGGGCGGCTACGGCGAGTTCCTTGCCGAGCATTTTGAACCAGTCGCCCATTTCGATGTCGCCGGTGGCGAGGGCGCGGATGATGAGGGTGGCGGACTGGGAGCCGGCGTTGCCGGCGCTGCCGATGAGCACGGGGAGGAAGAAGACGAGGGCGACCACTTTTTCAATGGTATATTCGAAGTGGGCGATAGCGGCGCCGGAGATGATGTTTACGCCGACGAGGGTGAGCAGCCAGCCGATGCGGCGGCGGTAGAGGAGGTTGACGGGGGCGGCGCGTATGCTGCCGGGAATGTGGCCGACGGAACCGAGTTTCTGGAAGTCTTCGGTGACTTCTTTTCGGGCGACGTCGAGGATGTCGTCGACGGTGACGATGCCGAGGAGGGTGCCGTCCTGGCCGACGACGGGGAGGATGATGAGGTCGTAATGTTCGAAAAGTTGAACGGCTTGCTCGCGGTCGGCGGTGGGCGCGATGTGGACGACGTTAAGGGTCATGATTTTGTCGACGCGCTGAGCGGGGTCGGCGGTGACGAGGTGGCGGAGGAGGACGCGGCCAAGGAGCCGGTTGGCCTGGTTGACGACGAAGACGGCGTGGAGGGATTCGCTTTTGGCTCCGGTTTTCCGGATGTGGGTCAGGGCATCGGCGATGGACCATTCCGGATGGATGGTGCTGTAGTCGGGGGTCATGAGCCGCCCGACGCTTTCCTCGGGGTAGCCGAGGAGGGTGCGGGCTTCGCGCAGATCCTCGGGGCTGAGCATTTCCATGAGGCGGCGGGTGATTTCCTCGGGTAGTTCTTCGAGGAGCTGGGTGCGATCGTCGGGAGGGAGTTCTTCGAGGAGGCGGCGGGTTTCCTCGTTGGTAAGGGAGGCGAGGAGATCGTCCTGGTCTTCGGGAGGAAGGTAGGAGAAGACGACGGCGGACGGTTCTTTGGCGAGGGCGCGGAAGAGGAGGACTTGCTTGGAGGTTTCGAGGTCGGTGAGGAGGTCGGCGATTTCGGGGGGAGGCCAGGTGGCGAGAGCCATGCGAAGCCCGCGCCAGTCGTGGGCGTCGATCATGTCCTCGATGTCGGGGAGGAGCAGCTCCTTGAGGTGATAGCTTTGATCGTTGGTGGACACGGGGGCTCCCGGGAAGATGGTGTCGGCGAAATCGGGGACAAGGATAACCCAATGGGTGGGGTTCACCAATAACGGAATGATGAATTCCGTGAGGTGTTCGGGGAAAGGTTAAGGGATTAGAGTTGTGCTCGATGGATGAGAGAGCCGAACAGCCGGTGGAAGTTTTGCTCAATGAGCCCGGCGAGGGCGGGGAGGGGCAGGTTCAGGGTCTCGGCGAGGGCGGCGTAGACGGCGGGTAGGTTGGCGGGATGGTTGAGGCGGTGATCGAGGGGGTGGAGGACAAGGGGGTCGGGGAGAGGCTGGTCGGGGGCGTCGGTTTCGACGAGGAGTCGGTGGTGAGGAACCTTGGCGAAGGCGAGGCGGCGTTTTTCTTTTCCGGGTCGGGCGAAGTAGCCGGGGAAAGAGACGTGGGCGCCGAGGTCGAGAAGGAGGGGGAGTTGTTCGGGGGGCCCTCCCCAACTATGGAGGAGGAAGCCGCAGGCGGGGACGCCGGATTCGCGAAGGAGGGGCGGGAGACGGTCCCATGCTTTAAGAACGTGGATGCTGGCGGGGAGGTTGCGGTCAGCGGCGAGTTTCATCTGGAATAGAAACACCTCTTCCTGATCGTGGTAGGGGAGGTCGGGTTTCCATTTGTCGAGGCCGATCTCGCCGATGGCGCAGGGGTGGGCGTCGAGGAGGATCTGAAGGGTGGCTTCCCATTGCGGAGAACGGGTGGGTACCTTCCAGGGGTGAAGGCCGATGGAGGGGATGATGCGGGGGGAGCGGCGGGCGAGGGAGAGGACGTGATCCCAGTCGTTTTCGGAGGTGCCGTTGACGACCATGGCCTGGATGCCGGAGGCATCGAGGGTGGCGAGAAAGGAGGGCAGGTGGGGGGCGAGCCGGGGGTCGTGGAGATGGTTGTGGGCGTCGTACCACACGGGGATGACCGGGTCAGGTGGTGGCGGTGGCGGGTTGCTGGTGTTGGGCGGCGAAGAGGCGGATGATTTTCCAGACGCGGGAGAGGGCGTTGCGGCGGTTGGAGGAGAGGTGGTCGAGAATGCCGGCTATGGCGAGAAAGTCGGGGCTATGGCGGAGGATGTCGTGGGGAGGGGTCTGGTCGTAGAAGCGGCAGAGGAGTCCGGCGATGGCTTGGACGACGAGGGCATCGGACTGGCAGCGGAAGCGGCAAAGGCCCTGCTCGAAGGAGGCGGCGAGCCAGAGGGTGGACATGCAGCCTTCGACTTCGTTGGCTTCGATGCGTTCGGACTCGGGGAGAGGAGGGTCGCGGCGGGCGAGGTCGATGAGATGGGAGAGCCGCTCGCGGGGATCGGGAAGGAGCATGAGCTCGCCCATGAGGTCGTCGGCTCGCTGCTGGAGGATGCTGTCCATGGGGATCAGCGGATTTGGCCGGTGCCGTGGATGACGTATTTGTAGGTGGTGAGTTCCTCGAGACCCATGGGGCCGCGGGCGTGGAGTTTGTCGGTGCTGATCCCGATTTCGGCTCCCATGCCGAATTCGCCGCCGTCGGTGAAGCGGGTGGATGCGTTCACGTAGACGGTGGCGGAGTCGACCTCCTGGCAGAAGGCTTTCTGGGCGGCTTCGGAGCGGGCGACGATGGCATCGGAATGATGGGAGCCGTAATGGTTGATGTGGTGGATGGCGGCTTCGAGTCCATCAACCACGCGGATGGCGAGGATGAGGTCGAGGTACTCGGCGTACCAGTCCTCCTCGGTGGCGGGTTCCATGGAGGGGACGATGGCGCGGGCGGTTTCGTCGCCGCGGAGGAGCACATTGTGTTCAGCGAGGCGGTCGGCGAGGCGGGGGAGGACTTCGGGAGCGATGAGGTCGCTTACGAGGACGGTTTCGATGGCGTTACAGACGCCGGGGCGTTGGCATTTGGCGTTTTCGACGATGTCGAGAGCCATGTCGAGGTCGGCGGAATCATCGATGTAGACATGGCAGACGCCTTTGTAATGTTTGATGACGGGTACGCGGGCATGTTCGACGACGGCGTTGATGAGGCCTTCGCCCCCGCGAGGGATGGCGAGGTCGACTTTTCCGACCATCTGGACGAGTTCGCGGATGGCGTCGCGGTCGGTGGTTTTTACGAGTTGGATGGAGTGGTCGGGGAGCCCTTTTTTGCGTCCGCCCTCTTGAAGGGCCTCGGCGATGGCGCGGTTGGAGTGCATGGACTCCTTGCCGCCACGGAGGATGACGGCGTTGGAGGTTTTGAAGCAGAGGGAGGCGGCGTCGGCGGTGACGTTGGGGCGGGACTCGTAGATGATGGCGATGACGCCGATGGGGACGCGGACTTTTTTGATTTCGAGGCCGTTGGGACGGATCCAGGAGCTGATTTCCTGTCCGACGGGATCTTTGAGGACGACGATGTCCTTGAGGCCTTTGATCATCGCGTCGATGCGGGCGTCGGTGAGGTGGAGGCGGTCGAGCATGGCTGTGGAGAGTCCGGCTTCGCGTCCGGCGAGCATGTCGATTTCATTGGCGGCCTTGATGGCATCCCGGCGGAGGTCAAGTTCTTCGGCCATGGCTTCGAGAATCGCGTTTTTCTTGCGGGTGCTCAACCGGGCGAGAGCGCGTGAGGCGGCCACGGCGTGGTCGGCAAGGGTGGTCATTTCGTCATGCAAGGTCATGGTCTTCCTTCCTGATCGGGAATCGGATTTGTTCAAAAACATGAGAAATTTATCATGGTTGGGAGGGAATCCCAAGTTCAAGTTTGGTCTCAGGTTCCAACGAATTTTGTTGGCGATCAAGGTCTTCGCTTCAAGAAGCGAAGGGGAAAGCGGAATCGAGATTCCGCACTCCACACGGTTGCCACGATGATCCCACGATGTGGGATTACCAGACGGTTTCTGGTCACCACCCATCGTCCCCGACGGACACCAAGGACATTAACCGATTGATGACGATCCTTTTACCATCATTGATGGATCTGAAAAGGCGCGGGGTCAGGATGGGTTGTGGATGTGGATGTCGCGCTGGGGATAGGGGATGCTGAACCCGGCGGCTTCGAGTCGCTCTTTGATGGTCTGGTTGAGGTCGAAGGTGACCGGCCAATAGTCGGCGGCGTTGACCCAGGGGCGTACGCAGAAGTCGACACTGCTTTCGCCAAGTTCGACTACGCCCACGGTGGGTTCGGGATCTTTGAGAACCCGCGCATCCTCGGCGAGGAGATCGAGGAGGAGTTTCTTGACCGCTTTGAGGTCATCGTTGTAGCTCACGCCAATTACGAGGTCGACGCGGCGGGTATCCCGGGCGGAGAGGTTGATGATGTTGCCGGAGGTGATGGCGTTGTTGGGGACGATGATGACGCGGTTGTCGGGGGTGCGGAGGGTGGTGGTGAAGATGCCGATTTCCTCGACGATGCCGGAGGTGCCGGCGGCGTCAATGACGTTTCCAACCCGGAAAGGTTTGAAAAGAATCATCATGAATCCGGCGGCGAAATTGGCGAGGGAGCCTTGAAGGGCGAGGCCGATGGCCAGCCCGGCGGCGCCGATGATGGCAACGAACGAGGTGGTCTGGATGCCGAGGCGCTGGAGGGCGGCAAGTACCACCCCGACCATGATCACGGCATAGATCAAGCCGGCGACGAAGCCGACGATGGTTTCATCGACCTTGCGGGCGGCCATGAGTTTCTTGACGAGCGAGCGGATGCCCCCGGCGACGATGCGTCCGATGACAAGAATGGCGATGGCGATGCCGGCATTGATCAGGTAGGGCATGGCGGCGGCGAGCAGGTCGGCCCCTTCGCCCGCGGCGATTTTCTGGACGGTTTCGGCGGCGACTTCGGTCAAATCGACGATTTCTTCGTGTTGCTGTTCTTGCATGGTGTTTATCCTTTGGGTTGAGGCGTTGAAGTTGGGTGAAGGTAGTAAGTGATCGGGTGATTGCAAGAAAATCCCTGTCGCGCAGGGCGGGATCAGGCGGTTGGCGGTATGGGAATCCGGATGCCGATCGTGGCTCCATGGCCAGGAATGGATTGGATTTCGATGTCGCCATCGTGGGCGCGGACGATTTCGCGGACGATGTTTAAGCCGAGGCCGGAGCGGGTGTCGGCGGGATTGTCGGGAGGGAGGGGCGAGGTCGAGGGTTGGGAGGAGAAACCGGGGCCGGAGTCAGAGACGGAGATGGTGATGAAACGGTTGGGCGACGGGGTGGCGGCGAGGGTGATGGCGCCTTCGTTCGGGGTATGGCGTATGGCGTTGTCGAGGAGGTTGGACAGAGCCTGATCGAGGAGGGCGGGGTGGCCCCAGGCGGTGGTGCCGGGGGCGGCACGGGAGGTAAGGCGGATGCGCTTGGCGAGTAGAAGGGGCTCATGCCGGGAGGTGGTTTCGGCGAAGAGTTCGGGGAGGTGAACCGCAGTGAAGGTGGCGCGCAAGTCCTGGTGATTCAGTTTGGCCATGAGAAGTAATTGCTCAACAATGCGGGCAAGTCGTCCGGCTTCCTCAAGCATGGTGCCGATGGCTTCGCGGTAGGACTCGGGAGTTCGGTCATGCTGGAGGGTAATTTCGCCGATGGTACGAATGGAGGTCAGGGGAGTGCGAAGCTGGTGGGACGCGGTTCCTGCGAATTGGCGCTGGCGTCGGACGGCTTCTTCGTAGCGGTCAAGGGCCCGGTTGAGGCTGGCGGCGAGGTCGGCGATTTCGTCATGGGTATCCTGAACGTGAATACGTTCGCTGAGGTGGCCTCTGTCGATTCGGTTGGAGGTGTCGACGATGTCGCGGAGGGGTTTGAGCATGCGGCGGGAGAGCCGCCATGCGGCGAAGAGAAGTCCGGGAAGCAGGACGCCGCCGACCCCGGTGATGACCAGCCATTCGTGGAATTCTTCACGCCAGTCGGGTCCGCGAGCGAGGATGGAGGGGAGGTTGATCGCGAGGAGGGTTGCGGAATTTACCGTGAAGTAAGCGAGAAGCAGGGCGGCGAGCCAGAGAAAGTAGCGGATGCGGATGGGGTTGTTCATGGCCGGGCGAGCAGGCGGTAGCCGACGCCGCGAATGGTGTGGATGAGCGGGGCGGAGAAGGGCTTGTCGACTTTTTCACGCAAGCGAACCATAAGGACATCGATGACGTTGTCCATGGAGGTTGCCCGCTGGTTGATTTTCCAGACGTCGCGCATCAGGGTATCGCGGGAGACGGTGGTGCCAGCTTTGTGGGCGAGATGGGCGAGGACGTCGAATTCACGGGGGGAAAGGTCGAGTGACAGCCCGGAGCGGCGGGCCCCCCGGTTGACGAGGTCGATGGTGAGGTCGCCGACGGCGATCAGGTTGGCAACGGCGGCGGTTCGCCGGGTGATGGCTTTGATCCGTGCGACCAGCTCGCTGAACGCGAAGGGTTTGGCGAGGTAGTCGTCGCCGCCCGCCTCGAGGCCGAGGACGCGCTGTTCAATGGCGTCGCGGGCGGTGAGGATGAGCACGGGAAGGGAGCCCCCGTTTTGCCGCAGCTCTTGCAGCCATTCGATGCCGTCGCGATCGGGCAGCCCGAGGTCGAGGATGATGGCGGAGACGGAGCCTTCGCCAAGGATCCGGTCGGCCTCCCGGCAGGAGGGGGCGACGGCGACGCGGAATCCTTCTTCTTCCAAGCCCGCCCGCAAGGAGGCGGCAATGCGGGGGTCGTCCTCGACCAGCAGTAAGGTAGGGTCGTGTTCCATGGCGGCGGTGGTTTCCTCCGATAAACATCAGGGCCCGGGCAAAGGCCAGCGAAAAGTTTCCTTTGCGGATGGAAGAGGGGAGGAAACTTACGAAATCGTAAGTTGTCGAATCCTCCCTGGTCGCTCGATTCTTTCCGGCCGATGTACGCGTTCATTCACATGCCGAAAACCGGGGGCTCGACGTTGCGTCATGTTTTGCGTTGCTCGTTCGGGGCGGGGCATTGCGACATCAAGGTTCCGCCTTCGCGGCGCAAAGGGCAGGAGTGGATTGGTCCTGAGGATCTTGTCCTTGCCCGGAAGTTTTATCCTCGTCTGGCCGGGATCTGCGGGCACCGGGTAACGTGTTTCATGGGGTTGGAGGAGGTTGCTCCGGACCTCCGTTATTTCACGTGGATGCGCGAGCCGATCCGCAGATTCATGTCCAATTATCAACATGACTTGCGGGACTCTGGCGTTCCGGATACGCCGGATGCCTTGCGGGCCTTCGCGGCGGATCCCCGCCGGCGGAACATCATGACGCGAATGCTCTGCGGAGGTGAAGATGGCGCGGCGGCGATTCGGCAACTCAAGACGATGCGGGTGTTCGTGGGGCTGACCCAGTGGTTCGATGAGTCCTTCGTGATGTTCGCCCAATGGCTGGCCCGTCCGGAGCTAAAGACGGGGTATTCAACCCGCAATCAGGCTCCCGGCTTACGGCGTTCCGTAGAGCAGGAATCTCATGGCTTGATGGAAGTGGTCGAAGACGCGAATCGCGAAGATCTGGTCGTGTATCGTTATGTGGTGGATCATCTCTATCCGGAACAGCGTCGGACGTATGTTGGTGACCTCGCGGGGGAGGTCACCGCACTGAGGCAACGGAACGAGGAGGGCGACCTGATGAGGGAGCCGGTATTGGCCAGGGTGAAGCGAG
This sequence comes from Kiritimatiellia bacterium, assembly GCA_035327665.1. GTDB lineage: Bacteria > Verrucomicrobiota > Kiritimatiellia > CAIVKH01 > CAIVKH01 > DAOLCW01. The sequence goes on from DAOLCW010000042.1 coordinate 20,766, forward strand.
GTTTTTTTTACAAGCCGGGGCTGCATGTTGCGTAGTCCGGAGGCTTGGCTCGTTGCTTGATCGCTGGCGATTCCGGGCTATGGTGGGTGGATGGCTTCGATGTTTCAGCAGCCCGTGTCCGCCGGCAAGGGGGGATGGCGGTTTGATCACTCCTACGCGCGGCTTCCGGAGGCGCTGTTTCGTCGCGTCGATCCGGTGCCGGTTCGGGAGCCGGGGATGTATCTGTTCAACCCCCGGCTGGCCGGGGAGCTGGGGCTGGATGCGGAGTGGCTAGCGCGTCCGGAACAGGCGGGGCTGTTCACCGGGAACGCCGCCCCGGCCGGCGCGTGTTTTCTCGCCCAGGCCTACGCGGGGCATCAGTTTGGACACTTTACAAACCTCGGGGATGGCCGGGCCTTGCTGGTCGGGGAGCACATCACCCCCCGCAACCTTCGGGTGGACATTCAGTTCAAGGGTTCGGGGCAAACCCCGTTTTCGCGCCGGGGCGACGGCCGGGCCGCCCTCGGGCCGATGCTTCGGGAGTACGTGATCAGCGAGGCGATGCACGGACTCGGCATTCCCACCACGCGGAGCCTCGCGGTGGCGACCACGGGCGAACCGGTGTTCCGGGAGGAGCCGCTGCCGGGGGCGGTGCTGACCCGGGTTGCGGCCAGCCACATCCGGGTCGGGACGTTCGAACTCGCCTCCGCCCTCGGTGAACCCGAATTGCTCACGACCCTGGCCGACTACACGATGGCCCGGCATTTCCCGGCCTGCGCGGAGGCGGATGAACCATATCATGCCCTGCTCGACGAGGTGGTGGAGCGGCAGGCACGTTTGATTGCCCAATGGATACTCGTCGGCTTCATCCACGGGGTGATGAATACCGACAACGTGGCCCTTTCCGGGGAGACCATCGACTACGGGCCGTGCGCGTTTATGGACGCCTACGATCCGGGGGCGGTGTTCAGCTCGATCGACCAGCGCGGACGCTATGCTTACGGTCGCCAGCCCGCAATCGGGCAGTGGAACCTCTCGCGGTTCGCGTCGTGCCTGTTGCCGTTGCTCGACGAAAACGAGGAAGCGGCCCTCGCGAAGGCTCAGGCATCCATCGACCGGTTTGGCGAAATTTTCCACCGGGCGTGGGCTTCCGGGATGAGGGCGAAGCTTGGATTGAGCCGGGAGGAGCCGGGCGATGACGCGATGATCGAGGCGTTGCTCCGGCTGATGAGGGAAGACGGGCTCGATTATACCAACACGTTTGTGGCTCTTTGCGCAGGCCGGGCGCCCGGACCCCGGCCGGAGGTTCAGGCGTGGTTCGAAGGGTGGCAGGCCCGGGTGGGCCGGGAGGACCGGAGTCCCGAGGCCACCCGGGCATTCATGGAGCGTTGCAACCCGGCGGTCATTCCCCGGAACCACCGGGTCGAGGAGGCGCTGGAGGCGGCCTGGCGGAACGGGGACAAGGGTCCGCTGGAACGCCTGCTCGAAGCTCTGAACGAGCCGTACAATCATGCCAAGCCACGGGCGATTTACCAACAGCCACCTCCCCCCGGGCTGCCTCCGTACCGGACGTTTTGCGGGACGTGAAGAGCGCCGTTGCATTCGATGGGTTCCCGCTTATAGTTTCAAGGTTTTGGAGCATCCTTTTCTATGAGTCAAACCCATGATGCATCGTTCGCGGCCCGCCACATTGGACCCCGTCCCGGGGATGTGAAGGCCATGTTGAAAACCCTCGGCTTGGCCTCGTTGAAGGACCTGGTCAAGGCGGCGGCGCCCGAAGGGATCTTAAGCGACGCCCCCCTCGACCTTCCCAAGGGGGAAAGCGAAGCGGCCTACCTCGAACACATGCGGGAGATGGCCCGGCGCAACAAGGTTCTGGTGTCGTGCATCGGCCAGGGCTACACCGGTTGCATCACCCCGGCGGTGATTCGCCGCTGCGTGCTTGAAAACCCCGCATGGTACACGCCCTACACTCCGTACCAGGCGGAAATCGCCCAGGGCCGCCTCGAAGCCCTGCTGAACTTTCAAACCATGATGGCCGACCTCGCGGGCATGGAGGTGGCAAACGCCTCCCTCCTCGACGAAGCGACGGCGGCGGCGGAAGCGATGACCATGCTCCACCGCATCCATCACCGCGAACATCGCAAATCGGCGGCCCATGCGTTTTTTGTCGCCGACACCTGCTTCCCCCAGACCCTCGCGGTGCTCCGGGGCCGGGCCGAGCCGCTGGGCATCGAGGTGGTGGTCGGGCAGTTCCGGGCGATCGAGTGGTCGGACCGGTTTTTCGGGGCGTTGGTCCAGTTTCCCGACGCGGAAGGGAATGTGTGCGACTACCGGTCGTTCATCGAGAAGGCTCACGCGGCCGGGGTCAAGGTCGCGGTGGCGGCGGATCCGCTGGCGTTGACCGTGCTGACCCCGCCCGGGGAATTCGGGGCGGATGTGGTGGTCGGGAGCGCCCAGCGGTTCGGGGTTCCGATGGGCTACGGAGGGCCGCATGCCGCATTCTTCGCGACCCGCGAGGCGTACGTTCGCGAGTTGCCGGGACGGATCATCGGGGTGTCGGTGGACCGGAACGGGGAGCCCGCCCTGCGCATGGCTTTGCAGACCCGCGAGCAGCACATCCGCCGGGAGAAGGCCAAGTCGAACATCTGCACCGCCCAGGCCCTGCTTGCCAACATCGCGAGTTTCTACGGAGTGTACCATGGGCCGGAGGGCTTGAAGGACATCGCGATGCGGGTGCACCGGTTGTCCCGGGTCCTCGACGAAGGGTTGCGCGGGCTCGGGTTTGTTCAGACCAATCCCTACTGGTTCGACACCGTGCGGGTGGTGTGGCCGGAGGCCCGGGGTTCGGTTCACGAAGGGCTCAAGGCCTTGAGCGAAAAGGCGGGCTTTAATCTTTATTATCCCGATTCCCGCCACGCCCAAATCACCCTCGATGAAACGACGACGGTTGAGGAAGTACAGGCCCTGCTCAAGGTCTTTGCCAAGGCGCTGGGAGGAAAAGCTCCCCGCAAGCCGTCGGACCGGGCGTTGAGCCGGATCGAGCTGGTCTACCACGACGACCTCATCCGGACCTCGCCGTTCATGACCCATCCGGTGTTCCACGCCCACCGGTCCGAAACCGGATTGATGCGGTACATGAAAGCGCTGGAGGACAAGGATCTCGGGTTGTCGGGGGCGATGATTCCCCTCGGGTCCTGCACCATGAAGCTCAACGCGGCGGCGGAGATGGAACCCGTGACCTGGCCGGAATTCGCGAACCTGCATCCCTTCGCCCCTGTCGAGCAGGCCCGGGGCTATATGGAGATTTTCGGCAGGCTCGAGGCGGCTTTAAGGGAGGTCACCGGATTCGCCGGGGTGTCGCTCCAGCCCAACGCGGGCTCGCAGGGCGAACTCGCGGGCCTCATGGTCATCCGGGCCTACCATGCGGCCCGGGGGGAGGGCCACCGCAACATCGCCCTCATTCCCTCGAGCGCCCACGGAACCAATCCCGCGTCGGCGGTGATGGCGGGCATGGAGGTTGAAGTTGTCGCCTGCGATTCGCGCGGAAACATCGACCTCCCCGACCTCGACCGGAAGATCGAGGCCCATCGCGACCGGATCGCCGCCCTCATGGTCACCTATCCCTCGACCTTCGGGGTGTTCGATCCCGACATCGTCGACATCATCGCCAAGGTTCACGCGGCGGGCGGGCAAGTGTACATGGATGGCGCGAACATGAACGCCCAGGTCGGGATCACCAGCCCGGGGCGGATCGGGGCCGACGTCTGCCACCTTAACCTCCACAAGACCTTCAGCATCCCCCACGGCGGGGGCGGTCCCGGCATGGGGCCGATCTGCGTGGCCGAACACCTGATTCCCTTCCTGCCCGGCCATCCCCTGGCACCGGTCGGAGGGGATCGGGCGATCGCCCCGGTCGCCGCCGCCCCGTGGGGCAGCTCGAGCATCCTCCTGATTTCCTACGGCTACATTCGCATGCTCGGTTCCGACGGCATGGCCGAAGCGACCCGGCTCGCCATCCTCGGGGCCAACTACCTCAAGCGGCGGCTGGAAAATGCCTTCCCGGTGCCGTTCACCAACGCCGGGGGCTGGGTCGCCCACGAGGTGATTTTTGATGTCCGTCCCTTCAAGGATCGTTCCGGAGTCGATGAAACCGACCTCGCCAAGCGGCTCATGGATTACGGGTTCCATGCTCCCACCGTATCCTGGCCGATCCCCGGCACGATGATGGTCGAGCCCACGGAAAGCGAACCCAAGGAGGAGCTCGACCGGTTCTGCGACGCCCTCCTCGCCATCCGGGCGGAAATCCAAGCCATCCTCGACGGCCACGCCGACCGGCTCGACAACCCGCTCAAAAACGCCCCCCACACCGCCCGGATGGTCTCCGCCACCGAATGGACCCATCCCTACACCCGCGAGCAAGCCGCCTATCCCGATCCCGGCCTCAAGCTCCGCAAGTTCTGGCCTTCCACCGCCCGCATCGACAACCCCTACGGCGACCGCAACCTCATTTGCAGTTGCCCCCCGCTCGATGCCTACGAAGAGGTCCCGTAGCCGCGTTCGCGAGAACGCGGATTCCGGAGCGTTGACGCGGGTTTTCCAAGGTTTGGAAATGTAGGGAGGGTGGTTTTCCAAGGTTTGGAAACGAAGTTGCGGGGGGTGACGCGGGGACGTTTTTACCACCCCTTCGGCAAGCTCAGGGTAAACGGACTCATGGATGTCACGGACGGGGAGCCGCCTTCGCAAAGCCTTCGGCGTGCCATGGGGAGAGGGGGACTGGATCAGGCGGTGCGAGCAGCATGCGGAACGGGACGCCGAGGTGATCCAAGCGATGAATCGGGTCAAAGGAGGGAGGAATGAGCTTGGCAGGAGGATGGACGGGATTTAGGCTCAATCTGTCAACAGCGCACCACGCCATTAACGTGGCCTGACGAGGGAAACGTTTTTCCATGGAATAAGAAGGTATGGGCTAAAGATGGAGGCAAGCCTACAAATTTCGGAGATAAAATGGGGCACGTATCACCGCTCGGGCCGGTATTCGCGAAGTGGGATGCGTGAATAAAACAGTTGGGCAAAAGAAAGATAGAATGCAGACTACACTAATTCGGTTAATAACGCTCTGCATCCTCGCCGTTATTGGCACATCTTGTGGACGCCCATCCGGCAGTACGAGCAACAGCGAAATCTCGCAACACGTCATGACTGAGTTAAGGGCGTCAATGAACCCCTTTGCACCTGATCAGAAGGTGAATTTCGTAAGGATCCAACTTACAAAATCACAAATAGGCATCGATTACACGATAAACGACCGTCCGATGACTATGGAGATGCTAGATACAACGCTTGGGAAATTGGCCGAGATTGATCGCAATCAAACCCTGGTGGTAGAATTGGGGACGGGTGTTGCACCAGAGGATTTGGCGACGCTGATTGCTTTGCTCAAAAAACATCAATTCAAGGATGCGGCAAGACGGGGTGAGGACGACAAAGCAATATGGATTTTGGAATAGGAGCCCAACATAGACCTCGAGTGGACGCGGAAGACCGCGCCACTCAGGTTGGTCGGTGAATCGACTGCACGCCGCTTGACGTGACGTATATTACCATGATATACATATACCCGTGAAAGGAATAACCGACAGTACGGGCTTTCTGTGGGATGAATACAACACCGGCAAGATTTGGGAAAAACACCACGTTACTCCATCG
>DAOLCW010000043.1:0-26095 GCA_035327665.1 Kiritimatiellia bacterium
GGGGGGGTTGGGGGTCTTTTTGGGGGGGGGGGGGGGGGGAGGGGGGGGGGGGTGGAGGTGGGGCGTTTCGGTTGTGGGTGCGACATGACCGGGTGTTTGGTCCGGTGCTGGCGTTGCAGGGGCGGAGCGAGCGGGAGGGGGTGGCGATGCCGGAAGCGCACCGGGTGACGCCGTTGACCCAGGACGATGCGGAGGGGATGATCCGCAAGGTGATGGACTGGGGGGATGAGGATTTGCCGACGTGGTCGGGGGGATTGGTGGAGACGTTGCTTCGGGTGTCGTTGATGGCGCATAATTTGTCCGAGGTGGAGGAGGTGGAAATGGGGCGGGTGGCGTGCGGCGACGAGGGGGTGGAACTGGGGGAGGTTTGGGTGAGGGTTAAGGGAAACCATGAGGGCAAGTTCGGCGTAGTTCCTGATGGATTGGCCTAGCCGATGGGGAGAGGTTGGGGATAGAGTGCCCAGACAACTTGTTTGATCATGTGTTTAGCGATCCCAGGCCAAATAGTCGGCGTCGATGAGACGGATTCTGTGTTCCGGATGGGGAAGGTTCGGTTCGGGGGGATTCAGCGGGAAGTGAACTTGGCCTATGTTCCGGAGGCGCGGGTGAATGACTATGTGTTGGTGCATGTGGGGTTTGCGCTGAGCGTGATCGACGAGCAGGAAGCGGCGAAGGTATTCGATCTTCTCCGCGAGATGGATGAACTCGAGGAACTTTCCCAGGAGCCAGAAGCATGAGTGCCACACCTACACCGCAGCCACCTACCAGTCCGACCTATGATCCCGCGCGGGATGTGTGGAGGCAATCGAAGCATCCGCTGGATCCAATTTTCAAGCCGACGAACATCGCGGTGATCGGAGCGACGGAAACGCACGGGAGCGTGGGGCGGACGTTGTTGTGGAATCTGGTGAGCAACCCGTTTGGAGGGGCGGTGTTTCCGGTGAATCCGCGACGTCCGAGCGTGCTGGGGATCAAGGCGTATCCGAATATCCAGTCGGTGCCGGAACCGGTGGATTTGGCGGTGATCGTGACGCCGGCGGCGGCGGTGCCGGATATTATCCGGGATTGTGCGGATCTGGGGATTCCGGCGGCGATTGTGATTTCGGCGGGGTTTAAGGAGTTGGGGCCTCCGGGAATCGAGCTGGAACAGCGGATTCTTGAGCACGCGACGCGGGGGAAGATGCGGATTATCGGGCCGAATTGTCTGGGGGTGATGAACCCGTTGACGGGCTTGAACGCGACGTTCGGGGCGACGATGGCCCGTCCGGGAAATGTGGCATTTTTCAGTCAGAGCGGAGCGCTTTGCACGGCGGTGCTGGACTGGAGTGTGCGGGAGCAGGTGGGGTTCAGTGCGTTTGTCTCGATCGGTTCGATGCTGGATGTGGACTTCGGGGATTTGATCGATTATTTCGGAAACGATCCGCGGACGCAAAGCATCGTGATTTACATGGAGTCGATCGGGGATGCGCGGTCGTTTTTGTCGGCGGCGAGGGAGGTCGCGCTGAACAAGCCGATCATTGTGATCAAGGCGGGATTGACGGAGGCGGCGGCGAAGGCGGCGGCATCGCATACGGGGTCGTTGACGGGGAGCTTTGAGGTGTTGGAGGCGGCGTTCCGGCGTTCGGGGATCTTGCGGGTGAACGAGATCTCGGATTTGTTCAACATGGCGGAGGTGCTGGGCAAGCAGCCGCGTCCGCGAGGGCCGCGAATGACGATTCTGACCAATGCGGGGGGGCCAGGGGTACTGGCGACGGATGCGCTGATTTCGAGCGGGGGCAAGTTGACGGAGATTTCGCCGGAGACGTTCAAGGCGTTGAATGATTTTCTTCCTCCGCATTGGAGCCGGAGCAATCCGATCGATATTTTAGGGGACGCAGACCCGGGGCGGTATGCGAAGGCGCTGGAGATCGCGGCGAAGGATCCGAACAGCGACGGGTTGATGGTGATTCTGACCCCGCAGGATATGACGGACCCGACGCTGACGGCGGAGTATCTGAAACCGTACGCGAAGGTGGAAGGCAAACCGATTGTGGCGAGCTGGATGGGGGGACCGATGGTGGCGGCGGGGAATGATATTTTGAACCGGGCCAACATTCCAACCTTCAATTATCCGGACACGGCGGCCCGGATGTTCACGTACATGCATCAGTACAGTGAGAATTTGCGGTTCTTGTATGAGACGCCGAATCTGGTCGAGGATGACGAGCACGAGCCGGACCGGGAGGCGGCGCGCAAGCTGATTGATGAGGTGTATGCGGATGGCCGGACGCTTCTGACCGAGGAGGAATCGAAGCGGTTGCTGGCGATCTACGGGATTCCCACGGTGCGCACGGACATCGCCTTGAACGCGGACGAGGCGGCGGCGGCGGCGGAATCGATCGGCTACCCGGTGGTGTTGAAGCTTCATTCGCGGACGTTGACCCACAAGACGGATGTAGGGGGGGTGGTGTTGAACCTCGGCACGGCGGACGCGGTGCGGGAGGCATTCGACGGGATCAAGGTATCGGTGACGGAGAAGGCGGGGGCGGAGCATTTCGAGGGGGTGACGGTGCAGCCGATGATCAAGATGGAGGGATACGAGATTATTCTCGGAAGTTCGGTGGATCCTCAATTCGGCCCGGTGGTGTTGTTCGGTTTGGGGGGACAGTTGGTGGAGGTGTTCAAGGACCGGGCGATCGGGATTCCGCCGTTGAACAGCAACCTGGCCCGGCGGTTGATGGAGCGGACGAAGATCTTTACCGCCCTCAAGGGGGTGCGGGGCCGCAAGCCGGTGAACTTGCGGCGGATGGAGGAGATTATGGTGCGGTTCAGCCAGTTGGTGGCAGAGCAGGCCTTCATTGCGGAGTCGGATATCAATCCGCTGCTGGTGTCGAGCGACCAGATTATCGCGGTGGATGCTCGGGTGCTGCTGCATCCGGTGGGGACGAAGGAGCAGGACATTCCACGTCCGGCGATCCGGCCGTATCCGCACCAGTACAATACGCGGATGGCCCTGAAGGACGGAGCGCCGATGCATGTGCGGCCGATTCGTCCGGATGATGAGCCGCTGCTGGCGGCGTTTCACAAGACCTTGTCGGAGCAGACGGTACGTCAGCGCTATACGCATGTGATTTCGCTGGATGACCGGATTGCCCATGAGCGGTTGAAGCGGATTTGCTTTATCGACTACGACCGGGAGATGGTGCTGGTGGCGCTGGAGGACGATCCGAAGAAGCACGCGCAGACGATGGCGGCGGTGGGCCGGTTGAGCCGGATCCGGGATTCGGACGAGGCGCGGTTTGCGATTTTGATTAGCGATCCGTATCAGCGGCGGGGGTTGGGGACGAAGTTGCTACACCTGCTGCTGGAGGTGGCCCGCAAGGAGAAGATCAAGCGGGTGATCGGGGAAATCCTGCCGGAACACGAAGGGATGCAGATTATTTGCAAGAAGGTCGGGTTTACGCTGGCGAAGCGGAAGGACGCGGAGCTGGTGGAGGCGATGATCGAGTTGTAGCTTCAGGGACGTGCAAACAAAACGACGGGGGCGGGAATTTTTGTAGGAACGTTGAATGCGGTTCCCGAGCCCGACAAAAATCCTGTGTCTGTTTTTGGGGTGGCGTTTTGTGTTGCGCGCAGCGGGTGACGGCGAGCTACCACATGGCAAGGGGGCAGTTGTTTTGGATTTGGTGATCTTTGGAAAGTAGATCGGTTTGTCCGGCATAAAGCCAAGCCACCACGTTGGTATCAAGATAGATGGTTGTCGTAAATGTTTCGACATGCAGATGATGTGGCGATCGTGGGTTATCTTTATTATTAACGGGCGTATTCGACGCAGCGGGTTTCGCGGACGACGGTGACTTTGATCTGGCCGGGGTATTGGAGGTCGTGCTCGATTTGCTTGCTGATGTTGCGGGCCATTTGGAGGGCTTCGTCGTCGTTGATGTGGTGGGGTTCGACGAAGACGCGGATTTCGCGTCCGGCGTGGACGGCGAAGCTTTTTTCGACGCCGCGGTAGCTGTTGGCGATTTGTTCGAGTTTTTCGAGGCGCTTGAGGTAGATTTCGGTGGTTTCGGAGCGGGCTCCGGGTCGGGCGGCCGTGATGGTATCGGCGGCGCGGGCGAGGATGGCGTAGATGCTTTCGGCTTCGACTTCGTTGTGGTGGGCGGCGACGGCGTTGCAGACGAGGGGGGCTTCGCCATGGCGGCGGAGGAAGTCGGCGCCGATGAGGGCATGGGAGCCGTCGATGTCGTGGTCCATGGCCTTTCCGATGTCGTGGAGGAGGCCGACGCGGCGGGCGATGGCGGGGTCGAGGGAAAGTTCGGCGGCCATCATGCCCATGAGGTGGCCCATTTCGAGGGAGTGTTTGAGGACGTTTTGGCCGTAGCTGTGGCGGAATTTGAGGCGACCGGTCATGCGGAGGACTTCGGGGGCGAGGTGGTCGAGGTGGAGGGCGAAGGCGGCTTCTTCCCCGGCTTCTTTTACGGCGAGGTCGAGTTCGGATTGGACTTTGGCGACGGCTTCCTCGATGCGGGAGGGATGGATGCGGCCGTCGGAGATGAGGCGTTCGAGGGCGCGTTTGGCGATTTCGCGGCGCATGGGATCGAAGCCGGATACGATGACGACGCCGGGGGTGTCGTCGATGAGGATGTTGATGCCGGTGGCGGCTTCGAGGGCGCGGATGTTTCGTCCTTCCTTGCCGATGATGCGGCCTTTCATTTCGTCGCCGGGAAGGGGGATAACGCAGGTGGTCATTTCGTTGACCTGTTCGGAGGCGTAGCGCTCGATGGCGAGGGCGATGATTTTTCGGGCGTCGCGTTCGGCGGTTTCATGGGCTTCCTGCTGGAGGCGCCGGATGAGGGCGGAGGATTCGGCGCGAACTTCCGCTTCGAGGGTGTCGCGAAGTTCGCGAGAGGCTTGTTCGGCGGTGAGTCCGGAGATGCGTTCGAGGTCGGCGACTTTTTGTTTTTGGAGGGTGTCGAGTTCGTGCTGGCGGGTGGTGAAGGCGGCTTGCTGGTCGGCGAGCTGCTGGTGACGGAGTTCGAGGGCGGATTCCTTGCGGTCGAGTTGTTCGAGGCGCCGGTCGAGGGTGGCGTCGCGCTGGGCGAGGCGGTCTTCGTAGGCGGAGAGTTCGTCGCGGCGGCGCTTCATGTCCTGCTCGAATAGGTCGCGGGCCTGGAGCAGTTCCTCCTTGGCCTGGAGTTTGCCTTCCTTGACGATGGAGTCGGATTGCTGGCGGGCTTGGGCGAGCATGGCGCGGATGCTGGATTCGGCGGAGTTGCGGCGGGCGCGTTGAATGAGGAGGGCGAGGGCGGCGCCGAAGCCGAGGGCGATAAGGAGGAGGAGAAGGATAAGGAAGGGATTCATGAGGGACTCCTTGCGGGGAGGTGGAGAATTTCATTTTCGGTGATGACAAGGTGCATGGGGAGGTCGTGGGGTTCGACGGGGATGCGGGGAAGAAGGAAGGGGGCGAAGCAGAGGCCGATGCGGGTGGCGGGGTGGGCGGCGAGCATGCGGTCGTAATGGCCGCCGCCCTGGCCGAGGCGGTTGCCTTGGCGGTCGAAGGCGAGGGCGGGGACGAGGAGGAGGTCGAGATCGGGGGGGCAGGTGTCTGGGCCCGGCGGCGGTTCGAGGATGTTGTAGGGGCCGGGGACGAGGTCGGTGCCGGGGGGCCAGAGGGTGAGGCGATAGGTGGAGGGGCCGGGTTGATAGCGAGGCAGGTAGAGGAGGGCGGATCGCTGGCGAAGGGTTTGGATGAGGGTGGCGGTGTCGGGCTCGCGGGGGCGGGAGATGTAGAGGGCAATGTGGCGGGCCTGGTCGAGGGCGGGGAGGTTGAGGAGGCGTTGGGTGATGGTTTCGCTGGCCGCCTGCATGTAGGCGGGGTCGAGGTCGGCGAGTTGTTCCCGCATTTGCTGGCGAAGGCGGGGTTTCATGTTGCCTCCGGGGTTGTGGGGGGCGGGGTTTTGGCGGCGCGCTGGCGGGCGCGGATTTCGTTCCAGCGCTGGATGCGTTGTTGGATTTTGGTTTCGTAGCCTTCGGCGGTGGGGTGATAGTAGATTTTGGAGGTGGGGACGTATTCCTGATCGACGACGTGACCTTCGAAATCGTGGGCGTATTGGTAGCCCTGGTGGCCGAGTTTTTTGGCCGAGGCGTAGGCGGCGTCGCGGAGGTGTTTGGGAACGGGGAGGGTGCGCCCGGCTTTGATGTCTTCGAGGGCTTGTTCGAGGCCGGCGTAGGCGGCGTTGCTTTTGGGAGCGCAGGCGAGGTAGGTGGTGGCTTGGCCGAGGGTGATGCGGGCTTCGGGCATGCCGACGAACTCGATGGCGGTGAGGGCGGAGGTGGCGACGACGAGGGACATGGGGTCGGCGTTGCCGATGTCCTCGGAGGCAAGGATGATGAGGCGGCGGGCGATGAAGCGGGGATCTTCACCGGCGTAGAGCATTTTGGCGAGCCAGTAGAGGGCGGCGTTGGGGTCGGAGCCGCGGACGGATTTGATGAAGGCGGAGATGGTGTCGTAGTGGCCGTCTTCGTCGCGATCGTAGACCACGGCTTTTTTCTGGATGGATTCTTCGGTGACGGCGCGGGTGATGGTGATGGCGCGGTCGGGTCCGGGAGGGGTGGTACGGACGGCGATATCGAGGGCGTTGAGGGCGCGGCGGGCATCGCCTTCGGAGACACGGGCAAGGTGGGCGAGGGCTTCGGGATCGGCGCGGACGGTGATGTGGGGAAAGGCGCGGGGGTCGGTGAGGGCGCGGGTGAGCAGGGAGAGGATGGCGGGTTCGTGGAGGGGTTCGAGCTGGAAGATCTGGGAGCGGGAGGTGAGGGGGGCGTTGATGAAGAAGAAGGGGTTGTGGGTGGTGGCGCCGATGAGGGTGACGGTGCCGGCTTCGACGTAGGGAAGGAGGACGTCTTGTTGGGCTTTGTTGAAGCGGTGGATTTCGTCGATGAACAGAATGGTTTCGCGCCGCATGAGTTTTTTGCGGGATTCGGCCTCGGCGAGGAGGGCGCGGAGGATGGAGACGTTGGCGAGGACGCCGCTGGTACGTACGAAGTGGCGGCGGGTGGCGCTGGCGATGACTTCGGCGAGGGAGGTTTTTCCGCATCCGGGAGGTCCGAAGAGGATGATGCTGCCGAGGAGGTCGGCTTCGATGGCGCGGCGGAGGAGTTTGCCGGGACCGAGGATGTGGTCCTGGCCGACGACGTCGTCGAGGGTGGCGGGTCGCATCCGTTCGGCCAGGGGGGGCTGGCTTTGGGGCGCTTCTTCCCGTTCTTCCTTTTCGTCAAAGAGGTCCATGGTTCTCCGCAGGGCTGAGGGCGGGTAAAAAAATACCCCACCACAAGTCGTTAAGGCCTAGATCTTGACGCCTCTATGTTAGAGGTGGGTGCCCTCCCCAACGGCGGGTGGTTCCTCTCGAAGGAGGCTGCCACGAGATCCGCCGGGAGCCGGACTCCCTTGTCCAAAAGATTAATGGGTCAAGAGTATCTTGAGCCCCAGCACGAACAAGGCAGGGTATTTTCTTTTACGCCGGATTAGTCCGGCGGAAATGGGTGTGAACCCCGATGGGAAAGAACAAACGCCCGGGGAGGGCGAGAGGTGGATAGCATGGTCCGTAGGTGCGAAGCCGGGGTTGAGTCCGGGCATGCCTGATTCCGGCGTGCGAATGCCTTTCGGAACGATTTTAAGGGTATCAGCGCCATGACACGGGTGTCGGCGGGCGGGCATGAGCGCACCGCCGCGTACACGGCGAATATTAACAAACTAATGACTAACCAACCTGATGAATGGAGTTCCATTACCTGTCTTCTTCGTGTTGAGCCGGCCCCTGTTTTCAGAGGCCGAGCCGGCTTGATGATCAGGATGAATGATCTTCGATCCGACACCGTTAAGGGTACACCCTGAGGGAGGTCGCGTCAAGGCTCGGCTCGGGCTCGGCTCGGGTTGGGCTCGGGTTTGTGAGTCATCGGTACTTGACGGGGTGGAGGGGGAGGGGGAGGATGCCTCCATGGAGGGATATGGTTATGCCACCACCGTCAAAAGTTGTGCTTTCGGAGGAGATGTTCCAGCGAAAACTTGACCGGCTGATCAAGGACAAGCCGGTGAAGCTGTGGTTGGCGAAGAGTGTGAACGGCCGGCTGGATGTGGTGTTTTCGGTGGGGAAGGCGCAGGGGGAGCCGATTATGAGCGTGGATCATCTGGGAGGGTTCTATTTGCTGGGTGAAGGGGTGCCGCCGGAATTGCTCCCGAGAATTCACGAGTTGTTCACGCTGTATTGCCGGGACCACTATACGGCTTCGCGGGTGCGGAAGTTGAATGTCAACCTGAAGTATCAAACGGCGTTTGATGTGCAGCACAAGCGTCGGGAGGAAATGGTGATGCATGTGCCGTTCGCGGTGCGGCCGGGGGGGTGAATTCTGGGGTGTCGGGGGATAGGCTGTATCCAGAAGTGTTTTCGGCTCGGCGAGACGCCTCGCCCTACCGGGAACTACAGAGGCAATGCTGAAGGGGGGCTGGGTGATCCGGGTATTGAGTCCGTCTCGGGAGCGCGACCCTCGAGGATGAGGGATTTCGAGGGAGCTGGAGTCAGGCGCGGGCGGGCGGGTTTGGGGCGGGAGCGAGGTCGCTCCAGGTTTCGCGGAAGGCGTCGAGGCGCCGGTAGTTGGTGAGGTCGAACCAGATGGGGGTTAGAGAGACGAACCCTTCTTCCAAGGCTTGGACATCGGAGTTTTCCTGGCCGGTGTGAAGTTCGAGTTCGCCATCCATCCAGTAGTAGACATTCCCGCGGGGATCGGTTCGGTGGTGGAAGACTTCTTCGAACCGGGACCGGCCCATGCTGGTGGTTTTGTACCCTTTGATGTGTTCCCAGGGAAGGTTGGGTACGTTGACGTTTAACAAGGTTTCCTCGGGAAGTCCTTGCTCGATCACGCGCTGGGCGACGGCGCGGGCGACTTTGGCGGGGGTGTCCCAGTTGGGGTTTTGAAAGGTGTTTAAGGAAATGGCGATGCTGGGGATGCCGAGAATGGTGCCTTCGGTGGCGGCGGACACGGTGCCGGAATAGATTACGGAAATTCCCGCGTTGGGGCCGAGGTTGATGCCGCTGATGATGAGGTCGGGGCGTTGGTCGACGAGGGCGTAGACCGCGAGTTTCACGCAGTCGGCGGGGGTGCCACCGATGGCATAGCCCTTGAAGGAATCCTCAAACTGGACTTCCTTGCATTTGATGGGATCGGAAATGGTAATGGCATGTCCGACCGCGCTGCGCTCCCGGTCGGGCGCGGCCACGGTGACGTCGCCGAGGTCCTTGACCGCGTGGTAAAGAGCGTGAATGCCGGGAGCGTGAATGCCGTCGTCGTTGCAGATGAGAATGCGCATGGGCGGAATCTGGCACGGTTGAGGCGAATGCTCAAGCGGGAAGGCGTCGGGAAAGGCGGGTTACCGCCAGTTATGCTTGGGGTATTTCCGTTTCATCTCCTGTTTGACCTTGGGGTAGTGCTCGGTCCAGAAGCCGGCGAGATCCTGGGTGATTTGGACCGGGCGCATGTTAGGGGCGAGGATGTGCACGAGGAGGGGGACGCGGTTCATGGCGATGCGCGGGGTGTCGGGCACGTCATATAGCTCTTGAATGCGCAAGGCGAAGTAGGGCTGGCTTTCGGCCACATAGGTAACTTTAGCGCTGCGGCCATTGGGGAGGGAGACGCGCTCGGGGGCGTGTTGATCGAGGCGTTGGCGCTGGGGCCAGGTGAGCCATTCATGGACGACGGGGCGCACGTCGAGATCTTTAATGTCCTTGTAGGAGGTGTGGCCGAAGCAGATCTGCTGGATTAAGGTTTTTCGATCCTCGTCGCCGATGGGAGGCAAGTCGAGTTCGGGGCACCACTCGGCAAGGCGATTGAGGCGGAGAATCCATTGATCGATGGGGTGAGACCATCCCTTTAAGGTCAAGCGACCGGCGAGGACTTCTTCGGCGAGGATACGGGCGGCTTCGTCGGGGGGCGGCTTGTCGAGAGGCTTCGACGACAAGACGAGGTCGCGGAAACGGACCTGTTCGACGCCGACGACGCGTTTGGCGGCGGTGTCGTAGTCGGCGCGGGCCTCGCGGGTGAGGTCGCGGGGAAAGTGTTTTTCGAGCCACTCGGGTTCGACGGCGGAGGCGAGGGACAGGATGGTGTTGAGGGATTTTTCCCGGCCCTCGATTTCGCGGATGTCGGCGGCGACGAACAGGTGGTGATCCTGAACCGCGCTTTCGCGGGCGAGCACGCCTCGGCGGCCATGGACGAGGTCGCATCGCAGGGTTCCTTGGTCGAGGCGGTGGGCGAGGTGATCGGAGAAGCCGAGGAGAATACATTCGCGGAGGGCGCGTTCGTCGGTGGGCCGGTGGTCGATGGGCAGGCCTTCGTCTTTGGCGAGGCGGAGAAACTGGTCGAAGAGCGCGGCGGTCTGGCGGGCGTTTTGGGCGTGGAGGCCGAGGTCGCGGCAGACTTCGTAGCGGAAGCCTTGTTCGCGGGCGTGTTCCCAGGCCCGCATGAGGATGAAGAAATCGGAGGTGGCATCCTCGCCAAAGCGGTCGGCGCGGGCGGTTTCCACGTCTTTTCCGGGTTTTCGGATGAGGAGGTCCCGGCCTTGGGTGAGGGCGGCGATGAGGGCGGCGTCGCGCACGCAATGGAATTCGGCGGCGGCGATGAGCATGCGGGCGTAGCGGGGATGGACGGGGAAGGCGAGCATGCGCCGGCCGAGGTCGGTGAGGGGGCTGGTGTCGGATTCGATGGCTCCGAGGTCGGTGAGGAGAAGCAGGGCGCGGGCGAGGGATTTAGGGTCGGGGGGTTCGAGCCAGCGGAAGGTGGCGAGGTCGAGGATGTCGGCGGCTTTGAGGGTGAGGATGACTTCGGAGAGGTCGAGGCGGCGGATTTCGGGAAGTTCTTGAAGGGGGCGCCCTCCGTGTTCGCGCTCGGTCCAGAGCCGATGACAGGCTCCGGGGGCGGTGCGTCCGGCGCGGCCGGCGCGTTGGTCGGCGGAGGCGCGGCTGATTTTTTCGATGAGGAGGGTGTTGATGCCGCGGTAGGGATCGTAGCGGGGAATGCGGGCGAGGCCGCTATCCACGACGAAGCGGACGCCGTCGATGGTGAGGGAGGTTTCGGCGACGTTGGTGGCGACGACGATTTTGCGGCGGGAGGATGGAGCGACGGCGGCGTCTTGATCGCGAGGGGTCAATTCGCCGTGAAGGGGGAGGAGGGCGAAGCCGGAGGTTTGGGGGATTCGTTCAAGGGCCTGAAGGGTGCGATGAATTTCGAAGCTACCCGGCATGAACACGAGGCCATCGCCTTGGGCGCCTTGTTTGAGGGCGGTGGCGACGGCCTCGGCGGCGGCATCCCAGATGGGTTGGCGTTCGGGGATGGGTTTGGGGAGGTATTGGGTGGTGACGGGGTAGGTTCGGCCTTCGGAGGTGATGACTTCGCAGGGGTTCAAGTAATCGCGCAGGCGCTCGGCATCGAGGGTGGCGGACATGACAAGGATGAGCAGGTCGGGGCGGCGGGTTTCCTGAAGGTCGAGGGCGCGGGCGAGGGTGATGTCGCCGTAGAGATGCCGTTCGTGAAATTCATCGAAGATCAGGGCGTTGACCCCCCGCAAGTTGGGATCGGAAAGCATTTGGCGGAGGAGGATGCCTTCGGTGACGAACCGAATCCGGGTGTCGGGGCCGGACTGGTTGTCGAAGCGGATTTGATAGCCCACGGTGTCGCCGAGGCGGGAATTGCATTCGTGGGCGACCCGGGCGGCGAGCATGCGGGCGGCGAGGCGGCGGGGCTGGAGGATTACGGCCTGTCCACGGTCGAGAAGCCCGCGCCGGTGGAGCATTTGCGGGATCTGGGTGGATTTGCCGGAGCCGGTGGGCGCCTGAACGATGACCCGCCGATGGCGTTGAAGCGCGGCGAGGAGTTCGATTTCGATGTCGTAGATGGGGAGCATACGGCACGCGTAGCTTTACGCGAGCTGGGGGAAGGCGGCAAGATTTTGATGGCCCTGGCAGCGTCGGAACAGGCCCGCCAGCAGCGGTGCGTTCACAGGTCTTTCTCCAGCGCGATGTACCGCATGATCTGGGCGCTGGCGTAATACGGAACATCAAGCAGAGTATAGTCGCGATCCGTCGTGGTGATCTTCTGCCGGCCGGGACGGCCCGCATAGAGCCGTACGGCCAGGCCAGCTTTACTGCGGCTGATGAATTGGTGGAGCGAGCGCAGCTTGCCTTCCGTACCGGATTTCGCCTCGACCGGAACCACGCCCTGGTCCGAGGTCAGCAAAAAGTCGACTTCAGCCTGGGATTGGGCCTTATCCCTCACCCAGAACGCCAAAGGGATGTCGGATCGGACCTGTATGGTTTTGAGTTCCTGGCCGACGACTTGCTCGATGAGACGACCCCGATGAACATCGGTAAGATCCTGAACGCCAATGAGGGCGCGCTGAAGGCCGGCCCGATGGTTGACCAGGCCCACATCAACAAAGTGAAGCCGTGGCGATTTCTTGTAATCCGGAGTCAGTGGTTCCCGCACCTGAACGGTGGGATAAACCAACTCCATGAGCATGGCCCGGGCCAAGGTGCGCAGGGCCTCGCCAGCCTCCCGTGAGCGATAGGACGACACCCCGAAACCTTGAAAGGTAATGCGGGACCCTGCCTCATAAGGGGCCGCATCAAGGCTGTGCAGGAGGATTTTCCGCATGGTTTCATTCCGGCCATACTTCAGAATATCATCGCGGAATCCGGCGAAAAGGTCGGCGTACACTTGATTCACGGCGGTGATATCCCCCCCGCTTGTCCGGTATTGAACCACCGCCTCGGGCATTCCGCCGACCAAGGCATACTGATGGAACAGGCGGAGCAGCTTGTCGTGAGCGTGGGGCAGAACCGGCACGGTCTCCACCGCTTCGCGAGCAGCGGTTTCGGCCATCGCGGAAAGAAACTCACAAAACGACAGGGGCCGGACATAGAGGTACTGAACCCGGCCCACGGGAAAGGAAATGGCTGCGGATTCCAGAGCCAGCTCGAGCAAGGAGCCAGCAGCAATGACATGAATGTCCGGGCGTTCTTCATAAAAAAACCGCAGGAGGGCCACCGCCTCGGGCACCTCCTGGATTTCATCCAAAAAGAGGAGAAGCGGCTCGGTACCCGGCGGTACCGCGCATTCGAGCAGAATGGCCTGAATCACCTCGTCGGGATTTAATCCTCGGCGGAAAAGGTCGGCATGGGTTTTTCGCTCCAGATTCAATTCGGCAAACCGCCGGTAGTTCCGGGCGAAAAGACGCACCAACGAGGTCTTGCCAACCTGCCTCGCCCCACGCACCACCAAGGGCTTACGCGGACTTGCCCTCCCCCAGTCCGACAGCGCGGCAAGCCCATCACGATGAAATAATTTTGTCACAATATATAACCATTAATTCATAAATCTTGTAACAAGATAAGCCCATTTCCCGTCTGAGGTCAACACTGATCTTGGTTAAAAGCCAACGCGACGATATGCGTTTGTTTGTATCTACTACCATTACCCAAACATCCTGACCCAAATCGCGCCCATCGGATATGGGCGCTACGAAATAGCGACAACTTACGGTAGCGCCGAAATCTGTTCGGCGGAGATTCGGAAATATGCACCAAAATGTTTTAGGTAATGGTGTAAAGCCTCTTCGGTGGGGTTTGGGCTCGGCGAGGAGTTCGATTTCGATGTTGTAGATGGGGAGCCTCAGGCGAGGCAGCGGTAGGCGGAGATGTCGTGGGGGCCCTGATAGAGGAGGAGGGTGGCGCCGTGGGCGGCGGTGGCTTCGAAGAGATCTTCGACCATCTGGGCTTCGCCGGGCCAGGGGTAGACGAAGATGAGGTCGAAGTCGGAGGGTTCGAGGCCGAGGGTGTGGTAGGCGGGGTTGGCGGAGTGATCGTGAAGGAGTTGGCGGGTGTCGCCGACGGCATCGTAGTAGAGTCCGTATCCGGGGGGGAGGTAGTTGCCTTCGATGATGGTGGCGTGGAGGTGATGGTCGGCGAGAAGTTGGCGGGAGGCGTGGACGAGGTCGGGTTCGATTTCGAAGCCGGTGGCGTGAAGGCCCTCGATCGCGGCGAGTCCGGCGACGACGCCGAAGCCGCTGCCCCATTCGCAGAAGTTGTTTCCGGTGAGGGGGACGGCGGTGACGAGATGATGGAGGGCGGCGTGAACGGTGGGGTAATGGCTGGGGATAAAGTGGCGGATGGGGTTGGCGGAACGTTGTTGCAGGAAGGCCTGGATACGGGATTCGGCGTTGAGGATGAAATCGCGGACGGGGGGGGCGGGCGGGGGCGGCAGGTCGGGGAGGCGAATGGATTCGAGGGGCATAAGGACCTAGCGATCCTGAAAGAGGAGGAGGCCGCCGGCGTCGTGAATGGTTTCGGCGAGGGTGGGGACGCGGGGGGCCCGGTCCTGAAGGGCGCGTTCGAGGAGATGGACGATGAACATGGCGTCGGCTTCGGCGCGATGGTAGCCCTCGCCTTCGATGCCGAGGCTGGCCATGAGGGGCTCGATGCTGTGGGAGGGTTGGTCGGGGTACCAGGATCGGAAGAGGCGGAGGCTGTCGAGGACGGGGTTTTCAGGGAGGTCGTAGCCCGCCCGGAGGATTTCTTCGCGAAGGAAAGCGAGGTCGAAGCGGGCGTTGTGGGCGACGAGGATGTTGTCGCGGAAGAAGGCCCGGATCTCGGGGTAGATCTCGGCGAAGGTAGGCTGGTCGCGAACGTCACGGGTGCGGATGCCGTGGACGAGGACAGCGGAGTAGGGGATGCGGCGTTCGGGGTTGACGAGCCAGCTTTGGGATGCGGTGACCTTGCCATGCTCGTAGCGGACGGCGCCGATTTCGACGATGCGATCCTGGTAGGGACTGAGGCCGGTGGTTTCGACATCGAAGAAGACGAGGGTGGTTTGATGGATGGGGGGGGAATCGGCGCGCAGGGTTCCGGCAAGGAGGGAAAGAAGGAGAAGGAAGGCCAAGCGTGATTTGGGGTTCATGGGGTACCTCGAGGGTTGATTTCAAGCGATGGAGAGGTCGCCGACGATTTTGAAGGAGTGGCCATCCCGTTCGATGCTTAGGCTGCGGCAGGGGAAGGCCTTGGGGAGTTTTTCGCGGAGCAGTTCGAGGATTTCCTGTTCGATTTGTTCGATGACTTCGGCGGGGATGCGGGCAAGGGTGGAGAGGCGGATTTGGACGACGTAGCCGCGTCCGTGGATGGAGCCGAAGCCGGCGGTGAAGGCGGCGCCGAGGTCGAAGAGGCCGTCGGCGGAGGGATTGGAGGTGGCACCGCGGGGGGGGCGGTTGGGATGGAGGGGGTAGCGGTCGCCGTAGCGGTCCTCCATGATGTGGTCGATTTCGTCGAAGACGTGTTGGAGTTGTTTTTCCCACGCGAGGACGCGGGGATCTCGAAAACTCATGCTTTCTCCTTGCCGTTTGGGGAGTGGGATTGAATGTGGCAGATGTTACCGGATGATTCGGGGTGGATAAAGGATGATTATCTCGCTGCGTTTTGTTTGATTTTTTTGTGATTCCGTGAAAAGTAGTGAGGTTTTCAAAACGGAAGGCTGGCCCGGGAGGGTTCGGCCCGGTGATCGAGGAGATCCTTATGGCAGAAGAGCTTCAAAGTTTAATCGAGCGAATTCAGCGGGAGGCCGTGGATACGGGGGAGAAGGAGGCGGCGCGGATTGTGGCGCAGGCCCGAGAAAAGGCGGCGGCTCTGGTGAAGGAGGCGGAGGAGAAGGCGGGGGCGCTGCACCGCAAGGCGGAGCAGGAGGCGGCACAGTTTATGGAGCGCAGCGAGCGGGCGCTGGAACAGGCAGCCCGGGATATTCTGATCACGGTGGGCACGGGGGTGGAGACGCTTCTGGGCCAGGTGGT
Source organism: Kiritimatiellia bacterium (assembly GCA_035327665.1). GTDB lineage: Bacteria > Verrucomicrobiota > Kiritimatiellia > CAIVKH01 > CAIVKH01 > DAOLCW01. The sequence goes on from DAOLCW010000043.1 coordinate 15,866, forward strand.
GCGGGAAGGGGTGGACAAGGGGATGACGCCGGAGGTGATCCAGACGATGCTGGTGAAGCTGGTAGCGGGATTCGGACCGGACCGGGATAACCGGTTGGAGATCCTGCTGAGCGAAGAGGATAAGACACGTTTGGAGGGGTACTTCGCGACGGCGCTGGCGGCGAAGTTGCGGGAAGGGGTGGAGCTGCATCCGTCGTCGAAGATTGTGAAGGGGTTCCGGGTGTCGGTTTCGGGGGAATCGGCGGTGCATGATTTCAGCCGGGAGGCGATCGCGGAGTCGTTGGCGCATTTTCTGCGGCCCCGGCTGGCGGAGATTGTCCATAAGGTGGCAAGGGATGTTTCGGAAGGGGAGGGATCGGTCGCTTGAAGTACCCGTATTTCGCCTCGTCGCTACCGAGTGTTTCGCTTGGCTCCCCTACGGAGCTGGAGTTGAAGACGTTTGTGGCGGATTGCTGGCGGAATTTGGAACCGGAGGATGCGGCGGAGGTGGAGGCGCTGGTGGAGGGGCGGCGGCTGGAGTCGGGTTCGCGGTTCTACGAGGAGTGGACGGAGGCGGAGGTTCAGCTTCGTAACGAGGTGGCGAAAGTGCGGGCGTCGCGGCAAGCGGTGGCGACGGACGAGCGGAAGTATCTGCATTCGCACCGTGGCTACCGGGTGTGGCTGGATGACGCGGTACAGGACGCGCTTTCGCGGAGCAGTCCTTTGGAACGGGAGTTGGCTTTGGACCGGATTCGCTGGGGGTATGCAGAGGAGTTGGCGGGGGAGGAGGAGCCGTTCGGGCAGGCGTATGTTCTTGCCTATGCGGTGAAGTTGATGTTGGTGCATCGCTGGCAAGCGATGTCGGTGGAGAAGGGTCAGGCCAAGCTGGATGAATTGTTGGAGCAGATCACCGTCACCTCGGATGAGCTGGCGGGGTGGCTGGGACTGGCCCAGATGTAATGAATGGATGTGGAGCGAGTAAAGCATGTCGGACATGAACCTTGGTAAAATTGTGGGGGTGAACGGAAACCTGCTACAGGTCGAATTTGATCGGCCGGTGATGCAGAACGAAGTGGGCTACGCGAAGGCGGGAGAGGTTCCGCTGAAGGCGGAGGTGATCCGGGTGCGGGGTCGCCGGGCGGATATGCAGGTGTTCGAGGATACGACGGGATTGACGGTGGGGGGTGTGGTGGAGTTCAGCGGGGAGCTGCTGAGCGTGGAGCTGGGGCCGGGACTGCTGGGAAGCATTTACGACGGGCTGCAGAATCCGTTGCCGGATTTGGCGGAGGAATGCGGGTTTTTCCTGGTGCGAGGCCGGTATCTGGACAAGTTGAACCGGCAGCGGACGTGGGAGTTCACGCCGGTGGCGAAGGTGGGTGACCGGGTCCATGCGGGGGAAACGTTGGGCACGGTGCCGGAAGGGATTTTCAAGCACCGGATCATGGTTCCCTTCCGCATGTCAGGGGTGGCGAAGGTGGTTTCGGTGGCGGCGAAGGGCTCGTACAAGGTGGATGAGACAATCGCGACGCTGGAGGATGAAGGCGGCGGGCGTTTGGATGTGAAGATGTACCAGACGTGGCCGGTGAAGGTTCCGATTAAACGGTACGCGGAGCGGTTGCGTCCGACGGAGTCGCTGGTGACGCAGATCCGGATCGTGGATACATTTTTCCCGATCGCCCGGGGGGGAACGTATTGTATTCCCGGACCGTTTGGAGCGGGGAAGACGGTGTTGCAGCAGATTACCAGCCGTAACGCGGATGTGGACATTGTGATTATCGCGGCGTGCGGGGAGCGGGCAGGCGAGGTGGTGGAGACGCTGCGGGAGTTTCCGGAGTTGTCGGATCCGCGGACGGGCAAGAGCCTGATGGAACGGACGCTGATCATCTGCAATACGAGTTCGATGCCGGTGGCGGCGCGGGAGGCGTCGGTGTACACGGCGGTGACGATGGCGGAGTATTACCGTCAGATGGGGCTTCATGTGTTGCTGCTGGCGGACTCGACGTCGCGGTGGGCGCAGGCGTTGCGCGAGATGTCGGGCCGGCTGGAGGAAATTCCGGGAGAGGAGGCGTTTCCGGCGTATTTGGAGTCGGTGATTGCGTCGTTTTACGAGCGGGGCGGGGTGGTGCGGTTGGACGATGGGTCGCTGGGTTCGGTGACGATCGGGGGAACGGTGAGCCCGGCGGGGGGCAATTTCGAGGAGCCGGTGACCCAGAGCACGCTGAAGGTGGTGGGGGCGTTTCATGGGTTGTCGCGCGAGCGCTCGGATGCCCGGCGGTATCCGGCGATTCAACCGCTGGACAGTTGGAGCAAGTACGAGGGGATCGTGGCGGTGGATGACGTGGCGGCGGCGAAGGGCATCTTGCGGAATGGCAACGAAGTCAGCCAGATGATGAAGGTGGTGGGGGAGGAAGGGACCTCGATCGCGGACTTCATCGTGTATTTGAAGTCGGAGTATCTGGATTCGGTGTATTTGCAGCAAAATGCGTTCGATCCGGTGGATGCGGCGACGCCGGGGGACCGGCAGAAGTATGTGTTTGCGCGGATTTTGAAGATTTTGAAGACAAGCATGAATTTTTCAGAGAAGGACGAAGCACGGGCCTTTTTCCACAGGTTGACGCAAGCGACGCGGGACTGGAACGGGATTGCCATGGGTACTCCCGAGTTCGAGGCGGCGGAAGCGGCCATCGAGAAGGCGGTGGCGGAGGTAACGGATTATGCGTAAGGTATATCAGCAGATTGAGCAGATCGCGGGGAGTGTCATTGTGGTGCGGGCCACGGGGGTGAGTTACCGTGAACTGGCTTCGGTGAAGTCGCCGCTGGGAGAATCGTTGGCCCAGGTGATCCGGCTGGACGGGGACCGGGTGTATTTGCAGGTGTTCGCGGGGAGCCGGGGGGTCTCGACGGACTCAGAGGTGAGGTTCCTCGGCCAGACGATGCAGATTCCGTTTTCGGATGCGCTCCTTGGCCGGGTGTTCAACGGGAGCGGTGAACCGCGGGATCAGGGTCCGGCAATTACCGAGAACCCGACGGCGATCGGCGGGCCCTCGGCGAATCCGGCAAAGCGGATCATCCCCCGCAACATGGTCCGTACAGGGATTCCGATGATCGATGTGTTCAATACGCTGGTGGAGTCCCAGAAGCTGCCGATCTTCTCGATTGCAGGGGAGCCTTACAATCCGTTGCTGGCCCGGATCGCGATGCAAGCGGAGGTGGATGTGATCGTGCTGGGGGGAATGGGATTGAAGCACGACGATTATCTGTTTTTCCGGGAGGTTTTGGAGAATCAGGGGGCGTTGTCGCGGTCGGTGTTGTTCATCCATACAGCCTCGGATCCGGTGGTGGAGTGTTTGATGGTGCCGGATATGGCGCTGGCGGTGGCCGAGCAGTTCGCGCTTCAGAACAAGCGGGTGCTGGTGCTGCTGACGGATATGACGAATTTTTCCGACGCGATGAAGGAAGTGGCCATCACCATGGAGCAGATTCCGTCGAACCGGGGGTATCCGGGGGATTTGTACAGCCAGTTGGCGGCGCGCTACGAGAAGGCGGTGGATTTTGACACGGCGGGCTCAATCACCATCCTCGCGGTGACGACGATGCCGGGGGATGATGTGACCCATCCGGTTCCGGACAACACCGGGTACATCACGGAAGGTCAGTTCTATCTTCGGAACGGGCGAATCGAGCCGTTCGGGTCGTTGAGCCGGTTGAAGCAGTTGGTGAACAACAAGACGCGGGAGGATCACCGGACGATCATGGACGGGATGATTCAGCTTTATGCATCGTACAAGGACACGCTGGAGAAGCAGGCGATGGGCTTCCGGATGAGCGCATGGGACCAGAAGTTGCTTCGATACGGGCATCGTTTCGAGCAGGAAATGATGGAGTTGAGTGTGAATATCCCGTTGGAATCGGCGTTGGATCTGGGTTGGAAGATTCTCGCGGATTGCTTCGATGCGTCGGAGACGGGGATGTCGTCGAAGTTGATCGAGAAGTTTTGGCCGAAGAAGTAGGGGGAGATCCTCCTAGGGTGGCGGGGCGGGCCGTTCGTGGAGGGTTTGCTCGTTGAGGGTGAGGGAGCGGGCTGAGAGGGCTTCGGCGAGGGTGGGGTCGTGGGTGGCGATGAGCATGGCGCAGGAGGATTGCCGAAGAACGTTCACCACCTTGTCGCGCGCCTGATCGTCGAGGTGATTGGTGGGTTCGTCGAGGAGGAGGAGGTCGGGTTCCATGGCGAGGATGCCGGCGAGGGCAACCAGGCGCTTTTCTCCTCCGGACAACCGGTGGGTTAGAGCATTTTCCAGATGTGAAATGTCTAGACGATCGAGGGTTTGACGGACGGCTTGGTGGACGGTGGCGCGGTCCCAGCCGAGATTGAGTGGACCGAAGGCGATGTCTTCGGAAACGGAGGCGCAAAAGAGTTGGTCGTCGGGCTCTTGAAAGAGGAAGCCGGCCCGGCGCCGGGCAAGGCGGAGGTTGGGAGGGGAGTCGAGCGGGGTGTCGAAGATACGGATCACCCCTTGCCAAGGTTTCCGGAGCCCGATGGCGAGGTGGAGGAGGGTGGATTTTCCGGACCCGATCGATCCGCGAAGAATACAACGATCACGTGGTTGGAGCGAGAGGTGGACGCGTTCGAGGAGGGGCTGGCCGGGTTGATGGCCAAAGGTGAGGTTGGTGATGGATAGGGCGGGGCTCATGCAAGGAGATGGAGGGTGAGGAGAAGGATGGCTGCGGTGGCGAGGAGGAAGGTGGCGACGAGGTCGCGGGTGGTGAAGGCGAAGTGGCGATAGAGGTGGAAGGTTCCGTTGAAGCCGCGGCAGGTCATGGCATCCATGATGCGCTCGGAGCGGTCGATGCTGCGGGCGATGAGCATGCCGGCGAGGGTTCCGAAGTGGAGGAGAGAGCGAGGGTGGAGTCGGGGCCGGAAGCCACGAAGGGCCATGGCGGCCTGCATGCGGCGGGCTTCGGCGGTCAAGGTTTCGGCATAACGAATGGTGAAGAGAAGCATGAGGATGATGGAGGCGGGGCATCCGAGATGCCGGAGGGCATGGCCAAGGGTGACGGGTTCGATGGTGCTGACGAGCGCGGTGAACACGAGGACAATGGAGAAGGCCTTAAGAATGAGGGTTGCGGCGAGGGCGACTCGCTCGGGGTGGTAGGTGAGACGAAGCGTGGAGTGGGGTTCGATTTCGAGGGGTAGAAAGGCGAGGAGAAGAACGGCAAAGGTTGCGATCGTGAAAAGTCGAGGCCGAAGGGCAATCCATGGGAGGCGGGCGAGGAGGCACAGGATGATTCCCAGAGCAAGGCCGCAGAGAAGGACGATGGGCGTTGATGATAATGCGAGCACGAGGGCAAGCATCAAGCCACCGAGAAATCGTACGCGGGGATCGACGCGATGGATCGGACTGTTGATCGGCGTGATGTGGGCGGGGATCATGAAGGGGGGTAACGGGAATGCGTGATGAGTTCAGGGTGTACACGATGAAGGAACGCGGTTGCGCCCGCAGTGGCGAGGGCTTCCATGAGAAGAAGGGGGGCATGAAGGGCGATCACGGGGGGGAGGAGGTTCCGGTAGCGAGGATCGGAGAGAAGCAGAGCGAGGGACATGATGGCGATGCTGCCAAGGATGGAGGCTACGGCGACGGCCGCGCCGATGGCGATAACAAGGGATCGAGACGAGGCACGGGCGAGTCGTCGGCGGGCGGGCAGGGCGGCAAGCCAAGCAGGAAAGGCCATGATGACAAGGTTGACCCCGAGGGCGGTGATGCCACCATAGCCGAGGAGGATGGCCTGGAGGAAAAGTCCGATGAGGAGAGCGGGAAAGACGGCGGATCCGAGGACAAGGGCGGCCAGGCCACTGAAGACAAAGTGAATTTGGCCGGGTCCAAGGGGGACGTGAAGGAACGAGGCGGTGAAAAAGACGGCGGTCATGACGGCGGCTCGGGGGATGTGGTGGAGGTCGAGGGAACGCAGGCCGAGAACAACGCTGCCGATCGCGATCGTGGTTCCGGCGACAAGCACGGGAGGGGAGAGGATGCCGTCGGCGAGGTGCATGGGGTCAGGGGAGATGATCGCCGGTGCTGGAGAGGGAGAGGTTGCCGTTCTTAACGCCTTTCAGGGCGATGAGTTGTCCGGCAAGTTTGCGCACCGCTCCGGCCTTTTCCCGAACGATGATGACTTCGAGGCAGTCGTGATGGTTGAGATGGATGTGGGTGGTGGAAACAATCGCATGATGGGCGCGGTGCTGGATTTCGGTCATGCGGTCGAGAAGATGGCGCTGGTGGTGGTCGAAGACAAGGGTGATGACGCCGACGACTTCCTGATTGGACTCCCATGCCTCGTTGACGAGGGCGGAGCGGACGAGGTCGCGGACTCCTTCGGAGCGGGTGGGATAGCTCCGGGCAGTGAGGTATCGATCGAATGCCTTGAGCAGGGCAGCGTCCATGGAAATGGAAAATCGTTCAAGCATGACGGGGTTCCTCGTGTTACGAATGTAGACTATCGTATTACAGAAGCCGGTGGGAAGGCGATTTATGAGGGGGTGGCGCTTATGGCGGGGATGGATTAGGATAGCGGCATGCTTGCGCGCGAGTCTGTTTTAGTGGCGATTGATTTTGAGACGACGGGTGTTGTTTCGGGGTTTGGCGATGATCCTTGGCAGATCGGCATGGTGCGTCTGCGGGGAGGCCGCGTGATGATGGAGGAGACGTATGAGCGGTTGCTGGGGGTGGGGGACCGACCGTTCAATCCCATGGCACCGGGGCAACATCACCGGCTACGGGAGGCCTTACGGACAGCACCAAGGTTGGAAGAGCTTTGGCATGAAGTCGAAAGCTGGTGGGTTGGCGGTGCGCTGGTGGCGCATAACGCGGCGGTGGAGCGGCGCGTGGTGAACCGGGTGGCTCCACTTCATGGCATTGGCCCGTGGATCGATACGCTGGCTTTGGCGCGCAGGGTGTACCCGGGGTTGGCCTCGCACAAGCTGGAGGATGTGTTGGTGGGGTTGGGTTTGATGGCTCGGGTGTGCGATGTCTGCCCGGGACGTACTGTGCATGATGCGTTGTTCGATGCGGTGGGGTGCGGCATGATTCTTGAGCACATTCTGCTGCTTCCGGGCTGGAGGGAAGCCGAGGTGGAGGATCTGGCGGGAAAAGGCGGGGCGTAGCCGAAGTTAGCGACCGGTGTCGGGGTCAATCTGGATGCGAATGGAGCGGATGACGCTTTTCCCGGCTCGGGATTGGATGTTGCTCTGCATGGTTTTGAAGTGGAAACGCTGAAGTTCCTGCAGCCAGATCGGGTGGGTCACATAGACCATCAGTTCCTTGTTTTCCAGTCTTCCGGGGCGAGAATGAGCGGCGACTTGCGGTCCAACCACCTCGGGCCAGTGATCGAGAAGGTCCTGAAGGGCGACATCGGTTTGGATGCCGAGTTTTTTGATGACGTTTCGGAGGGGGTCTTTGAGGGGTTGGGTGCGGTCCTCCGGGGGAGGCCGTTGGGTTTCGTCGAGCTGGAAGCGCTCGCGGGCGATCATCCATCGCCCGGGGTTGAATGCGGGTTTGGGCACGGCGGGATCAGGGGCGAGGAGGGGTGGGGAATCGCGATCCGAAGCGGATGATCCAGTCGGTTTGGGCGCGTTCCCATCCGATATCGTGACCGGCACGTTCGCTCTCGTACCATTTATGGAGGAGGATTTCCTGTTTCATGGCGTCCCAGTGTTTAAATAGGAGGGTCCGTTGAATCCATGATTCGGATTCTTGGAGGGGAGAGGCATCGGATGGGATTGATTGCTTCATCGCCGTCACCGTTACTGTGTGATAACAGGATGTGAAGACGGTAAGCGGGGGGTGAGGGGAGGTCAAGCGGGAAGGGCTCGAAAGAAAACGGGCGGACCGGTTTCCGGATCCGCCCGTTTGAAGTGATCGGTTAAATGGCCCGATTAGTATAGGGCGAATTCAGCGCGGCGGTTGAGGCGCCACGAAGATTCGTCATGACCGAGGGCAACGGGACGTTCTTCGCCGAAGCTCCGGGTTTGAATGCGTTCAGGACCAATGCCGAGGCCGAGGAGGTAAGCACGAACGGACTGGGCGCGGCGTTCGCCGAGGGCCAGGTTGTATTCGTTGCTGCCGCGTTCGTCGGTATGTCCATCCACGATCAGCCCAACGGTGGGGTTTTCGCGGAGGAATTGGGCGATACGCTCAAGGGTGGGGCGGTCTTCGGGTTTGACTTGGGAGCTGTCGTAATCGAAATAAACGGGAGCGAACTGACTGGCGATGGCTTGGAGGTCATCGGGGTTCATCATCGACCCATAGCCCACTCCGCCCATGCCCATGCCGGGGCCGAGGACGCCACCGAAATCATCGAAACCCGCGCCGGCTCCGGCTCCGGTTTTCGGTTTTTTCTTACATCCGGATACCGCGACGGTAACCGCAAGCAAACCCAACATAATCAAAGATATTCCGCGATGAATTTTCATGTGACTTTCACTTTTCTGGCTGATGCCTTTTAACGACCTGGTGACCACCTCGGAGAAGACCAATCCCCGGGTTGATCGACAAGTACTATGGGGGGCTCTCCCATGGTGTCAAGCAGGACCACACGGGATGCGTACTGAATGGTTCGTTTGGCGGCGAGATGGCGTCCGTCGGGCGCCCAGCTTGGCTCTTCGAAGTCGTGGTTGCCGGAAGTGATTTGTTCGGTTGCTCCGGTGACAGGATCGATGACAAAAATGTGGAAACGACCGCCGACCAGTCCGGCGTGGGCGATTTTGTTGTTGGGGCCCCAGTCGGGGGAGACATTCTGGGAGTTGCGGTGGGTGAGGCGGCGGGGTTCGCCTCCGGTTGCGGAGATGATGTAGAGCTGGGGGCGTCCGGAGACATCGGAAACGTAGACGATTTGGCGTCCATCGGGGGACCAGGAAGGGCTGGACTCGACCGCGCGAGGGGTGCGGGTGAGGCGGGTCAGGGAATTGTCGGCGAGGTTTTTGACGTAGAGTTCGGGGTTTCCGTCGCGGGAGAGGATGAGGGCCATCTGGCGCCCGTTGGGGGAAACGATCCCGCCGGTATTGAGTCCGGCGTAGTTGGCAATGCGGTTGCGCCCGCGGGTCTGGAGGTTGACTTCGAAGATCGCGGGGAAGGTGCGCAAGTAAGAGGTGTAGAAGATACGGGAACCGTCAGGGCTCCAGGAGGGGGATAAGCTGAGGGAGTTGTCGGCGGTAAGCTGGTAGAGTCCCTGGCCATCGGCGTCGGCGATGTAGAGTTCCTTATGGCCGGTGCGGTTGCCAACGAGAACGAGCTGGGCGGAGGCCATGCCTTTGCGCCCGGTGAGGGCGAGAAGGATATCGTCGGCGGCTTCATGGGCGGCGCGTCGAATGCCGGCAGCGTCCTGCTGGTAAGTGCGGGTGAATGCGGGGGAGGTGGCACCACGTGCGGTGACGCGGATGTCGGCGCGAAAGCGTCCGCCCTGGGAGGTTGCGCTTCCGCTGATGCTGTAGTCGGCTTGTCCGGCGCGGCCCCGGGCAAAGGATTTGGAGCGGACGAGGTTGTCGGAAAGGACTTGTATAAAGAGCTGGGCAGAGGGATCGGAGGCGGCGAAGGGGGCGGGATCAAAGGAAAGGCGAGCGGTACCTTTGGCGATGGTGATGTCGGCTTGCTGAGCGTAGGCGGCGAAGGTAGAGGCAAGAAGGATGATGAGGCAGGATTTAAGGATGTGCACGGAAGGAGACTCCTGATTGAAGGCTGAAGCGAACCTTCGGTATTCGACGATGATTCGCGAGGCTTGGACAATGCTTGAGGGCAGTTGTTCAGGCAAGAAAAACCGGGAACCTTCAGCGTTCACCGCCGGGAGAGAGAGAATATAGGGTAGTATAGGGACACACCGATAATCGTTCTGACCACTTTTAACGCAAAGGCGTAAAGGGCACGAAGGACACGAAGGGGGGAGGGACGGAGGATTCGATTACGAGTGCGATTACGAGGGGGGGGCAGCTACACTTCGTCGCCTACACTTTATCGGTTACACGTAGTCGACTCGCTTGATCGATTCTGGCCGCGCGGGCGGGTAGAATCGCCCGCGAATCATACAGATTTCACGGATGGGGAAGGGGAAGAGAAAAAAAAACTACAGAAGGCACGGAATGCGCGGAAAAGCGGAACGTGCTCTTCGCGTGGATAATTAGGGACATACCAATAGTCATTGACTTGGGGGATTTTGTCGGGTAGAGGTAGGGGGAGTTGATGGAGAATGCGTTACGGAGATGAA
>DAOLCW010000044.1:0-25562 GCA_035327665.1 Kiritimatiellia bacterium
GCGGTAGCGGATCTTTTGGAGTGCGGCGGCTTGACGCCGCTTTTCTTTGGTTGTCGAATCGCTGCAAGAAAACGTCAATACCCTTTGCTTTTAGAGAATCTTTCAACATTCGACTACGGTATTCCTTGAGGAGTTCTCTCTTGTAAACGTGATAGGGGATGACACCGGAACCTACTCGTCCCGATGCCCCCCCTACCCCAAGGGACTTAACCCACCCTGGCGACACCCTACTCCTCCCGCCGCATCCGGAACTGCCGGTTCCCGATCTCCTCCGCCGACATCAACACCATTCGCTCACCATCCGCCACCACCACCGACTGCGTCACCGCCATCCACAACCCCGAACTCAAATCCGTCGTCGCCTCCGGAACATAGTTCGTCGCCCCTGCATCCCAGGCCAAAGCAACCCTTGTCCCCATCGTCAACACCGGACGGCCGTCCGGCACATTCGTGAACTCCAGCGTCATCGGGATCGCCGACCCCGAAAGCTCCGCCATCGTATCCACATCCACCAGATACGCCTCGAACACCGTCGTGTACCCGTTCGTTCCCGGAGGCGCCGTCACCGCTGGATGGAACATCATCTGATTCCAAAACCGCGCCGCCGGACTTCCCGCCGTCCCGTAGATCGGCTCCCACACCCCCGGAGCCGGACTCGTCGCATAACGATAGAACTTCACCTCCGCCGGACCACTCACCCTCCGAATCCAGATCTGCCGGTTCGCCGGAAGCTCATCCGACATCCCCGACATCACAAACCCATACCGCCGGCTAAACGACAACCCCTTCGCGCTCGGATCCAAATCCGTGAACCACGGATGGGCCGGATCGAACCAATCCCCCGGATGACTTACCAAGAGCGGCGTCAACGCAGGCACCTCCACCGGCATCATCACACTCAACCGATCCTCGACCTCGTCATACGAAATCATCGGCATCACCATCCCCCCCTGCATCGGAACCATCGTCAACACTCCCCCGCTCACCCAGACCGGGGCCAACAACAACCAACAAGAAATCAAACGCATAAAAATACTCCTTAAAAAATAATCATTCAAAAACTCATCCACCACTCCGACCTTCGGCGTCGTGGAAAACTGAAAAACCGCCGAACGCAGGAAAATCGTCGCCGCGTTCGCAAGAACGCGGAGGCCCGACCCGCTAGGCCAGACATCACTCCGCGTTCAGAAAAAGATTCGATCTCCAAACGAGATCAGGCCTGCCCTCGAGGAGGCGGCACCTCGGGAACATCAACGCGTTCCCGGAACATCATCGCATCGCCCTTCGCATTGCGCGAAGAGCCCGGATCATGCCGCCACCCTGCTTCCGCTTCCGCGAACAGCAAAAGCCGCGACACATCAAACGTAAACCAAGCCTTCTGTGGGTCCGATGCCTGCTCCTCCACCAGCAGACACAGCTCGCAAGGGTTCTCCCCGTTAAACGTCTTCTTTACCGCCTCCGGCAACCCATCCGACCGGCTGAACTCCACCAGCATCCCCGCCCACCCCACCGCCTGAAGCAAGGGAAGATGTATCTGGTTCGCCAGTCCAAGCCCCGCCACCAGCAAAACCATCACCAGCCGCCGCAAAATGTCCGAAAACCCAAACATCGTGCCCCGAACCTTACCGCCCCGCTTCCGAAATGTAAAGCACCCCCCAACTCCTACATGTACTCGTACCCTCCCACCTCATCCCCTTCTCTTTCCCCCCCTAACGCAGATTTCATCCGCAACCCAATCTTTATCGCGAGCTTTGTCGGAAACGTTGTCGACAAAGCTCGCGACAAAGCTTGCGACAAAGAAGGAATTCAAGAACCTCACAAAGGGGTACACGCCTATCTCAACATGCACGCTTTTTTGTATCATCTCGTTTGGGTAGACTCTAAAGGCTTTTCGTTAAACGGTGTTTTTTTGCCAGCAGCTTCGTTTCACGTGAACGATGACCCACGCTTGAGCCGAATTCCCGCATCCGCTACCCTCCACCCATCATGTATCAACTCCTTCACAATGAAGCCGTGACGCCCCCGTCGCGCCTCCCCCCCGCAATCGACCGCCTGCCAGATCCCACCTAATCACCCCTCACCCCATGCCCCACCTCAAACCGCGCATTGAAACCGCTACCTCCTGGAAACGCCTCGCTTCACGCCAGGCTGCCGAGACCCTCCGCTCCGTCCACCTCCTTGACCACGATCTCATCGTGAAAACCTTCACCATCCCCCTCAGGGCCACCCGTTACCGCACCCCATGGCTCAACGAGGATGAAGCCCTCCGCCGCGCCCCCCCCGGCTGTGCCCCCGCCCCCCTTGGCTGGTACGAGGAAATCACCGAAACCCACCGCATCATCCGCCTTGGTCACACCTACATCCCCGGCGCCATTTGCGACCAACTCGGTAAACAACACGCTGAACCCCTCGCCCGCCTCCTCGCCACCCTCCACCGCCACGGCATCGTCATCGACGATGCCGCCGGCGACAATTTCATCACCACTCCCGACGGCAACCTCCTCTGCCTCGACTTTGGTCGCGCTATCCTCGGCAACCCGGCCAGCCTCCTCTTCCTCCGCCGCGCAGGCCGCGAGCTAGGCAAGTTGCGGCGGGCCGCCTTCGGGTGGGATACCCCGGCCTGGAATGCCTTCAAGCCCCACTACTACCGGCTCCAGTCCTACTCCCCTTTCCAGGAATTCATCGTTCGCACCTCCTGCATGATCTCGGTTATCCTTCGCATCCTCCGCAAGACCCTCAAAGGAAAATCCCCATGGAGCTGACCTCCGCCAACGTCATCATCGCCGGACTTAGCAACGACCGCGTCGAACTCGAACTCACCCGCGCCCTCGCTCTCGCCGGGGTTAACCTCCACGTCATCGGACCCGAAGGCAGCCTCGCCGCCACCTACTGTCCCCGCCATCAAATCCCCTTCACCGCCCAGACCTACCGTAGCCGCATCGACCGCGAGGCCCGCGACGCCCTCCTCGCCATCCTGCGCGACCAAAACATCCACCTCATCCACGCCCTCACCAACCGCGCCCTCGCCCTCTCCCTCAGCGCCACCCGCCGCATCCCCCACCCGCCCAAAATCCTCGCCTACCGCGGCACCATGGGCCACCTCAGTCGCTTTGACCCCGCCTCCTGGTTTTCCTACCTCAACCCCCGCGTCGACGCCATCTCCTGCGTCTCCCACGCCGTCCGCGACTACCTCAAAACCTTCCGCCTCCCCGACTCCCGCCTCCACGTCATCTGGAAAGGCCACGATCCCACCTGGTACACCCCCGCCCCCCGTTCCGTCCTCAACGAGTTCGGCATCCCGCCCCACGCCACCGTCGCCGTCTTCACCGGCAATGTCCGAAAAGTCAAAGGCGTCGACGACCTCCTCCGGGCCATGACCCTGCTCCCACCCTCCCTCGACCTCCACCTCCTCATCATCGGTGAAATCCGCGAAAAGGCCACCCTCCGCGCCGCCCAAAAAACGCCCCGCGTCCACCTTGCCGGCTTCCGCCCTGACGCCGCCTCCCTCACCGGCGCTTGCGACTTCATCGTCATGCCCTCCATCGAGCGCGAAGGCTTGCCCAAGGCCGTCCTCGAAGCCATGGCCCTCGGCCGGACCGCCGTCGTCACCCGCGTCGGCGGCATGCCCGAACTCGTCCTCCACCGCGAATCCGGACTCGTCGTCGATCCCCGCCACCCCCCGCAACTTGCCAGAGCCATCCAGGATCTCGCCGCCGACCCCGCCCTCCGCCACGCCATGGGCCGGGCCGCCCTCGCCCGCATCCAAGGCCCCTTCCATTTCCGCCATACCGTCGAGAAAACCCTCGCAGTGTACCAACGTTTGATCTCCTCCTGAATTCGCGTCCTCCTTTTCGCCCGGAGCATCATAGGCAACCAGTCATCGAGTCATCGGGACACACCATTCTTCGATCCTTTCAGACGCCATCCAGTGATTCCCCCCGAAAACCATTTCCAAAAACAATCGAACACCCACCGGTTGCATACGGACCAAACAGGCGTACTGTTGGCTTGGCTTTCACTGTAAACCTCTTTACCATCGAAGGAATCAAGCCATGAACTTGGTAGGCGGACGAATGGCATTAGAAACCGAAACCAGAACCATGAAGATTTACCTGCGGGAAATCGGGCAGACCCAACTGCTTACTCCCGAACAGGAAATCGAACTCGCCGCCCGCATCAAAAAAGGCGATGAAGAAGCCCGCCAATTAATGGTCCGCGCCAACCTCCGCCTCGTCGTAAAAATCGCCCACGACTACGCCCGCTACGGCCTCCCCCTCCTCGACCTCATTTCCGAAGGCAATATCGGCCTCATGAAAGCTGTCGAACGCTTTGACCCCAAAAAGGGCGGCAAACTCAGCACCTATGCCGCATGGTGGATCAAACAAGCGATCAAGCGCGCCCTTGCCAACCAAAGCAAAACCATTCGCCTCCCCGCCCACCTCGTCGACAAAATCTCCAAGTTGCGCCGGGTCGAACACAAACTCACCGAAATCCTCGGCCGCGAACCCACCACCGATGAACTTGCCGAAGAACTCGGCGTATCCCCGTCTGTGGTCGGACACTGGCAAACCGTCTCCCTCAAACCCGCATCCCTCGACGCACCCCTCGGCGATGGCGACGGCGGCGAATTCGGCGACCTCATCGGCGACGACCGCGCCCGCACCCCGTACGACCAAATCAACGACCTCCAACTCCTCGGCGAAGTCGAAGATCTCCTCGACCGCCTCGACGACCGCGAACGCAGCATTCTCATGTACCGCTACGGCCTCCGCGGAAAACCCATCGAAACCCTCGAAGACGTCGGTAAACGTTTCAACATCACCCGTGAACGCGTCCGCCAAATCCAAAATGCCGCCATCGCCAAACTGCGCGAAATGATGGACTACAACGAACGTGTCGATCACCTCGAGGAACAACCCGCATGATCGAACAGGATCTCAAAGCCGCCATCCGCGACATCCCCGACTTCCCCAAGCCGGGGATCCTGTTCAAAGACATCACCCCGATCCTCAAAGATCCCGAACTCTTTCAGCGCACCCTCTCCCTCTTCGCCGAGCGCCATCGCGACAACAACCTCTCCGCCATCGCCGCCATCGAATCCCGGGGCTTCATCTTCGGCGCCCCCGTCGC
The DNA here is from genome assembly GCA_035327665.1 of Kiritimatiellia bacterium. GTDB lineage: Bacteria > Verrucomicrobiota > Kiritimatiellia > CAIVKH01 > CAIVKH01 > DAOLCW01. The sequence continues at coordinate 5,131 of DAOLCW010000044.1, forward strand.
CGCCCTCCTCGGCATTCCCTTCATTCCCGTTCGTAAAAAAGGAAAACTCCCCTACCAAACCATCGAAGCCACCTACGACCTCGAATACGGCTCCGCCACCCTCGAAATCCATCGCGACGCCCTCACATCCGGTGACCGTGTCGTCATCATCGACGACCTCCTCGCCACCGGCGGCACCGCCCAAGCCACCGCCGATCTCATCCAACAGCTCGGTGCTACCGTGGTCGAAATCGATTTCATCATCGAACTCTCCTTCCTCCACGGTCGACAAAAACTCGCTCCCTACCCCGTCTTCGCTCCCGTCGTCTACTGACGCCCATCCCCCTTGACGGGAACATCGCCAGTAGGTAGTTCTGCTTTATGGATACAGGATCCGTTTATTCCAACCGCCCCGACCGCTCCCGCTCCCGCCGGTTCCGTTCCGAGCCAACCTCCGAACGCAACGACTCCGGATCCATCTCCTCCCTTTCCTCCGCGACCGGATCCATCTCGCCCTCCTACCGTCAACGCTCCTCCCGGGGCGAAAGCTCCCGCAGCCGAGGCCGCCGTAGCCGTCGGCGCGACCCCGACCGCAACCCCTCGGGCCGCCTTCTTTGGTTTGGCCTTGCCGCTGGCGTAGCCATTTACCTCGCCTTCCTCGCCCTCCACGAAGTCCAGCAGCGCCGCCAACGCCCGGCGCCCCCTCCGCCGCCTCCCACCGATACCGTTGAGGTGGAAGAGTCCGGGCCGGATCTCTCCACTCCTCCCCCGCCCAATCCCCGCCCCCTTCGCCCCGAAAACATCCGCGACTGGTCCCGCGCCGCCCGACACCTCGACGACGCCCAGAAGCACCTTCGTGATGGCCGCATCGCCGACGCCGAAGAGCGGATCAACTCCGCCCTCCTCCTTGCCCCCCAGCATCAAAACCTCCGCCTCCTCCTCGCCCAGATTCGCATCGAGCAGAAGAACTACTCCGACGCCAAACTCCTTCTCCTCGAAACCATCGAGCGCGATCCTTCCGCCCTCCCTCCCCGACTCCTCCTCGCCAACGTCCTCGCCCAACTTGACCAGCACGAAGAAGCCCTCCTCGCCGCCAACTGGATCCTCGAAACCGACACCTACTCCGAAACCGGACACCGCATCGCCGCCCAATCCCTCCTCGCCCTCAATCGAACCTCCCTCGCCCTCAACCATCTTAACCGTCTCGTCGTGCTCAACCGCGACAACACCGAAGCTCGAAACCAACTCGGCCAAGCCCACCTCACCATGGGCAACCCCCGCCGGGCCCTCGACGTCTTCGACGAGATCCTTCGCGCTGATCCCGCAAACAGCCAAGCACGCTACCACACCGCCGTCGCCCTCGCCGCCCTCAACGACTTCGATCGCCTCGACGAAGAAATCCGCACCTCCGTCACCCGGTTCGGACGCCCCTTCGTGCGCGCCTGGCTCACCAGCGACGACTTCGACCCCGTCCGCGAAAACCCCCGCTTTATCGCCATCCAATCCACCCTCGGCCCCGACATCCCCGCCGGCTCACCCCCCGCAACTTCGTCCCCCGACGAAGACGCCTGACCCATGATCCCCGCCCCGCCTACCGCCCCGCCCGCGACCCGACGCTGGAACGCCCGCGTCCTCTCCCTGAAACGCCTCTCCTCCAGCGGCTACCTCCTTTCCCTCTCCCGCGACGACCTCCCCTTTCTCCCCGGTCAACTCGTCAACCTCTACGGCGCCGACCCTCTCCACGAACGCAGCTACACCATTTGCAGCGGACCGAACGACCCCACCCTCGACATCCTCTTCCGCCACATCCCCACCGGCCTTCTCACCCCTCAACTTGTCGCACTCCACCCCGGACAAACCGTCCCCGTCCTCGGCCCTCTCGGCGAATTCACCCTCCGCGATCCCCACGCTCCCTCCCTCTTCATCGCCACCGGAACCGGCATCGCCCCCGCCCGCGCCTACCTTCGTGGCCATCCCTCCCCCGCCCTCACCATCCTTCATGGCGTGCGCCATCCCGAAGACCTCTTCTTCCGTAACGAATTCGCCGCCACCGACTACACCCCCTGCGTCTCCAGCGCCCCCGGCCACGGCCACCATGGACGTGTCACCACCTGGCTCACCCGCGACCGCGCCGACCGATTCCAGGCCTTCTACCTCTGCGGCGCCAACGAAATGATCTACGAAGTCCGCGACACCCTCCTCGCCTGGAACGTTCCTCCCCATCGCATCTACACCGAAGCCTATTACTACCGCGCGGACGACTGACCGCCCACCCCATGAAAGGCTTCCCCCAACGTCCCATCATCTCCCCGCTACTCCTTGCCCTCCTTCTTGCCGCCTGCTCCCGCCCCGAACCCGAAGTCCTCGTCATCGAACTCCCCCGGATCGCCGCCCAACTTCATGTCGCGCCTTCCGTCCAGGACACCGCCGGACCCGCCCTCATCGCCGCCCGCGACCAGCTCCTCCACACCCTCAACGCCCTCGACGAAACCCGCCCCGACAGTGAAATCGCCCGCATCAACCGCACCGCCGGTTCCGTCCGCCTCCCCATCTCCCGCAACACCTTCCGCCTCCTCGACCTTGGCCACTACTACTCCCGCCTCACTGATGGCCTCTACGACTACACCATGGGCCCCGTCGCCAACCTGTGGGGATTCAAGCAACCCGCACCCCCGGCCAATCCCCCCTCTGAAGTTGTCCTCTTCGAACGCCTCGAAGCCACCGGCATGCGCCACATCCAAATCTTCACCGACGGCGCCATCGCCATGACCTCCCCCCAGGTCCGCATCGAACTCGGCGCCATCCGCGAAGCCTATGCCGTAGACCTCGCCATCGTCGAACTTCGGCGCCAAGGATACTCCCGCCTCTTCCTACATGCCGGACGCGCTGCCCGCCAACTCGACACCCCCGACCCGGCCCACCCCTGGATCCATCCTATCGTCACCACCGATGGACTCCACCTCGGCGACCTTCGCATCCCCGAAGCCCACCCCGCACTCGCCTGGCAATCCCTCCACGACGAAACCCTCCTCCTCGCCGGCCAGACCATCAGTGGCCTCATCAATCCCCGCACCGGCCGCCCCGCTGACCAAGGCGCCTTCGCCCTCGCCGCCTCCACCACCTCCACCCGCGCCATGATCCTCGCTCAAGTCGCCCTGATTGCCGGGCCCGACCGCACCTCCTCCCTCTTCCCCCTCTTCGATGGCGTCGAACTCCTCTACCTTCCTCTTGATCCTCGCGAACCGCTGCGAATCACCCCCGCCCTGCGCCCCTACTTCAAACCCTCTGCCTCCCTCAATCGCCCCATCCAAACCTGGGAGCCACACCGGGAACCAACTCCCTCTCCAGAGCCTGACCCCTCAATCTAACGGCCCTGCCGGATACGCCCGGTTCCATCCGAGGACATCCGACCGCACCTCCCCCGTCGCGCTCGACCGCACCGTCCATCGTCCCGTCAACGGCGAGTACACGGCAACATCGGCAACCCCATCCCCATCGTAATCCGAAGGAACCGCAAGATCTCCCGGATTCCCCCACACCTCAACAGATCCCGCCCCGCCGCCCGACAACACAAACCACATCGCACGATCCGGATCATACACCGCCACATCCGCTCTCCCATCCCCATTGTAATCCGCCGCCACCGGATGCGCAGCCGACCACCCCCACTGAACCTTCCGCAGACGCCCCGTCGTGCCCTCGAGGATGTACCACATTCCCTCCGCCGGATGATACACCGCCACATCGACCCTTCCATCCCCCGTATAATCCGCAGGAACCGGAACCGCATCCGCCCACCCCCACTGAACCGAACGGCGGCGTTCTCCACCGCTTTCCCAGATCCACCATGTCCCCGTCGCCACTTCATACACCGCAACATCATCCACCCCATCGCCATCATAGTCCCCGGGAACCGCAATCATCCCCGGACCACCCCACTGCACCATCATCGCACCCGCCTCCCCGTCACCATCGATAAACCAACCACCATGTTGCCGGTCATACACCGCCGGGGTGGCCCGGCCCGTTCCCCGGTAATCCCCCGGCACCGCAACCGCATCGCTCCACCCCCACTGACGTTCCACCGTCTCCGTCGACTTCGCTCCTCGAAGGTACCAGCGCCCTCCCGATGGCCAATACACCGCCCACCCCGCTTGGCCACCACCATCGAACGCCCGTGACGTCGGCCCCATCCGCACCTGTCGCATCTTCGGAGCCAACCACCCCCGAAGCTGCCCGAAACTCACATCGAAACGACCATAGCTGTCCGGGGCCGAGGGCCGGCGACAACTCGAAAACCCGCCCCACAACTGTCCAATCACCTGCCCGTTTGAATTAAACAGCGGAGCCCCGCTGCTTCCCGGTTCCGTCACCCCCTGTTGCCACGTCACCCACCAATACCTCCGCCCCGGAAACCGCAAAAAGCCCTGGCTCAACTTCTTCGCCGAACCATCCGGATGATGTATCGTAAAAAGGATCTCCGAACTCGGCGGGGCCACTGTCGTCCACCCCGCATACACCACCCCGTTCGGCGGCGGATTCCTCAACCGCAACAACGCAACATCCGTCCCCTGAAAACGCGACGACCCCGCAAGAAAGTCCGCCCCGCCACCCGTGCGCGGCACAGTGCGAACATTCGGCGCCGCACCATTGCACGCCGAAGACTGGAAAAACCAATACGCCTCCACCGAGTTCGCCTCCCGCTGGCTTCCAATGCAATGAAACGCGGTCAGCAGATAATGATTATCAAACGCGATCGGACCCCCGTCCGTCACCATGCACCCCGTACAAAACAGAAACCCTTCCTGACTTACAAAACCCAGGCCCGCCACCGCCCGCGCCTGATTCGCCCACCATGGAAAACAACTCGCGTCCACCTGACAAGGCCCCGCCTTGGCCGAGGCAAGCTCTGCCCACCGCACATAACCATGCACCACCCTCTTGATCGAAACGCGCACCTCTCCCGGATCCACCCCCGGAGGAAGATAAATCTCCAGCGTCGCCCCATCCGACCAAATCGTCTCCGTCCACACCGACTCTCCCGCCTTCCGTTCATAACTGGGGAACACCCGATAAGCCTCCCCCGCCACATCCGCCCCCCGCACAATCATCTCCCCATCCCCTGGAAACGCCTCCATCGACACCTCAAGCCGGATCGACGTCGCACCCTCCGCCCGGAAAGACCCCAGCCACAGATGCCCCCCATCCGGCAGCCTCGTCCACCGCGAATCGCCCGCAACCTTTCCCAATCGTACCGGGGCCGAAAGATCACGAACCACCCCCAGCCGCCGGGTTCGTTCTCCGTCCTTGGCCCGCGCCTCATCCTCTGCCTTCAAGCGCCCCGCATCCACCGGTGAAAGCACCCTCACCACCTCCGCCGTGACCCCCGGATAATACGCCGACGGAGGAATCACCACCGCCTGCCCTCCTCCATGCCGCAACATCGTCCCTGTGCGCGCCTCTCCCCCCGCGCTTCCCGGCGCCAACGCCCCAATCGCCATAGCACAAACCGCGAAACCCAAAACTCCAAGCGTATTCTTCATATCACCCAACCTACCCCAAAACCTCCCCCCTGTCTTCTACCATCCTCTTTCAAAACCCACTCAGCTTTCAGACTTCATCCCTCAACCCTCCCCCTACTCCCCATCCACCGCCGCCCACGCTTTCAGCCGGCTCGACATCCCATCGAAAAGACTGAACATCACCGGCACCAACACCAACGTCAGCACCGTTGAAAAGGCCAACCCGAAAATCACCGCCACCGCCATCGGAGCCCACCACTCGCTCGTCTCCGCCCCCGCAATAATTCGCGGTGGCCACTCGTGGATTTCCAAGCTGTAGCCCACCGCCATCGGGATCAGCCCGAGGATCGTGGTGATCGCCGTCAACACCACCGGCCGCAACCTCATCTTCCCCGCCACCACGATCGCGTCCTCCGTGCTCATCCCCTCCGCTCGCCGCTTCAGAATACAATCGACCAGCACAATCGAGTTGTTCACCACAATCCCCGCCAGACTCACCACCCCCACCCCCGTCATAATAATTCCGAACCGCATCCCCGTAATCAACAATCCCCACATCACCCCGATCATCGACAAGAACACCGAGAAACCGATGATCATCGGCAACAACACCGAATTAAACTGAATCACCAAAATGACGAAGATCAATCCCAGCGCTATCAGAAACGCCTTGGCCAAAAACGCCCCCGATTTCTGCATCTCCTCCGTGTCCCCGGTAAAGCTCACGCTGTACCCTCGCGGCAGGCTCACCGCCTCGACCAGCGGAATCACCTCCGCAATGATCTGGTCCACCCCCCGTCCCTGATTGCTCCCCGTCACCGTGATCATCCGCTTCCGGTCCTTCCGGGTAATCGCGCCCCGCCCCCCCTCATACACCACCTCCCCCAGCGACGTCAGCGGCACCGAGGTCCCTCCCGGCGTGGGGATAAAAATCCGGTCCAGCAAATCCGTGGTATTCCGCTGGTGCTCCGGCAACCTCACCGTGATATCGAACTCATCCTCGTCCGGACGAAACTTGCTCGCCTCCAACCCATACACCGCCGCCCGCAGGAAATTCCCGATCGCCCTCGTGTCCAGCCCCAACGCCGCCGCCCGTGACCGGTCCACCCGGAACTGAAGCTCCGGCAACGCCTCCTCAAAATCGCTTTGCACATCCACCAAACCCGGCACCGTTTCGATCGCCCGGATCACCCGGCCCGCCAGCTCGGCCAGCGTGTCGAAATCCTCCCCCGAAAGTTCAACCGAAACCGGCGCTCCCGTCGGCGGACCCTCCTCCTGCTTGTCGATCGTGATCTCCGCCCCCGGCACCCTCGGCAAGCGCGTCCGGATGTCCTCGATCACCGCCATCGACGAACGCTCCCGCTCCTCGTACGGCACGAACTCGATAAAGATCTGCCCCATATGCGTGGCCTTCCCTCCGCCTGCCATGCCCATATCCCCCGACTCACCCACCGTGGCCAGAAAGAATTTGATCTCCCCGTACTCCGGCAACAACCTCTCGATCTCCTGCAACACCCCATCCGTTCGCTCGATCGACGTCCCCTGCGGAAGTTTCACCTGTATCGATGCATTCCGCGGATCCACCTCCGGAAACAGCTCCACCCCCTTCCCGAAGTGAATATAAAACTCCACGCTCGCGAACAAAAACAGAAACGCCATGAACAGCACCGCCACCCGGTGATGATTCGCCGCCCGTAGCACCCGCTCATACCCCCGCGTGAATCCATTGTCCACGATCCCCAACTCATCCAACCCCTCCCGCTGCTTGCCCCGCGCAATGAACGCCGAACACACCGCCGGATTGATCACAATCGCCACAAACAACGACGCCGACAACGTCAGGATCAACGTCAGGGGCAGAAACGACATAAACTGACCCATGATATCCGGCCAGAACAACAACGGCGCAAACGCCAGGCACGTCGTGATCGTCGACGTAATCACCGGCCACGCCACATCCCCCGCCCCCCGCCGCGCCGCCTCGATCCGCGACAACCCCGTCGTCCGCAACCGGTAAATGTTCTCCACGATCACAATCGCATTGTCCACCAGCATCCCCAACGCCAGCACCAGGCTGAACAACACAATCATATTGAGCGTCGTCCCCTGAAGGTTGATCAGTGAAAACGCGATCAACATCGACATCGGAATCGCCATCCCCACAAACAAACTGTTCCGGAATCCCATGAACAAAAACAACACCGACACCACCAGCAGAAACCCCGTGAAAATGTTGTTCTCCAGCTCCGAGATCATCATGTCCACGTACTCCGACATATCCAGCACGTAGGTAATCTGCAAATCCGGCGGCAGCCCGAACCCTTCGATCTCCGCCTTGATCTCCCGGATCAACTGCACCGTGTTTTCCCGGTTCCGCTTCCGCACCTCGATCGACACGCTCGGCTCCCCGTTCAACCGCGAAATCGATGTCACGTCCTTGTACGTGTCCATCACCTCCGCCACATCCCGCAGAAACACCGGCCGCTGGTCCCGGAACACCAACGGAATCTCCCGCAAATCCGTGGCCAGCTTCACCTCCCCCGGCACCCGCACCTGAAACCGGTCCCCCCGCACCTCCAGATTCCCCGCCGAAACCGTCTTGTTCTCCTCGGCAATCCGCTGCATCACCAACTCGATCGGAATATCGAACGCAATCAACCTCGGCAGATCCAACTCCACCCGGACCTCCCGCTCCCGCGTCCCCGAAAGCGTCGCCTGCCGCACCCCGTTCACCACCTCAATCCGCTCCTGCAAATCCTCCGCCACCGTGGTCAGCCGGTCCAAGCGATCCCCGTGCAGGGCAAAGATAAAAATCGGAAAGTCCGTGCTGAAATTAAACGCCTGCACGATCGGTTGATCCAGATCCTGGGGAAGGTCCGGCCACGCCAGATCGATCTTGTCCTTCACCTTTTGCTGGGCCACATCAATATCCTGCCCCGACAAAAATTCGATCTGGATCGACGTCACCCCCTCCGCCGTCGTCGACCGGATCGTCTTGATGTTCTCCACATCGTTAAACTGCCGTTCCAACGGAATCGTCACCAGCTTCTCCATATCCTCCGGAGCCGTTCCTTCATAAAGCGCGGTCACGAAGATAAACGGAATCGTGATATCCGGGCTGCCCTCTCTCGGCAGCGTCCGGTAGCTGATCACCCCCGCCACCACCAGCACCGCGATCAACACGAACACCGCCGTGCGAAACGTGATCGCTAGATTCGAGATCACCATCGCTCTAACCCTCCCCCTCCGTCACCCGCTCCACCCGCACCCCGTCCGCCAACCCCCGGTGACCCTCCACAATCAAACCCTCCCCTTCCTCCAATCCCGATGCCAGCACCGCCCGGTCCCCCGTGATCCGGTCCAGCCTCACCAGCCGCCGTACCGCCCGCCCCTCCCGCTCTACAAACACAAAATGCTCCCCCTTGCGCGGGATCACACTCGCCAGCGGAACCGACACCACCTCCCGCGCCTCCCCACGCGGCACCCGCACCGTCGCGATCATTCCCGGCTTCAACCGCCCCTCCGGATTCGGCGCCTCCCCCTCCACCCGGAAACTGTTGTTCAAGGACGAGGCCACCGCCGCCACAAACGTTACCTCCGCCTCAAACCCCTCGCCCCCTGCCGGACCCGCCCGAAACGCCAACCGGTCACCCGGCCGTACCGCCCCCGCCGCCCGTTCCGGCAAATCCACCGACACCTTTACCGGGTCAACGACCACCAACTCAAACACCGCCCCACCCTCCGGCACATGCTCCCCCACCTCCACATACCGCGCATTGATGATTCCCTTTCCCGGACTCACCACCTCGCATTGCCGCACATGCTCCAGCGCCTCCAGCACTTGCACCTCCGCCCGGTCCAACCTCGCCCGCGCCGTATCCAGATCGCTCGTCGAAACCGCCCCCGCCCGGCTCAGTTCCACCCACCGCGAATAATCCCGCTTCGCTTCCCGCAGCTCAATCTCCGCTTGAGCCAGCACATTTCTCCACACCTGATCATTCAAACGAAGCAACACCTGCCCCTTCGACACCTCATCCCCCTGCCGGACCAACAACTCCGTGATCCGCCCCGGCTTCTCCGTCGCCAACTGCGCCTGCACCTTCGGCTCCACCCGGCCCGGCAACTCCAGCACATCCTCCACCCCCGAACGCTCCACCCGCATCACCCGCACCGGATACGTTCGCTCCTCCACCTCCGCCATCGCCTCCGGAGCCCGGCGCAACACCATCGAAAGCACCACCATCACCAGCAACACCCCGATCAACGTCCAAATCACCACACTCGAACGCCTCGGTTTTGAAATCGCTATTCGCTTCATCACTCACTCTCCTGCCGCAGCCACGCCGCCGTATCGCCCGTCGCAAATGCCAAATCCGCCAGCGCCTGCTGAACCAACACCAGCGCCTGCGCATGATTCAACCTCGCCTGGCTCAACGCCAAATTGCTGTCCGTAAACTCTAGATACGTCGAAAGCCCCTGCTCAAACCGCACCCGGGCAATCTCCATCGCCCGCTCCGCCAGCGCCACCGCGTCCCCCGTGCCCTCCGCGACCAATCGCGCATCCTCATACCCCCGCCATGCCGACTCCACCTCCAGCCGAACCCCCAACTCCACCTCCTCCAACCCCAGCCGCGCCTGCGCCGTATGCAACGCCTTCGCCCGTCCCTCCGCCCGCCGGTACCCGCCGTCCCACAGACTCCAACTCACCCGCACCCCCGCCATCCACCCCCACTCCCACCCCTCCGAAAACACATTCCGCTGGCTCGGATCATTCCCCTCATACGAAGCAAACGCCCGGATCTCCGGCAAACTCCCCCCCCGGGTAATCGCTTCGTCATCCTTCGCGATCAGAATCGCCGAACGCGCCGCCAGAACCTCCGGACGCTGATCCAGACTCCGCTCCAAAAGATCCCCCAACGCTCCCGCCTCCCCTGCGCTCTCCAGCCTTCCCTGCAACTCAAAATCATCCCGCTCCAGCCGGATCAAATCCCGGAACGCCAACCGAGCCACCGCCCGTCGGTTCTCCGCCGCCGCCACCCGTGGCCGCTCATTCGCCAGCGCCACCTGCGCGCTTAACCCTTCAAACTCCGACAACACGCCCGACGCCCGTTTCGCCTCCGACTCCCGCACCAACGCCTCCAACTGCCCATACGACTCCCGCGCCACCGCGACCTCCTCCTCCAAATAGAGCAAATGGTAAAACGACCGCGTAATCTCCCGGATCAACCCCGCCTCCGCCATCTCCACCTCATACCGGGCCGCCGCCATAAAATTCGTGGCAATCCGCAACGCCGCCCGCACACTTCCTCCCGAATAAAGCAACTGCTCCACCCCCACCGACCCCCACCACGCCTCCCGCCCCCCTCCAAACGACTCCCCGCCCGGAAACGACACCGACTCCACCTCGTCCATCCGCGTATACCGCGCATTCACATCCAGCGACGGATACACCTGCGCCCGCACCATCCGCACTGACTCCCCCGCCACCCCAAACTCCAACCGCGCCGACGCCACCCCCAGCGACCGCTCCCGCCCTCGCGCCACCGCCTCCTCCAGCGTCACGACCCGTCCCTCCCCGCCCCGCGACGGTTCCGCCAGGGCAAGCCCCGCCAACGCCACACCTAAATAAACTGCACGACTTTTCTTCATATTGACATCCGTCATCCTCTCCCCTAATCTTTACACCGTCAAGATGAAATCGCGAAAACCCACCCCCGCATCATCCCCTCCGGCATACCACCATGGCCGCCTCAGAAAAGCCCTGATCGAGGCCACCGCCCGCATCGCCGGCCAAGAGGGCCTCGATGCCGTCAGCCTCCGTCGCATCGCCAAGGAGGTCGGCGTCTCCCAAACCGCCCCCTACCATCACTTCCCCAACAAAGCCGCCCTCCTCGACGCCGTCGCCGAAGAAGCCTTCCTCCGCCTCGAACGCGTCATGGAACGCGCCGAACGCTCCCTTCCCGATCCCGATCCCACCCAACGCCTCCTTTCCCTTGGCCGCCACTACGTCGCCTTCGGCGTCCGGCATCCCCACTTCTTCCGCATCATGTTCCGCCCCGAGCTCACCGGCGGCGAACCTCCTCCCCCCGAAAGCAACCGCATGAAAAGCTTCCAGCGCCTTATTCAGGCCATGCAGGACATTCACCGCGAAACCGGCGAACCCTCCCCCCGCGTCATGAACGACGTCCTCTTCGCCTGGAGCACCGTCCACGGCCTCGTCGCCCTCTGGCTCGACGGCTCCCTCCAGCATCACCCCGCCTACGCCGGGCGAGGCATCAAACCCATCACCGAAACCATCACCTCCCGCTTCATCCAAAACCTCCAAACCTCGCATCTCGCCCCCTCCCCAAAAAAGAGAACGAGTCGATGATGCCATCCTTCATCGCCCCCTGAAGTCTTCCGCAACCTTTTGGAGTGCGGCGGCTTGACGCCGCTTTGTCCTTCGCTTCTCGAAGCGAAGGTAAAAGAAACCAACAACACGAGCCTGCCGTGCCGAAGCTCCGAAGGAGCGAAGACTCCAGACATCAACACCACAACCTATCAAAGGAAATTTCCTGTCGTAATCACCATCTCGCAACACATTCTCAAACCCCAAAAGGTTGCCATATCCCCCCACCACAAGTAGGGTCAAAAAGTACATTCGTTGCCCATCACCCATTCCTAGGAGGCCTCATGAAAACCCCCATCCGCATCCTCGCCTTCCTCTTCGCCGCCACCTTCCTTGCCGCTTGCGGTGGCTCCTCCACCGGAACCCACTTTGCCACCATCGGCACCGGCGGCGTCACCGGCGTCTACTACCCCGTCGGCGGAGCCATCGCCCGCCTCGTCAACCAAAACCGCGACCACGCCGTTCGCATGTCCGTCGAATCCACCGGCGGATCCATCTTCAACCTCAACGCCGTCGCCTCCGGCCAAATCGACCTCGGCATGGCCCAGGCCGACCTTCACCACCAAGCCTGGAATGGCCTCGGTCCCTGGGATGGCCAACCCATCGCCACCCTTCGCTCCGTCCTCGCCCTTCATCCCGAAATCGTCACCCTCATGGTCGCCGACGACACCGGCATCCGCGACCTCGCCGACCTCCGTGGCCGACACATTAACCTTGGCAATCCCGGCTCCGGAAACCGTGCCAATGCCCTCGACGTCCTCCGCGCCGCCGGACTCGACCCCCAGTCCGACCTTCGACCCGAAGCCCTCTCCGCCGCCGAAGCCCCCCGACTCGTTCAAGACAACCGCCTCGACGGCTTCTTCTATACCGTCGGCCATCCCAACGGCGCCATCAGCGAAGCCACCTCCGGACGACGCACCATGCGCTTCCTCCCCATCCCCTCCCAAGACCTTGTCGCCGCCTTCCCCTACTACACTCCCGCCACCCTTCCCATCGACCTCTACCCCATGGCCGCAAACCAGGAAGACGTCCCCTCCATTGGCGTCGCCACCACCCTCATCACCTCCTCCGACGTCCCCGACCACGTCATCTACGCCGTCGTCCACGAAGTCCTTACCCACTTCGACACCTTCCGCCAGACCCATCCCGCCCTCGCCAACCTCCAGCCCTCCGACCTCCTCAACGGCCTCACCTCCCCCCTCCACCCCGGCGCCCAACGCGCCTTCCAACAAGCCGGCCTCCTCCCCTCCCCCTCTTTTTAATAATCGTAATCCTCCTACTCTATCCCTCAATCGAACCGGGCAGTGCGCTCACATGCCCAATGTGGAAAAGGCTTCAAGCCTCTGACCAGTAGTGAAACCAACTTGTGCATGCTTGACATGCCTGCACTGAATATAGATGATGCCTACACCATGAAAACCAAAAAGTTTCAATACACCCTTCGCAACATCCCTCCCCGGGTTGACCAATGCTTGCGCGAGCGATCAGCCCGATACAGATCCAGCTTAAACGCCGTTGCCGTACAAGCCTTGAGTCAGGGATTAGGACTGGAGGACGAACCGCCTGTCTATCACGACCTCGATGACCTCGTTGGCACCTGGGTCAACGATCCCGCCTTCGACCAAGCCATGGAGGCCCAAGACGCCGTGGACGAGGAACTATGGCAATGAACGTGGCCCTCGACACCAATCGATACCGCGACTTCTGCGATGGAGTCGATGAGGCGGTGAAGGTGATGCGTTCCGCAGAAAAAATCTGGATGCCATTTCCCGTCATCGCAGAATTGCGGGCCGGCTTTGCCTGTGGCCGTCTCGCCCGGCAAAACGAACGCATCCTCAATCAATTCCTCAATCGGCCTCGCGTGGCCATTCTCTTCCCCGACGAACAGACGCTCTATCACTATGCCCGCCTGTTCGCCCAATTGCGCGCCCAAGGAACCCCCATCCCCACCAACGACCTCTGGATCGCCGCACTCTCCCAGCAACACAACCTCCCCCTCTACACGCGCGATCAACATTTCGACGCCCTGCCCCAACTGCTCCGAATCCCCTGATTCAGATGTCAGCCGCAACCCATGCTGTAGCCGCCCACGATTTGTCCCGCCGTAGCGCACGAAGGCGGACGGGGACGGCCGGGCCCATCCCGCTTCGAAAAAGCTACGCAGGACAAAGCGTGCCCGGATAAAACACGAAAGCTTTTTCGCAATATCTCGCTCTGAAAGACGCTAAAGCCATCAGCAGCTTCATCGGTTCCATCACCGCTCTACGGCTGTTCCGCCTGTACGCGGAAGTAATTTTGTTGATCCAAATCCACAGCATGAAACTCCACCATGCCCCCCGCTCCCACCAGCGGATCCCCGATCTGAATCCAATTCGGTTGAATCAAGCTCGTCGATGACTGCACCCGGTAGCGCCGACCCGAAACTGACTCGAACCCCAGCCCCCCGGCGCTGCCCATCCCGCGCAACCTCAACACCGACTCCGGATCCCGCGGCGAGGTCCCCGCGATAAACTCCTGCCAGTTTGTCATGCCATCGCCATCGTAGTCGTCCTCCGCCCGCGTTAAATCCGCCGCGCCTCCCACCACCGTGTCAAAGTGCCCCAACATCCACCAATCCGGCAGCCCATCCCCACTCGTATCGAGATCACCGAGCCGCCGCACCGAAATCCCCGCAACCCGAGGATTCTGAACCTTCGGCTCAAAATGAATCCACAACGGCCCCTCCTCCACCGGCAGCGTGTACACCATGTTCAAAGGGATCGCCTGACCCCCCGCCAGGGCAAAAATATCTTTGTTCTCCACAACCGTTTCATCCTGAATGCGAACGTCAAACAAACGCTGATTCGGCCCGCTCACCCAGTTTTCCGCCTGCAACAACGTAATCTCGTACTCGCCCGGCGGACAATCGAACCGGTAGCTGAACGCACTGCCGTTCGCCCCGTAGCGCTCCCGCTGGTACAACGACTGCGCCTCACCGCAGATTCCCACAATGGAATTTGCGATATTCCCCGCCGTCCCGCCCACATACCCGAAGGAACCCATCGTATACGCTTGGTCAGCCAGCCAGGTCCGTCCCTCGCAATCGATCACCGTGCTCGGATTTCCCGCGCTGATCCTCGCCTCGTAAGCAGAAGGAACATTGAACAGGCGAACCTCCACCTCCACGATCTCGGAAACATTCCCCGCACCATCGAACGCCCGCACCCCCACTGCCTGGTTGCCGTTGCGCAACCACCGCGTATCCAAATCGCCGCTCCATGAATCGGTACCCGTCGCAGTAATCCACGCGCCATCCCCGACCCGAAGCTGAACCTCGCTCACCGCAACGTTATCGCTCGCCGTTCCCGACACCGTCATAAAGCCGGACAAAACCTCGCCCGCCGAAGGGTGCACAATCACCACCGACGGCGCCTCCACATCCACAAACACATTGTCCCCGGTAACCAGAAACGTCTCAAACCCGCCATGCATCGATAGCCCGTCCACCTCATCCAACGCACCGGAGTCGATGCGCACATCATACCGGGTAAACGCGGCAAACCCCGGCCCATGCGGTGTAAATGTAAGCGTGCGTTGATCCGCCGACCACACAAACGAACCCGACCGGTGCGGACGGATCTCGAAGGCCGCCTCCACGCTCGCCGCGTCCATCGGCTTGCTGAACTCAAACTGAAGCGAGCCCGTCGCCGAAACTCCCGTGGCTGCGTGCGCCGGTTGCTGCCGGACCACCACCGGATCCAAGGGCTGCCAGCGGGATTGAGCAATAAACATCTTGGCGTCGGTACCCGGCACCGTGATCGGAGGAATCCCCGACGAACCCACCGTGATCGTCTCAACCGGGTTAAACAAATTCACCAGCACCGTTCCGGACGCGTAGGAGGTTGGGCGGGCATCCATGGTCCGCGAATCCGACGCGGTGTTAAACACCACGAGAATCTCCTCCCCCTCCAGCACCCGGGCATACGCAAACAGCCCCGGACCGTTATGCGTCGCCCAACGGTTCAGATGAGCCCCCCGCCTCAACGAAGGATACAGCCGCCGGAAATTATTCAACTGGGCGATGTGCAAAAACGTGGGCTCGGTCATATTGAACCGGTCCCCGGTCGATGGCCCTCCCGAGGGGAATTGACCGTCAAACATGTTTTCACGGTTCTGAGGATCTTCCCCCCCGTTGAAATTCTGCTCCGTGCCGTAATACAGGCTGGGGATGCCCCGCGAAGTATAAAGGAACGACGTCGCGACATGCAGGCGACCGGTGTTGTTGTTGGCATTCTGCGAATGCATAAACCGGTGCACATCGTGGTTGTCGATGAACGTGACCAGCCGCATCTGCGCATCCGGATGATAATGCTGGGCCACCCCTTGATAATGCTCCTCGATCTGCGCCGTATTCCCATTCGCCTGGGCAAAAATACTGTTCACCCGGAAATACAACGAAAAATCGAAGACCGAGTCATTCGCATACGCTCCCCCCGCCTGGGTCCCGGTGTAAGAGCCAAGTTTGGCCTGGCCCCCGTCGTACACCTCCCCTAATTGAAAAAAGTTCGTTTTCCCGTAGGCCGCCGCATGGGCCCGGATCGCCGGATTGAAGTGCTGCCAGAAACCCAACTCGACATGCTTGACCGTGTCGATCCGGAACCCGTCAAAGTTCCCCTGCTCCATCCAGAACCGGTAGATTTCCACCATGTGCCGCCGGACATAATCCGAACTCGTCCGCAAGTCATCGAGCCCGCCCGGAAACTCCCCCAGTATCTGGGGCGGATCAAACCACTGCCCGCCGATGGTTCCATGGTTATGGTAATGGCTCAGCCGGTGAAACGGGGGCGGGTAACGAACATTCGTATTGTTCCAACGCAATGGATACCCTTCGAGACTGAACGTCGTATTAAACGCCGGATCCGAACTGCCAATCAAATTCCCGCCGTGATTGCATACGATGTCCAGCAACACATAGATCCCCCGTGCGTGGGCGCTCGCCACCATGCTTCGCAAGTCGTCCATCGTTCCCCAGTGCGGGGCCAGCGTGTAAAAATCGTACGCGTGATAGCCATGGTACGAACCATTTCCCACATTAAGCACGATCGGCGAAATCCAAATCGCATTTGCCCCTAGCGCCTTGATGTAATCGAGCTTCTTTTCGATCCCCCGGAAATCGCCCCCATGCACCCGGGTCGGATGGGTCGGGTTGAACGCCGAGGGAGAAAGCGTGTTGTTCGAGGGATCCCCATCGTAAAACCGGTCGGTAAAGATTTGATAGATGTTCATGTCGCGCCAATCAGCCGGCGACGGATGAGCAGGCGGCGGCGTCCGGTGTATCAAAATACGGAACGGACTCGACCGGGCGGTGGATTCTTCCCGTGTCGTTGCCGACTCGTTCACGCTGCTCACGTGCACATACGTGGTATCGCGGTCCAGGTAGGCGATCCGGAAATAATATTCAACCGTCTGGCCCGCCACCCCCAAGTTGGGCGGGAGAGTGGCCACAAAAAGTTCATCGTTCCCCGAGGAACTGTGGAACGTCAGCGGAGCCGATAACCATGGCCCGGTTCCTTGAATACGATAGAATACCGCGCTGCCCGCCTCGATCTGCGCTCCCGGCGTACCCCCGCTCCCCTGGAACTGATTCCCTGTATACAACCGCAACCCATGCTCGGGGTAATAGGCAAACACCGGTTCGCGCATCCAGTCGAGGCCGGGCTGGGCATCCCATGGACTGTGCCAGGCATTCCCGATGTTCGCCCAACTCCACCACGGACAAACCACCACGAGTAGAATCCACCCTCGCAACCAGGCGGCCATGTTACACTGTTTCTTCATCTGCATGAGTTGGATCTCCTCGAAAACGCGGTTATCGTTGACACAAACATAGAGCGATCCTGATCATTTGATCAGGCAAACCTTACTGGACAGTCCAAATGCAAGAAAAACGCGTCACCATACGGCAAATCGCCGCCCAAGCAGGCTACAGCAAATCCACCGTAGCCCTCGCTCTCCGCGGGGATCGGCGGGTCGCCGCGGATACCCGCGCCGAAATCGAAACCATTGCGACCTCTCTGGGCTACCGGCAGAATCCCGTCGTCTCCCATCTCATGGCCGAGTTAAGTCAGCGAGGCCAGCAGGACTACCAGG
Organism: Kiritimatiellia bacterium; assembly: GCA_035327665.1. GTDB lineage: Bacteria > Verrucomicrobiota > Kiritimatiellia > CAIVKH01 > CAIVKH01 > DAOLCW01. The sequence goes on from DAOLCW010000044.1 coordinate 23,149, forward strand.
CCACCCTCGCCATGATCAACATCGCCCCCGATCCCACCGTCCTCGATCGGTGCGGAGCCGCCCAGACCTGGGCCAGCCATGCCGAACGCCGGGCCTGGGAACTCGGCTACCGCATCGATCGCTTCTGGGCCCACGATCCCAACCGGTCCATCCACCAACTTGCGGAGATTCTTCACGCCCGCTCCATTCGCGGCCTGCTCATCATGAACTCCTCCGGCATGACCCACCTCCCAAAATCCGTGCATACCCTCTGCGAACCCTTCTCCTGCCTCGTCGTCGGCAACCGGATGGTTGATCCACCTCTGAACTTTGTCTGCAACGACCAGTACAACACCGCCCTCGAAACCGTAAAACGCATCGCTGCCCGCGGCGCCCTCCGTCCCGGCCTCGTCCTCTGGCGTGGATTGGATCACTACGTCGAACTCCGGTTCTCCGGCGGGTTTCAGAAAGGATGCGAACTCGCCTATCCGGGCCGGACAAGCCTTCCCGTCCTGACCGTCGCCGCAAACGATCAAGACGCCCTGCAAGCCTGGGTCGAAAAAAATGCCCCCGATGCCATCATCTGCATCAACGAGTGGCCACAGCAGTGGCTCCATCAACAAGGCATCCATACCGACTGCTTCACCCTCGACTGCAACCAAACCTGGCGACCCCTGCCCGGCATGGACCAGAACAATCCCGTCATCGGCGCCGTGGCTGCCGAACAATTGATCGGCCAAATCCACCGGCAGGAAACCGGCATCCCCGAAGTCACCCGCTGCGTCCTTATCGAAAGCACCTGGAAAGACCCTCCCCCCTCTTCATCTTAGTCTTAATTCTTAATCTTAATCTTAATCTTACTCTCCCTCCACTCCTCTTCCCTCTTACTCTTAATCCCCCCATACTCGTACACCTACTCCTACACTCAAATCTCTTCCCCTCGCCCCTCCATCCACCCATAACGCCCTCCACCACACACAAACCACTCAACCTCTGTCCTTCGCCACTCCTCCTTCCTTCGTCATTGGGTCTTTCGTCATTGGGTCTTTCGTCATTCGTCATTTCCCTCCCCTTCCTTCCCTCTTGTCAGCCACCCCAAAATCCTCAACACTCCCTCCAAACGCAAGTGATTGCCCGCAACCCAAACGTAGTCGCTGCCTGTCCGCCTCCGGCGGAAGCTTGATCAACAAAGTTGCCGACAAAGCTCATGACAAAGAAGTGACATCCTTACTGAACACTGAACCCCTGAACACTCCCTCCATCCCCACCCTAAGCTTTCATCCCTCACCCCTCCTCTTTCCTCCTCCCCACCCTCAGCTTTCAGCTTTCATCCCTCACCCCTCCTCTCTCCTCCTCCCCACCCTCAGCTTTCAGCTTTCATCCCTCATCCCTCATCCCTCATCCCTAATCCCCCCATCCCCATCATGCCTACCACTCCTCGCCCATCCTTCCTTCTCCTTCCCGCCCTCCTCCTCAACCTAACCTTCTCCCTCCTCCTCCCCCTCTCCGCCTCCGCCGACCTCGCCCCCTGCCTCGGCGAACACCTCCGCGTCTCTGCACTCATCCAGCTTGAAGACGGCATCCGCGTCGGCATTGTCGACGCCTCCTCCGCCGACAGCGCCATCCTCGCCGTCGGCGAAACCTTCGCCGGCCTCACCCTCCTCTCCGCCGACTACCAGGCCGAGCGCGTCATCCTCCAGCGCGGCGAACACACCTGCGAACTTTCCCTCGCCGACGACCCCAACGCCATCATCCTCCCTCCCGCCTACACCACCCATCCCGAACTCTATCGGGGCGAAGCCATCGAGCGCTTCCTTCGCGAATTCCCCAACGCCGAAGCCGACGGCCTCATCAAGTTCCCGCTCCAGCCTCCCCTCGAACCTATCACCGGACGCGGACCCGGCATCGAAGCCCTCCTCCAGCAACACCCTGAATTCGCCGACCTCGCCGACCTCGTTGTCACCGGACGCGGACCCGGCATCGAACGCTTCCTCTCCGAAAATCCCGACCTCGCCCCCCCCACCGAAATCCCCGAAGGTCGCCTCGGACCCGGCATCGAAGAAGCCCTCCGCAACCATCCCCACATCGAAACCAACCTCTTCATGCAACTCCTCGACGAACACGGGCTCACCCTCCCTGAAACCCCAACCCCCTAAACACGCCCTCCATCCCCTCCTCATCCTCCCACCTCAGCTTTCACCTTTCATCCCTCATCCCTCATCTTCCCTGAACCCCTGAACATCTGAACACTGAACACTCTCCTCTCCCCCGCCATGCCCGACACTCCCCGCACCGCCATCTTCACCATCGCCGCCCGCAACTACCTCCACTTCGCGCGGACCCTTATGGAATCCGTCGCCTGCCACGCCCCCTCCGCCCACCGCTTCCTCGGCCTGTGCGACCGCCCCCACCCCCCCCCCCCCCCCCCTCCCCCC
>DAOLCW010000045.1:0-25546 GCA_035327665.1 Kiritimatiellia bacterium
CCCGTTTTTTTAAGTGTTTTTTGATTGGGGGGGAAACGCCGGGTTGGTGGGGGGGGCGGGGTTCGGACGGGGGCCTGCGGTATGGGGGGCGTCGGTGGTGTTCTTGAGAGGCGGGGGAGGGAACGAAGGCCGGTTGGATGGCACCGGTCTGGCGGCGGCGGTGGGTGGTTATGCCTGGGTGGAAAGCGGTCGGGGCGACGACCGGTTCCGGGTTCGAGCGTTTGGTCAAGGGGCGGCGGTGGCGGGGGTGGCCGGGTTGATCAATGAAGGGGGGGACTCGTTGTATGATCTCGGGTGGTTCGGACAGGGAGCAAGCGGTCCTGGGGGGATCGGGTTGTTGGTGGACCGGGGGGGGAATGATGTGTACCTCGCAGGCCGGGGCAAGCCGGATCATGAGCGGCACCAGGATCGTTTTCTGTCGCTGGCCCAGGGGTTTTCGATCGGGTCACGGCCCTGGACGGGGGGCGGGATCGGAGCGTTGATCGACCTCGGGGGCAATGACCGGTATGTGGCCGACATTTATGGGCAGGGGGTTGGTTACTATTACAGTATCGGAGTGCTGATCGATGGAGGCGGGCACGATACCTACACCATGCACCAGTATGGACAGGGGGCGGGCATTCATCTTGCCGGCGGGTTGCTGGCCGACCTCGGTGGGGATGATCAGTACACTGGGCATACCCTGGTCCAAGGGGCGGCCCATGACTATGCGGTGGGGATTCTGATCGATCACGCGGGAGACGACACCTACGTGGCCGACCACCACAGCCAGGGCCGGGCTTTAAACAATGCGGTGGCTCTGCTGTTGGACCGGTCGGGGCGGGATGCTTATTTTGGTCGCCAGCCGGAGGCGACCCAGGGGGTTGGAAATATTGGGGGGTTCCGGGAGTATGGAAGCATCTCGCTGCTGGTCGATTTGGAGGGGCCCAATGTGTTTACCGCCCCTTTGGAGGGGCGGAGGGGATTGCTTCGTCCGTTGCATGGGGTGATCTGGTCGCCGGGGGAGGGGGAACGATGAAGGGGTGGGTGATTTTTCTTCTCGCGGCATGGATGGGACCGGTGGGGGTGGCGGAGGAGGTGGAGGCATTGCTGGTGCGGGCCACCCGGTATGGAAACACCGAGGAGCGGCGTGAGGAAAAGGCGGTGGCGCGAGCGGAGATCCGGGACCGGATGCCGGAACTTTTTGGGGAGATCCTCGGGAGAATTCATATCCCGAACATCGGGCTTCAGGTGCTTGCGCTGGAGCTGGTGATGGAAGCGGATCCGGACGCGGTGTTCCCGGTTTTGGCGGAAGCGGCGAGAGGTGAACGCGAGGAAACCCGCCGGTTGGCCACGTTTATGCTCAGCCTGCTTCCGGCCCGCGATGAGGTGGATGTGCTGATGGAGCGTCTGGAGGACGAGGCGACCCGGGGTGGGGCGATACGTGCCTTGGGTCAGTGGCGGGTTGAATCTGCGGCGCCGGATTTGATTCCTTATTTGTCGAGTACCAATGAGCGGATTCGGATTGTGACTGCGAATGCACTGCGGACACTCGGAGCGACTACGGCGGCCCCAGCGTTGGTGGACGCTCTGGACGATCCTTATGCCACGGTGCGGAATGCGGCTGCGTGGGCATTGGTCGGTTCGGGTGAAGCGGTCCTTCCCGCACTTGAAGAGGGATTGGAGCGGGCAACGTCGGCTCGCCAGCAACGACAGATCCTGCGGATTCTGTACGAGATGAACTCCGAGGCGGCTACCGCAGCGCTGTCTAAAGAGTGGGCCGATCTCGCTCCGTCGGCGGTCCATGATCTTATGTGGTTGCGAGGCCTTCGCGCGGGGACGGGGAAACAAGATGGCATGGGGATCGATGGGCCTTTGTTCGGGGAGCGGGGGGAAGACTAGTTCCGGTCGCTCCAGGCCCAGTTGCGGCTCGGCGAGACGCCTCGCCCTACCTCCAGTATCCGTATCTCCAGACAGGGATAAGCGTAATAAAGCGCGGAGGCGCGTTCGATGTGACGTGATCAGCGCCGCCCGGTCTCCATACCGGCAAGTTATAGGTAATGGTATAAGGCGGTCTTCGGGGAATCGATCCGGAACGGTTGGCTTGTGTCGGGAACTTGCCGGAGTTTGCTAGGGCGGAGGATTTGCCGCATCAAAAGGGGCGAGTCGGTTTCGCAAGCTTTCCGGCAATTCGATTTTGCTTCCGGATTTCGGGTCGAGGGCGACATGGACCAGGGTGACTCGTGCGGCGGAAATTTGGCCGGGAAGAAACAGGTCGGTTCGGGTGGTGAAGGAGGTTCGACCGATTCGTTCAAGGGTAAAGTTCAGGTCGAGTTTGTCGCCGAGTCGAATGGGAGCGAAGATGTCCGCTTCGGCATGGACGATGGGAAGATGCAGGGTTCCCGCCTTGATGAGATCGCGAATGGGGGTGTGAATATGTTCGAGGAGGGCCTCGTAGGCATGGTGGGCAAACACGAAAAGCCGGGCATAAAACACCACACCCGCGGCGTCGGTATCGTCGAGCCGGACTTTGTGCGTGGTGGTGAAGGATTTGGGCATGGTCTGATTGTGGGGTTTGACGAAGGGCTTGGCAATCACTAGATTCTCAAGGCTTGTCAACCAGGCGCATCTCCGATTTCATGTACCGAGTCCCGAATGCGGCGTCGCAGAGCTCCGCCCTCCATCAAGCGGATATGTTTTTTTGCTGGAGGGGCGAGCTCTGCGAGCCCTTTTGCACTAAAACGGAGATCCGCCCTTATCAGCCGGCCATGAGCAAACCTTGTATTTTTTTTGATCGGGATGGAGTCGTCAATCAGGCTCCGGTTACCCGTTATGTAGAGACCCCGGAGGCGTTTCACATTCTTCCGGGATTTGTGGAGTCGTTGCGGATGGCCCGGCGCCTGGGGTATGAAGCGGTGATTGTGACCAATCAAAAAGGGGTAGCTTCGGGCAAGCCTCCTGTGGAGGTTCTGGAGCTGATCCATGGCAATCTTGTCGATCATGTGAAGGGCGAGGGACTGACGTTGACCGGGATCTATGTGTGTTCTGCGACGACCGATGATCATCCCAACCGAAAGCCGAATCCAGGGATGTTGTTGGATGCGGCTCGCGACCACGATCTTTCGTTGCCGGATTCGTGGATGATTGGCGACAATGCCAAAGATATTGTGGCGGGACGGTTGGCGGGCTGCCAGACCATCATGGTTGGGGACCGAGCCTGCGAGCCACCTCCGGATTACCGGGTGGCATCGATGGATGAACTTCCCGGGTTATTTGAGACGATTCTTCGCGATGTGAGGGAGGGATCATGAGCGGGGAGGTCAACCCACCCTCCGACAGGGGAGACGCGCGCCGGCTTTCGGTGGTGATTCCTGTTTACAATGAGCGGGCCGCGCTCGACGAGTTGCGCCAGCGTTTGGTGACGACCCTCAATGGGTTGGATCTCGATGCCGAAGTAATCTTTGTGGACGATGGATCCCACGATGGTTCGGCAGAGCGGTTGGATCAGTTTGCGGAGGATGATTCGAGGTTCCGGGTTATTCACTTGTCGCGGAATTTCGGGCATCAGCCAGCGCTTTCGGCGGGGATCGACCATGCCTCCGGGGATGCCGTGGTTCTGATGGACGGCGATTTGCAGGACCGGCCGGAGGCGATTCCGGAGTTTATCGCGGAATGGCGAAAGGGCAACGAGGTGGTGTATGCGGTGCGGAGTTCGCGCCGGGAATCCCTGCCGATGCGTGCGGCTTTCAAGTTGTTTTACAAAGTGATTCAAAAGATGTCGGGAATCCGCCAGCCATTGGATGCAGGGATTTTCTGTTTGCTGGACCGCCGGGTGGTTACGGTGTTGAAGTCCATGCCCGAGCGAAACCGGTACTTTCCGGGTTTGCGGGCTTATGCAGGTTTCGTTCAGGCGGGGGTCAAGGTGCAGCGGGATGCCCGATTCGCCGATACGTCCCGGGTGCGGGTGTTGGGCTTGATCAAGCTGGCTATGGACGGGATCATATCCTTTTCCTTCGTGCCGATCCGGCTGATAACCTTGTCGGGGGTTATGGTGGCATTTTTTTCCTTCGCCTACATCATCCGGGTCCTTCACAAAAAATGGGTAACCGGGGAGGCGATCCTCGGGTGGGCATCAACGCTGACCGCCATTCTTATGCTCGGTGGGATTCAGTTGATCACCCTTGGGGTGCTGGGGGAATACATTGGACGAATCTACGAGGAAGTGAAGAAGCGTCCTTTTTATGTGATTGGGCGGACCAAGAACCTCGAGCGGGATTGACGCGATGGGCTTGTTTTTCGAGTACCTGTTCAGCAATCCCGCGATGTACCTGTCGTGGGTGACGGTGATCGTCTTTTCGATTTGTGTGCATGAATACGCTCACGCGATTACTGCGCTACGGCTGGGCGACGACACGGCGGCGCGGGCGGGTCATTTGACGCTGAATCCGCTGGTTCAAATGGGGCCGGTGTCCCTGGTGGTGCTGTTGCTGGTGGGCATCGCCTGGGGGTCGGTGCCGATACGTCCGGAGGCCTTGCGGGGGCGGCGGGACGGGGCATGGGTAGCGTTTGCCGGGCCGTTGTCGAATCTTGCCCTCGCGGCGATTTCGGTGCTTCTCGCCACCGCGCTTGCCTCGTGGGCGCCCACCGCAGAAGCGGCGATCGGCGTTCTTTTGTTGGCAGCGCGGGCCAACATGGTGTTGTTCCTGTTCAACATGTTGCCGATTCCCATGCTGGATGGATGGAAGGTGTATGCCGCGTGGATACCGGGAATGGGTCGAATTCCGGATGAGCATCTCGGGAATGTTTCCTGGATGCTGATCCTCGTGGTGTGGATGACTCCGGCGTTTACGATGATCTGGCGCGGGGCGGATACGGCTGTGTTCACTGCGATGGCGTTTTTGGGACAGATCTTCGGGTAAGGTTGTTTCGAGTCAGGCGGAGGTGGAGGAGCCGGCTTTGGTGATTTGATCCATCGACGCGAGTCCGGTTACGAGGCGGCGGCGAGTTGGCCGCAGGCGGCGGCGATGTCGTCGCCCAAGGAGCGGCGGAGGGTGACTTTGAATCCGGCGCGGCGGAGGATGGCGGCGGTTCGTTCACGAACGGTTCGATGAACGGGACGGAATTCGGTTCCGGGGAAGGGATTGAATTGGATGAGGTTGATGTGGGCATTGACCCCCCGCAAGTAGTCGATGAGCGCGTCGATGTCGGAGTCGGAGTCGTTGACGCCTTCAAGAAGGAGGACCTCGATCATCATGGGGTAGGGGGCGTGTGCAGGAGGGAGAACCCCCCGCAACTTGTCGAGGGTTTGGGATTTGGCCGCCGGCATGAGTTGGCGGCGAAGGTCTTGCCGGGCCGAGTGGAGACTGAGGGCGAGACGGACCGCAGGGTACCTTTGCTGAAATCGGGCGATGGCGGCGACCATTCCCACCGTGGAGACCATGATGTGGCGGTCGGATAGGTAGAAACCCCGGACATCGCGAAGGAGGTCGATGGCCGCGTAGACGTTCTTCTCGTTGTGAAAGGGTTCGCCCATCCCCATAAACACGACGTTGCGAAGGAGGCGTCCTTCCTGATGGAGGATGCGTTTGGCGGCGATGACCTGACCGAGGATTTCGGCGGGGGTAAGATCGCGGGCAAGTCCGAGTTTGCCGGTGGCGCAGAAGGCGCAGTTGGCGGCGCATCCGGCTTGAGAGGAGATGCAGAGGCTGGTCCGGCCGCTGGCGACGCGAAGGATCACGGCTTCAAAGGGGTGGCCATCGTGGGTGAGGAAGGTGAGTTTGGAGGCTCCGTCCTGGGACGAGTTCTGGCGGAAGGCAAGGCGGAGGTCGCCGAGATCAATCGAGGAGGCGAAAGCATCCCGGATGGGTTCAGGAATTTCCTCCATGCAGGCAGCAAGGGGCGCGCCTTTTTTAAAGAACGCGATGCGGAAGCGTTTGAGGCGGTGTTCGGGCAGGGCATGGGCGCGGGCCCAGGCGTCGAGTTTTTCGAGTTGGAAGACGGAAATCACGGCGCGAAGAATGGCCGTGGTTCAGGGTGAAGGTCAAGGGGAGTTCAGGGGTGGGGAGGTTCAAATCTTCGCGTGATTTCGGTTTACCCGGTCTCCCGGAGGAGATGATCCTTGGGGCTGATGACAAGGGTTTCGTAGCGGGTATGGAGTTCGTTCTGCCTCATCGGTGTGGGCGCATTCTTCGCAGGTGGCTCCCCGACCGCTGATAAAGACGAGGATGTCGTTTCCGGAATTGGCATTGTCACGTTTCATCTCGAATTCGAACCAACGACAGATACCTGATCTCGACCTGAATCGCAATCAGGACGTGGTCGATGTGCCCGGCGGAAACGGTAACCGGTTTTGTGGGGGTCATGCCGGGCCGTTACAAATAACGAAAAGGCATGCCAATGATTTTGTCGTCAATGAGCCGGGGTTCTTCTCCGGCATGCACAACGAATCCAATCGGGTAGGTGAATTCGCGCATGAAATCACGGATGGGCCGGAGGTTGCGAGCATCTACCCGCTGACGGCGGCGCTCAATTTGGTTGCGAGAACCTGCTCGACGTGACGCGTTGATTTCCTTTAGATGGGAGTGATGGTTAAGACCGATCATCTTGATTTCATGCTGGAGTGGCTAAAGAGCCATAAGGGACGTTTGCGCTCTGACTATGGTGTTGTGCAAATTGGATTGTTTGGGTCGTGGGTAACAGGGACGCAGCGACCGGATAGCGATGTCGATGTGCTGGTTACATTTGAAAGCCCGTCGTTTGATCATTACATGGATTTGAAATTTCTTCTTGAAGAGGTTTTTGGCCGCCGCGTGGATCTTGTTATGGAAGGTGCGTTGAAACCTCGTCTACGCAAACATATTCTTGATGAGGTTCGTTATGCCGCGTGATCCTGCGGTTTTGATCGAGGATATGCTGACCGCGCTTCTGCGTATTGAGTCCTATACGGATGGCTTTATTGCTGATCGAATCGAGGATCCCCGCACACTGGATGCTGTCATCCGAAATCTCGAAGTCTTGGGCGAAGCAGCCAAGGGTATCCCAGAAAGTGCCCGCATCAACATGCCGAGGGTTGAATGGCGTAAAATTACCGGATTACGAGATGTTTTGTCGCACCAATACTTCGGAATTGATGCATCCATTGTTGCGGATGTAATCGTGCACAAATTGCCGGGAATAAAGTCTGACCTCGAGGCGTATTTATCATCTCGGTGATCAATACCCCAAAATGGGGGCGAGCCATTTTTCGGTGTGTTGGAGGGAGTCGCCTTTGCGGGCGGCGTAGTCCTCGACTTGATCCTTGTTGATGCGGCCGATGCCGAAGTAGGTGGAGCCGGGGTGGGAAAAGTAGTAGCCGCTGACGGCGGCGCCGGGATGCATGGCGTAGCTTTCGGTCAAGGTGATGCCCGCCTGTTCGGGAGCTTTGAGGAGTTCAAAGAGGAGACCTTTTTCGGTGTGGTCGGGGCAGGCGGGGTAGCCGGGGGCGGGTCGGACACCACGATATTTTTCGAGGATGAGGTCGTGGTTGGTCATGTTTTCGTCGGCGGCGTAGCCCCAGAATTCGCGGCGGACGCGCTCGTGGAGGTGTTCGGCGAAGGCTTCGGCGCACCGGTCGGCGAGGGCCTTGAGCATGATGGAGCGGTAGTCGTCGTGATCGCGCTCGTAGGCTTCGAGGTGGGGGTCGATGCCGTGGCCGGCGGTGACAGCGAAGCCGCCGATGTAGTCGGGGATGCCGGTGTCCTTGGGGGCGATGAAGTCGGCGAGGCAAAGGTTGGGGGTCTTGGTTTGCTTGTCCATCTGCTGGCGGAGGAAATGGATGGTGGCGCGGACGTGGGTCCGGGTGTCATCGGTGTAGATTTCGACGTCGTCGCCGATGCTGTTGGCGGGGAAGAAACCGAAGACGGCGTTGGCCTGGACCATGCGGCGATCGATCATCTGCTTGAGCATGGCCTGGGCGTCGGCGAAGAGCTTGCGGGCTTCGGAGCCGACGCGTTCGTCGTCGAAGATTTCGGGGTAGAGTCCGGCGATTTCCCAGGTGGCGAAGAAGGGGGTCCAGTCGATGCGTTCGGCGAGGCGTTCGAGGGGATAGTTTTTGAGGGCCTTGAGTCCGAGGAAGGTGGGTTGGGGCGGGGTGTAGGCGGACCAGTCGGTGGGGAAGCGGTTGGCGCGGGCCTGTTGGATGGACAGCCATTTTTCGCGTCCGCGCTTGGCGGCCTGGAGTTCGCGGACCTGGTCGTATTCGGCGTGGAGTTCGCGGAGGTAGTCGGGGCGATTGGTTTCGCTGAGGAGTTTGCTGACCACGCCGACGACGCGGGAGGCGTCGGGGACGTAGACGACGGGTTCCTGGTATTGGGGGGCGATTTTGACGGCGGTGTGGACTTTGGAGGTGGTGGCGCCGCCGATGAGGAGGGGAAGGGTGAAGTCTTCGCGTTTCATTTCGGTGGCGACGTGGACCATTTCGTCGAGGGAGGGGGTGATGAGGCCGCTGAGGCCGATGATCTGACAGTTCTTTTCGCGGGCGGTCTTGAGGATTTTGTCGCAGGGTTGCATGACGCCGAGGTCGATGACTTCGTAGCCGTTGCATTGGAGAACGACGCCGACGATGTTTTTGCCGATGTCGTGGACATCGCCTTTGACGGTGGCCATGAGGATGCGGCCCTTGGAGGAGGATTCGCCCTCTTTGCGGGCGGCGTCGAAGAAGGGTTCGAGGTAGGCGACGGCCTTTTTCATGACGCGGGCGCTTTTGACGACCTGGGGGAGGAACATCTTGCCGGAGCCGAAGAGGTCGCCGACGATGTTCATGCCGCTCATGAGGGGACCTTCGATGACTTCGAGAGGGTGCCGGGTCTGTTGGCGGGCTTCCTCGACGTCGTGGTCGATGTAGTCGGTGATGCCTTTGATGAGGGCGTGGGCGAGGCGTTCGTTGACGGGGAGGTCGCGCCAGGCGTTGTCCTCGACGCGGGCCTTGCCTTTGCCGGCGTATTGGTCGGCGACTTCGAGGAGGCGTTCGGTGGCGTCGGGGCGGCGGTTGAGAACGAGATCTTCGACGCGTTCCTTGAGGTCGGGGGGGATGTCTTCATAGACGGCGAGCTGGCCGGCGTTGACGATGCCCATGTCCATGCCGTTCTGGATCGCGTAGTAGAGGAAGACGGAGTGGATGGCTTCGCGGATGGGTTCGTTGCCGCGGAAGGAGAAGGAGACGTTACTGACGCCGCCGCTGATGCCGGCGTGGGGGCAGGCTTGTTTGATGAGACGGGTGGCTTCGATGAAATCGACGCCGTAGTTGGCGTGTTCCTCGATGCCGGTGCCGATGGCGAAGATGTTGGGATCGAAGATGATGTCCTGGGGAGGAAAGTCAGCTTTCTCGATGAGGAGGTCGTAGGAGCGTTTGCAGATTTGGACGCGGCGTTCGATGGTGTCGGCCTGGCCGTGGGTGTCGAAGGCCATGACGATGACGGCGGCGCCGTAGCGGCGGGCGAGGCGGGCCTGTTCGAGGAAGGGTTCCTCGCCTTCCTTCATGCTGATCGAGTTGACGATGGGTTTGCCTTGGACGCATTTGAGTCCGGCTTCGATGACGGACCATTTGGAGGAGTCGATGACGAGGGGGACTTTGGAGATGTCGGGTTCGGCGGCGATGAGGTTGAGGAAGGTGGTCATGGCCTCGGCGGACTCGAGGAGGCCTTCGTCCATGTTGATGTCAAGGAGCTGGGCGCCGTTTTCGACCTGTTCGCGGGCGACGTCGAGGGCTTCGTCGAACTTGCCTTCTTTGATGAGGCGGAGGAAGCGGCGGGAGCCGGTGACGTTGCAGCGTTCGCCGATGTTGATGAAGTTGGTTTCGGGGCGCTGGACGAAGGGTTCGAGGCCGCTGAGGCGGAGGGTGGGGGTGACGTCGGGGATGGGGCGGGGCTGGTGGCGGGCGGCCATGTCGGCGATGGCTTTGATGTGGGCGGGGGTGGTCCCGCAGCAGCCGCCGACCATATTGAGGAGGCCGTCCTGGAGGAAGGTGTCGAGGACTTTGGCCATGTCTTCGGGGGTTTCGTCATAGAGGCCGAATTCGTTGGGGAGTCCGGCGTTGGGGTGGGCGCTGATGAAAACGTCGGCGACGGTGGCGACTTCCTCGATGTGGGGTTTGAGGTCCTTGGCGCCGAGGGCGCAGTTGAAGCCGACGCTGAGGGGCCGGGTATGCATGACGGAATACCAGAAGGCTTCGGGGGTTTGGCCGGTGAGGGTGCGGCCGCTGGCGTCGGTGATGGTGCCGGAAATCATGACGGGGTAGCGGACGCGGTGGTCGGCGAAGAATTTTTCGACGGCGAAGAGGGCGGCCTTTGCGTTGAGGGTGTCGAAGATGGTTTCGACGAGGAGGATGTCGGCGCCGCCATCGAGGAGGCCACGGATGGATTCGGTGTAGGCCGTGACGAGCTGGTCGAAGGTGACGTTGCGGAAGCCGGGGTTGTTGACGTCGGGGGAGATGGTGGCGGTGCGGTTGGTGGGGCCGAGGACGCCGGCGACGAAGCGGGGTTTGCCGGGCGTTTTGGCTTCGAATTCATCGGCGGCCTGGCGGGCGAGGGAGGCGCCGGCGACGTTGAGTTCGTAGGCGAGGTCCTCCATGTGGTAGTCGGCGAGGGAGATGGACTGGGCGTTGAAGGTGTTGGTTTCGAGGATATCGGCGCCGGCGTCGAGGTATTGGCGGTGGATGTCGAGGATGATGTGGGGCTGGGTGATGGCGAGGAGGTCGTTGTTGCCCTTGACGTCGTGAGGCCAGTCCTTGAAGCGTTCGCCCCGGTAGGCGGCTTCGTCGAGCTTGTGCTTCTGGATCATCGTGCCCATGGCGCCGTCGATGATGAGGATGCGCTGGTTAAGGAGGGAGCGAAGGAGGGGTTCTCGGGATGTTCTCATGGAATGCCTTTATCTGTTTATTCGGACAGGCGAATAAATCATGGTGGGGAAGGGATTGCAAGGGGAAAGGTGGGCCTTGGAAAAGGGCGGAGGTCAGGGGGTGTGGCGCTGGCTTTGGAGGGCTTTGACTTCTTGGGGATCAAGTTGGTCGAGGGGGAGCCGGATGCGCCGGCCATTGGGACGTTCGAGGATGACGGCTTGGGGGTCGGCAGAAATCAGGGTGGCGCGGATGACGGAGCCTTGAAGGGTTTTCCAGTCGCGGAGGGCGGTGATGGGCTCGGGGGTGGTGGTGGGTTGGAGTTGGATGGCGAGGGTCTTTTCGTCAAAGAGGATTTCGACGTCGCCGGTCCATGGTTCGGGAAGGGGAAAGGGGGGAGCGCCGCGGGTGAGGCTGGTGGGCAGGAAATAGGTGCCGGGGCTTCCCCAACGGACGTTCATGGGGGAGGCCTCGAGGAGGAGGGTGTCGCCGGTGTCCCAAAAGACGGGTCCGCGAAAGCGCCATTGGTTGTCGGCGATCAGGGTCATGGGGAGGGGATCGGCGGGTTGGCCGGAGCGGTGGGCGATGAGGTGGATGGCGGCGTGGAGGGTAAAGGGGGGGCGCGCGGATTGTGGAGGTGGTGTGGATGGGGCGGAGCGCGGGGAGGCGTCGGCGACGCGTTGGTGGTAGATGAGGGCGGAATAGGGAGGGATTTCGGGGAGCGAGGTCGGGCGAGGCGGGGTGGCAGAAACGAGGGGTTCGCGGTTACCGCGCGTGGTTCCGCCATACTCGGCGGCGTCGGAGTGGAAGACGGGTCGCCACGTGCCGCCATGGGGGAGGTTGATGGTGGCTCCGGAAAGGGTTTGGCTGGACAGGTTCATGGCCACGAGGATGAGGTCGGCGGGTGCGGTGTCGTTCCAGCGGGTGTAGGCGAGGAGGTTGGGTTGGGAGTAAGCGGTGAGGATGTCGAGTCCGTGGCCGCGAAGGGCGGGGCTTCTTCCATCGAGGTTGCGACGGAGGCGGATGAGGTCGCGGTGGAGGCGAACGTGTCCGGCATTGCGGCGGGCTTTGGTCCAGTCGAGGGGGCGGTCGTCGTGGAAGGGTCCGGTTTCGAGGAATTCGTTGCCCATGAAGAGGAGGGGAATGCCGGGGGCGGTGAGGGTGATGACGGAGGCGAGGCCGGAGAGGCGGCGGGCTTTATCGCTGGTGGGGTTTTGCGGGTCGATGTCGTTGACGATCCGGGTTTGGCGGTTGAGTTGGCCGGCTTCGTCGTGGTTGTCGGTGTAGATGACGCGGGGCATTCGGGTTCGGTGATAGAGGGCGTCGGCGAGGCGGGAGATGGAGCGGTCGGCATCGCTGGGGGCGGCGAGTACAGGCATGACGGCGTGGTGGAAGTCGTATTGCCAGGAGGCGTGGAAGGGTCCGATGTCGAGGGAGTCTTCGGCGATGCTGATGACGCGGGGATGAAGGCGCTGGAGTTCGAGATGGATGTCGTCGAGCATGGCCTGGCCTTCGGGGATGGGTTGGCGGCCATCGTCCCAGGCGCGGATGTTGACGGTGGAGTCCCAGCGGAAGCCATCCATGCGGTATTCGTCGATCCAGAACATGACGTTGTCGCGGACGAAGCGGCGGACCATGGGGTCGGCGAAGTTGACACGGGGGCCCCATGGGGTGATGGCGATTCCGCTGTCGCCTTCGTAGAAGTAGCGGCGGGCGCCGCCGTCGAAATGAAGAAGGTCGAGGTTTTCCGGGCCGTAGTGGTTGTGAACGATGTCGAGGTGGACGGAGAGTCCGCGCTGGTGGGCGGCGTCGATGAAGGCTTTGAGGCCGTCGGGTCCGCCGTAGGCTTGTTCCACGGCGAAAAGGTCGGAGGGATTGTAGCCCCAGCTATGTCGGCCCTTGAATTCGTTGACGGGCAGGAGGCAGATGACGTTGATGCCGAGTTCGGCGAGGTAGTCGAGGCGGGCGATGGCGTCGGTGAAGGTGGCGGGTTGGCGATTGCGGGGGTTGGGATCGTGGAAGGTGCCGATGTGTAGTTCGTAGATGACGAGGTCATCGAGGGGGAAGGGAGCGGGGGGGCGAGATCTCCACCGGTAGGCTTCGGGGTCGTAGAAGACGGAACTTCGCTCATCGGGGGAGACCATCCGGCCGTAAGGGTCGCGTCGTTCGAGGGTGCCGTTGATGAGGAAGCGATAGGCGCCGCGGGGCCGGGTCGGCAGGTTGAGGGACCAGATTCCGGCGCCGGGAAGTTTGCGGAGGGCATCGCGGGGGCGGGCGCGCCACCCGTTGAAATCGCCGATGAGTTCCACGGATTCGGCTTCGGGGGCCCAGACCCGAATCTCCACCCCGGAGCCGGATGCGGTGACTCCGAGGGGGGAGGAATCGGAAAAGCCCGGGCATGGGCCGCAGATGCTGAGCAGGAGGATGATCAGGCAAAGCCGGCAGTTCCGTGGTTGGATGAGCATGTCGGTTGGACCTCGAGGTCAGGAGCGGGGGAAGCGGGATTTCGATTTACGTTACCAAGTCAAGAGGAGGGGAGGCTACCGAAATCGGGTCAGGGGTGTGGGAATTTCGATTGCTATTCGTTGGTGATTCCGTAGGATGTCGGGCTGTTGTTACACCTTTGAATGTTGGAGGATTTGTATGTTTCGTTTTCGATTGAGCGGTTGGTTGACGGGGGTTGCACTTTGCTTTGGGTTGGCGGGCGGGGTTCAGGCCCAAGCCGAGCGGGATTTGTTCGCGGATGCGCCTTGGTATTTCGGGGTGGGCTTGAGCTATCTGGAGATTGAAGGGGACAAACCGGTTGATGATTCTTTCGGTCTTGGCCTTCGTCTCGGGTATGATTTCAACAAGTTCTTTTCGCTGGAGGGCGGTCTCGACCTTTATCCATCGGTGGACAACAAGGAACTTGAAGAGGGGCGTTTTATGCTGGATGACAGCACCTCGGCGTTCCGTTTGAGTTTGAGCGGATTGCTTCATCTCCGCAACACCCAGAATTTGCGGTGGGATCCGTATGCGGCGGTGGGGGTCTCGTGGCTTCGTTTCTCCGACGCGATTGAAAAAGGGACGGATCACCTTGGGGTGGATGCGGGTCTTGGTGTGTTCTATCACTTTAATGATGCGTGGTCGGTCCGTGGTGATGCCCGGTTGATGTTTGCGGGCAGCGATTCCGAGTTTTACGGATTGTTTTTCCTTGGCGTAAACTACCGGTTTGGCACGGCGATTCCTCCTCGCTTTGCCGTGGCGGGGGGTGACCTCGATAGCGATGGCGACGGTCTCTACGATTGGGAAGAGATCGAGTTGGGCACCAATCCATTCAATCCGGACACGGATGGGGATGGGTTGACCGACTACGAAGAAGTTCGCATCTATGGAACCGATCCTCTGAATCCGGACACGGATTTCGACGGGCTGAGTGATGGGGCGGAAATTCTTATCTATGGAACCGACCCGCTGAATCCGGATACGGATGGAGGCGGGGTGTATGACGGGCATGAAGTGATTGAAGACGGGACTGATCCGCTCGATCCTTCCGACGATCTCCAAGTGTTTCGCCTGAACATCGAGTTTGATTACGACAAGGCGATCCTTCGCCCGCAATACTTTGAGGAACTGGATGTGGTGGCGAAGGTGCTTCAGCGCGATCCGACGGCGACGGCGCGGGTGGAAGGCCATGCGGACCGGCGTCCGACCTCGAAGCGCGATTACAACATCCGCCTTTCCGAGCGCCGGGCGCGTGCGGTGCTGGACTATCTTGCGGATGTAGGCGGGATTTCCCGTTCGCGTCTGGAGTCGGTGGGCTACGGGTTTGACCGGCCGATTGCCCCCAACGATACCGAGGAGAACATGCAGCGCAACCGCCGGACGGAAATCTACATTCGCCGGGGTGGTCAAGGGCGGGTGCAGGACACCCGCGACACGATGGTCGTTCCCTGATCGTGGAGTTTTTCTAAACGATGAACATGACGCATCCCGGATGGCTCTCCATCCGGGATGCTTCTTTT
This sequence comes from Kiritimatiellia bacterium, assembly GCA_035327665.1. GTDB lineage: Bacteria > Verrucomicrobiota > Kiritimatiellia > CAIVKH01 > CAIVKH01 > DAOLCW01. Next base: position 14,854 of record DAOLCW010000045.1, read on the forward strand.
AGATGCCGATGACTACGCTGGACGAACAAACCTTGTTAAACGCCTGCCGGGATTATCCGGAGCAGTTGATTTTCATCATGGGGAGTCATCGTTCGGGAACGACGTTTCTCCACAACTTGCTTGCCCAGACGGGAGCGTTCGATTTTGTTTCTGCGTATGAGGTGATCCATTATGGGGAATTGCTGTCCAACCGGGCGGCGGGCCGGGAAGCGGAGGCGAAGGCGGGGCTTCAGTCGGCGTTGCGGGAGGATGTGGGGGAGACGCGGGGTCTGGATCATGTTCGGGTAGATGTGAATCTGCCGGAGGAATACGGATTTCTACTTCCGGGCTATGATCTTTTTGTGCCAAGGTTGACGGAGGAACATGCCGGCGCATTTCAGGATTTGTTGAAAAAGAAGCGGTCACTGGCGGGAGAGCGTCGCCGGTTGCTGTTGAAGGAGCCCAACGAGTTTTACGGGAACCTGGCCGGGGTGTTGGGGCTTTATCCGGGGGCTTTGTATGTGTTTAACCATCGCCACCCTCTGGCGGTGCTGCAGTCACACGTGACCTCGTGGACCTCGGTGTATGAGAAGGAAAATCCTTATTTGATGCGACTTAATCCGCGCTACCGGGAGATCATGAACGACCCGATGCAGCGGATGCACCACCGACTGTACATGCATACGAAGGATGCGGTGGAATTCATCCTGAATCATTTGGCGGAAGGTTGCCGCCATTATTTGGAGACGGTGGATCGCTTTCCCGCAGGGCAACGCTGTGTGGTGAAGTACGAGGATGTTTTGTATTGTCCTGAAGCGACCTTGTCGCGCCTTGCCTCGTTTCTGGGGCTTGAAGCGGGGAGGTTGGATGTGGCGGCGATTTCACCGCGTCCGGCGCGGATCTCTCCACTGGTCCGTGATGTTTATACGGAACGGATGGATGCGTTTGGCGCGTATCGCGATGCGCTGGGTTATCCTGACTACCCGTGACTTAAAGCCAGGTGGCGCGGAGGCGCCTGCCTTTGATACGGAGGGCACCTCGATCAAGGGATAAACGGGATGAGGCGCGGCGGTTGATCGCGATGTAGGTGGCATGATCGAGCAAGGTGATGGCACCGACCTCGGTTCCGGCGAGGCCGCCATCCCCGGTGAGCGCCCCGAGCATTTCGCCGGCCCGCAATTTGTCCTTCCGGCCTCCGGCGAGGCGAAGGGTGCGGATTTCCGGAGGCGGCAGGTTGCGGGGGGTGGCAGGGGGACGGGGCGGGGGTTCGAGTTTGAGGGGGCGACCCAGGTCGGCAGCGAGGGGGGCAAGGATGGGGTGGTCGGGGCGGGGGCAGAAGGAGATGGAGGCGCCCTTGGCTCCGGCGCGTCCGGTGCGGCCGGCCCGATGAAGGTAGGTGTCGAGTTGGCGGGGGAGGTCGATCTGGATGACGAGGGGAAGGTCGGTGATGTCGAGGCCCCGGGCGGCCACATCCGTGGCGACGAGATATGGGCAGCTTCGATGCTGGAACTGGATGATGATTTCGGTGCGGAGATGCTGAGGCATATCGCCATGGAGAGCGGCGGCGGCGATCCGGTGTTGGCAGAGCGATTCACGGGTCTCGATTACGGTTTGAATAGTATTGGCGAAGATCAGAGCGGCGGCAGGGCGGAGTTGAAGCAACAAATGATGAAGTGTGTCGGCTTGGGCACCTGGCTCCACGGAGATGATCCGGTGTTCGATGTCAGGATGGGCGGAGGGGTGACTGGCGCGGATGAGTTCGGGGTGGCGGAGAAACGGCGCGGTAGCGTCCCGGAGGGAATCGGGGAAGGTCGCAGAGAAGAGAAGGGTCTGTCGGGAGGGCGGGAGGGTGGCGAGGATGGCAGTGATGTCCTCGATGAAGCCCATTTCGAGCATACGGTCGGCTTCATCGAGAACGGCGGTCCGGATGTGGGCGAGATCGAGGGCGTCTTTCCCGAGAAGATCTTTGACCCGTCCCGGGGTTCCCACCACGAGATGAGCGCCATGTTTGAGGGTTTGCCGCTGGCGGGTGATGGATTCCCCGCCGACGAGCAAGGTTACGGTGAGGTTGGGCAGGTAGCGGCCGAAGCGGCGGATTTCCGTGGCGATTTGGCGGGCGAGTTCCCGGGTAGGACAGAGGACGATGCCCTGGGGGATTTTCCGTGCGAGATCGAGTTGTTGAAGAAGTCCGAGAGCGAAGACGAGGGTTTTCCCGCTGCCGGTATCCGCTTCCCCAATGACGTCTGAACCGGCGAGGACGGCGGGAAGGGCGGCGGCCTGGATCGGGGTCATGTGTTCCATGCCGAGCCGGGTAAGGTTTTCGACCGCGGCGGCGGGAAGAGCAAGGGTGGAGAAGGGTGACGTCGACATGGCGAGTACGGAATACCACCTTGCCCGCTTGATCACAAGGTGGCATCGTACCGAGGTTGATCGTTCACATGAAAATCAAGTGGTTGGAAATGCAAGCGTGATGAGTTTGTTTGATGCAGAACGTTATTGTCCGGATTGCCGCCGCGATAGGCTGGTGGTGAAAAAGCCGGTGTATGACGGATTTACCCGGATCGGAGAGCGTGTGGTCTGTACGGGGTGCGGGCGGGTGTTCGAGGAGGGGGAGCTCACGCCCGCGCGTTCGCGTGCGGCACCGCCTTCGGTGTTCGGGGAGGATGATCGTCCGGTGGTGGTGAAGGTATTTGCCGAGGGGGAAAATCGGACGCTTTGCCGGTACTGCAAGAACTATATTGTGAATCCATTCCGCCAGTGGTGTTCGCATCACAAGAAGGATGTGGAGGCTACCGACACCTGCGGAGATTTTATGGCGGTCGAGGGTGAGGACACTCCAGAACCCTCACAAGGGAAAGGCGCTGACATATGAAGGTTTTGCTTCGAGCATGGGTCGCGGGAGTGGTGCTGTTTATGGTGGGGTGCCAGACGGTTCCGCCGCCGACCCACCGGGAGTTGAATCCGAATCAAGTGACGATTGCCGGATCGTATGCCCGACTGGCGGAGGGAGGGTTCGGAACTCAGGTCCGGGTGGGAGATCTGCTGGAGTGGGGGGATTTTGGGTTGGGGACATTTGAGGGGCTGGATGGGGAAATGATTCTGGACGGGGGCAGGATGTACCGTGCCGCCTTGACCGGCGAGGTGGAGCCGGTCGCTCCGGAAATGGGCTCGCCGTTTGCGGTGGTGACATGGTTCGATGCGGATCGTTTTGTCGATCTGTCCAATGTTACGATGACCCGCTTCCTGGGTGCGCTGAATCTGCAATGGGGAGGAGATGAGCATCCGATTGCGATCCGGACCCGGGGGACATTTTCGTGGATGGTGACCCGTTCGGTGGAGGCACAGGAAGAGCCGTATCCCCGTTTGGAGGCCGCATTGGCCGGGCAGATGGAGTCCCGGCTGGAAGAGGTGGAGGGGATCATGGTGGGTTATTACTTTCCGGCGTCGTTCAGGTCGTTTCATCCGGCGGGTTATCACTTTCATTTCATCACCGAGGACCGTTCCCGGGGGGGACATGTTGTGGATTTTCATCTTCGCCAGGGGCGGGTGGAGCTGAATGCAGCGGATCAGGTGACCCTGATTCTGCCGAGGGATGTGTCGCCCTACCGGTTCGGGGCGAGAGAGCCGAGGCCGGTGGGTGCGCTGTATGCGCCGGCGGCGAGGTGAACCCAAGGCGGTAGTTGTTTTTCGCCGGAGGTGGTGATAGGTTTCGAGTCTTTCTTACCCAGGAGATTTGGATTATGTCACGGATTTACAACTTCAGCGCGGGTCCGGCGGTGCTTCCGGAAGAGGTGCTTTTACAGGCTCAGGCAGACCTGGTTGATTATCAGGGCAGCGGAATGTCCATCATGGAAATGAGCCATCGTGGCAAGGAGTACATGGCGGTCCACGAGGAAGCGATGACCAACTTTCGTAAGTTGCTGAACATCGGCGATGATTATTCGGTGCTATTCTTGACCGGCGGGGCGAGCGGGCAGTTTGCGATGATTCCGATGAATCTTTTGGGAGCGGGGCAGGTTGCCGACTACACGAATTGCGGCTCCTGGGGGAAGAAGGCGATCAAGGAGGCCAAGGGATTGGGCGCGGTGAACGTGGTTTCGGACACGAGCAAAGAGAAACCCTCACGGATGCCCAAGGCCGGGGAGATTACGTGGACGGAAGGAGCGGCTTACGCGCACATCACCTCGAATGAGACGATTGAAGGTTCGCAATGGAAGAGTTTCCCGAAAACGCCGTCACCGCTGATCGCGGACATGTCGTCGGATATTTTGTCGCGTCCGCTGGATGTTTCATCCTTCGGGATGATTTATGCGGGGGCCCAGAAGAACATTGGTCCGGCGGGGGTGACGGTGGTGATCATGCAGAAAGAGCTTATCGAGAAGGGTCGCCCGGACATTCCGGCGATCTATCAGTACCGGATTCATGACGCGGAGGGTTCGATGTACAACACGCCTCCGTGTTTTCCGATTTACATGGTCATGCTGGTGACCCGTTGGCTTCTGGCCAAGGGTGGATTGACGGCGATGCAGGCGATCAATGAGGCCAAGGCGGGCCGGTTGTATGAAGCGATCGACCGCACGGGTTTTTACCGGGGCACGGCGGCGGTGGAGGACCGGTCGACGATGAATGTGACGTTCCGGTTGCCGAGCGAAGAGCTGGAGGATGCGTTTATCAAAGAAGCCTCGAAACAGGGCTTGAAGGGACTCAAGGGACATCGCTCGGTGGGCGGGATGCGGGCCTCAATCTACAATGCGTTTCCGGGGGAAGGCGTGGACAAGCTGATCGCGTTCATGGCTGATTTCGAAGCGCGCAACGGTTGAGTGGTGTCAAAACGGCATTGCTTTTTTTCGCGTTTAGCGTAGAGATACACGTTTCGCTCATGCGCCCGTAGCTCAATTGGATAGAGTGTTGGCCTCCGAAGCCAAAGGTTGCAGGTTCGACCCCTGCCGGGCGCACCATGAAAGACGTCGGTCATTGCCGACAAGGAGAAACGCCTCATGACTTCGACCCGTTCCGCAGCTCGCCCGGATGGACGTACCTTGGATGCCTTGCGGAAGGTGTCCTTTGAGGTGGATGTGGCGCCGGCGGCGCTGGGATCGGTCAAGATCTCGATGGGCAATACCCAGGTGGTGTGCGGGGTAAGCGTGGAGGAGGATGTGCCCCGGTGGATGCGGGCGGAGAAAGCGTCGGGGGGATGGCTGACCGCAGAGTACTCGATGCTTCCTTACTCGACGTCGGATCGATGCCGACGGGAGGGATTGTCAGGCAAGGTGAGCGGTCGTACCCAGGAGATTCAGCGCTTGATCGGGCGCTCGCTGCGGGCGATTGTGGATTTGGACAAGCTTGGGCCGAGGACGTTGTGGGTGGACTGTGATGTGCTGCAGGCCGACGGAGGGACACGGACGGCATCGATCACCGGCGCGTATGTGGCGGTGGCACGAGCGATCCGTCGGCTGATGAAGGAAGGCCGGGTGGCTGAGAATCCGATCCGGGAAGGGGTTGCGGCGATCAGCGTAGGGTTGGTTCACAACCGGCCGATGCTCGATTTGTGCTATGTGGAAGATCTTGCTGCGGATGTGGACATGAACGTGGTGATGACCTCGGGGGGGCGATTTGTGGAGATTCAGAGCACGGCAGAAGGGTTGCCGTTTACGGGGGGGCAATTTCAGAAGCTTTTGAAACTTGCGGGGGGTGGAATCGCGCAGTTGATTGGGTTTCAGGAAAAGGCGATCAAGGCGAAGGGGTGATCCGGGGCAGGTTTAGCGGATGTGTCCGAGGTTGGATTCTACCATTACCCAAAACCTCCTGACCCAAATCGCGCCCATCGGATAGGGGCGCTACGAAATGCCGACAACTTACGGTAGCGCCGAAATCTGTTCGGCGGAGATCCGCAACGATGCACCCCAGGGTATTGACGATGTCTTCGGGCAATACGACAGGCAAAGAAAAGCGGCGTCAAGCCGCCGCACTCCAAAAGAGCCACCATCGCAGATCAATAGGCCAAGATGCAGATATATATCTGTTTTTTCACCACTAATTTTGGCACGTGGGATTAGATGGCTTCGTCGATCTTGGCTTTGAGGGCGGCCTTGCTGGCGGCTCCGACCTGTTGGAAGGCCACGGTTCCGCCCTTGAAGAGGAGAAGGGTGGGAATGGAGCGGACTTGGAATTGCTGGGCAAGGGCGGGCTCTTCATCGACATTGGCTTTGACGATGGTGAGTTTGCCTTCGTATTCGGCGGACAATTCCTCGAGGATGGGGGCAATGGCCCGGCAGGGTCCGCACCAGGGGGCCCAGAAGTCAACGAGGACGGGGGTCGGGCCTTGAATGATTTCGCTCCAGTTGGCTTGGGTAATGGTTCCTAAATCGGACATGGGTTACTCCTGTAGTCGTTTGATGGTGAAAAGATTGTTCTCCGCAGATCCCGCTGCCGGATGATCGGACGGTTTTTTTGTCAGTGATTTACTATAACGCGGATCGGGTCTGGCTTCAACCCGGGATTGTAGGGTCCTGCTAGACCAACTCGGCGAAGATGCCGTCGCTGAGGAAAAGGCCACGTTCGGTGAGACGAAGGCGATGGGGCTGGTAGTCGACGAGGCCTTCCTGTTGCATCCATTCGAGGGTTGGGCCGCAGAGGTCGTGAAGCGCGAAACCGGTCTGATGGTGGAACCCGTGGGGATCAATGCCTTCGATCCGGCGGAGGGCAAAGACGAGGGTTTCCCGGGCCTTGGCGGCGGGATCGAGGGCCTCCTCTTGTTCACGGATGGAGGTTCCGGTGTGGAGGTGGTCGATGTAGCGGTCGAGGCTACGAAGGTTGCCCCAGCGCTTGCCGTTCCAATGGGAGTGGGCGGAGGGTCCGCAGCCGATGTATTCGCCGTCGCCCCAGTAGAGGAGGTTGTGTTGGCATTGGCGACCGGGGCGGGAGAAGTTGGACAACTCGTAGTGTTGATAGCCTGCATGGGCGAGGCGCTCGCGGATGAGATTGTATTGTTCGAGCTCGGTGTCGTCGTCGACTTCTTTCACGTAGCCTTTGCGCCGGAGTTCGGCGAGGGGGGTGCCGTCCTCGAAGATGAGGCAGTAGCATGCGGCATGATCAGGGGCGAGTTCGATAAGAGTTTGGAGGTCGGCCCGGAGGTGGTCGAGGGTCATCGCGGGGATTCCGTAGATGAGGTCGAGGTTGATGTTGTCAAAGCCGGTCCGGCGGAGGAGGTGGTATCCGGCGATGGCTTCGTCCCGGGTGTGGATACGCCCGAGAAACTCGAGAGCGGAGGGTTGGAAGGATTGAATGCCGAGGGAGACGCGGGTGATCCCGGCTTGTTTGAGGATGTTGGCCTTTTCGGGGGTGAGGGTGCCGGGGTTGGATTCGCAGGTGGCTTCGATGAGTGCGGAGAGGTCGACGCGGTGGTGGAGGATTTCGAAGAGGCGAGCGAAGTCGCGGTCGGAGAGTTCGGTGGGGGTTCCGCCTCCGAGGAAGAGGGTGGCGGGTCGAAAACCGGGAGGGAGGAGGGAAAGCTCGATATCGAGGGCGGAGAGGAAGGAGGATTGGTCGGCGAGGTGGTAGGTAGCGAGGCGTCGGGGGATGGGGCCTTGGACGGAGGGAAGGGAGTAGAAGTCGCAATAGAGGCACTTGCGAACACAGAACGGGATGTGAAGGTAGAGGCCGTACATGGAGGTGGTGGGCGCGGAGGGACTCGAACCCCCAAGCCTTTCGGCACGAGAACCTAAATCTCGCGTGTCTGCCAGTTTCACCACGCGCCCGGACGAACGTGCTGGAAAACATGGGGTTTCATACCCGAAGGAGGGCGGGGGGGCAAGGGGGAACAGGGGATTTGGGGTGAAAAGTTGTCAGCGAATGGTCAACAAACGAGCTACAGGGACACGCCGAAGCGGAATCCGATGATTCGCTGTTCGACTTCGTACTGGAAGATGTCGAGGCCGGAAACGGTTTTTCGTCCGGAGGAACCGGAGTCCCATTGTTCGAGGAAGAGGCTGAGGACGGTGCGCGAGGTTTGGCGTCCGACTTCGAGGGAGCCCATGGTGGTTTTTCCGGGGGAGACCTTGACGGTGTCGTCGAGGAAGCCGAAGTCGTATTCGACGCGATTGCGCAGGGGTTGGCGAAGGGTGGTGAGAGCAAACCATTCGTGGGGGCCTTTGCGCCAGGAGGCGCGAAGGGCGAGGGTGGCGTAGAGGGAGGTCCAGAGTTCGTTGTAGCCACCGCCTTCGAAGCGTCCGGTGTTGTCGAGGCGACGGAGCCAGATGCGTCCGCCGAGCCCGGCCTGAGGGGTGATACGGAGGGTGTTCGAAAGGGTATAGGGGATTCCGAGGGCGGCTTCGACGGCTCCACCGAAGTATTCGGTGGTGGAGGTCAGGGGTTCGCCCAGCTGGGTCTGGCCCCGGTAGTCGACTTCACCGAGGAATCCCTGGCCGAGGAGGTGCAGTTCAGGTCGTCCGTTTCGATTAAAGGTGGAGCGGAGGTCGAGGCCGAGGAGGTAGCCGTTTTCGCGGAGGAGGCGTTGGTTGCGGGAGTCAACTTCGTCGTGGGTCAGCTCCATCATGCGGAGGGAGAGGGTGGGGGAGGCGGTCGTGTTTCGGGACAGGGTCCGGGCGGCGACGGGGAGGGTCGCAGCGTGGAGAAGGGTCATGAGGGCAAGGATGGTGCGGAGGGTCATGGCTAGAATTGAAAGCGAAGGGTGAGGAGGATACCGTCCATGGTGTCGCGTGAGAAGGTGCGATCGTTGACGATGCGGTCGGGCAGGTTGCGGAATTTTCGATAGAGGTAGCCGGCGGAAGCGGTGAGGTTGCGGCGGGAATAGGTGAGGCCGGCGTCGATTTCCCAGTGGGTTGCATCGTATCCGAGGTCGTCGAAGTCTCCGAAATCGTAGGGCATCCATGCGGCGCGAGCGTAGAGGGCGAGTCCGGCCCATCCGGGTCCGGTTTGGGTGGAAAGGCGGATGAGGGGGCCGTGAATATCGGCATTTCGTTCGTCTTTTTCCTCGGGATAGGACCAGACGAATCCACGTTGAAGGCGGTTTCGGTGATCGAGGTAGCGATAGCCGAAGCCGGCGTCGAAGGTGGGATAGACTTGAGAGAAGAGAAGTTGGTATTCACGGTAACGTTCGATGTCACCGCCCTGGTTGAAGGTGCCATGTAGAATGTGGGCTTCGGTGATGAGGTCGGGGGCGGTTTTCCAATAGAGGTGGGGACCCCAGAGGAGGGACTGGTTTTGGCCATTGTCCGCGTGCCAGAGGATGGCCCCACCCTGGGGGGAGGCGATGGCGGGGGTGAAGCGGGTGATGAGTAAAGAAAGAAGGAGGGCTACGAACGGAATGGAATGCCGGGAGTTCATCAGGGGCGTATCCTAGGGTTTCCGGGGGAGAATGGCAATGGGAGGATGTGATGGGGATGTGGTGATTGAAGCGGGATGAGGGTGGGGACTGGAAAAACGGGAAAGATGGGTGATGGTTAGTGCATGACCGAGAAAATCCAAAGCAAGGTGGTTGTTCCGTTGTTTCCGTTGCCGATCGCGGCGTGTCCCGGGGAAGTGATACCCCTGCACATCTTTGAACCGCGCTATCGGGATTTGTTGGCATGGTGCAAGGAGGAGCAGGCGAGGCAACGAAGTGGCGAGTTTGCGATCCTGTTTAAATGCCGGGGGCCAATGGCAACGGTTGGGTGTACGGTGAGGTTGTCGGCGGTGTTGCGGACCGAGGAGGATGGGCGTAGCGATATTTTGGTTACCGGGGTGAGGCGATGCCGGGTCAAGCAGGTGCTGGAGCTTCATCATTATGAGTCTGCTGAAGTGGAGTACGTTGAGGATGACGCAGGGGATTGGGATGAGCGTCTGGCGACGGAAGTTTATCAATTGCACCGGCGGCTGGTGTTGGGCATTACCGGTAAGGAGCCGGATGACCGGTTGTATGAGGGGAAGCATTTGTTATCGTTTGTGATTCTTCCCTCTTCGGGGATGACCGCGGTGGAGAAGCAGGAGTTGTTAGAGATGCGTTCGGAGAACGGGCGACTGCGTGCGATCCGGCAACACATCACGGAATTGTTAAGCGCGGTCGAGTATGTGCAGATGACAGGTCGCTCAATTCAAGCGTGGTGTGATTTGCAGGATTTTCTTGCCCGATGGAGAAACGACGGAAATCATGGATCATGACGTATGGTTGGAGCGGGGACCGGGGGCAAGGCGTAGGTTGCACGCGAGGTTATGGTTGCCGAAGCGACCTGAGGAGATCTTTCCGTTCTTTTCGGATGCGGTGAATCTTGAACGGATCACCCCGTCCTTTCTTCATTTCCGGATTGTGACGCCTCTTCCGATCACGATGGGCGAAGGCACGATAATTGACTACCGTTTGAAGCTGCATGGTGTGCCGGTTCGTTGGCGCAGCTTGATACCGGTTTGGGAACCGGATCGCGGGTTTGTGGACCAGCAGATTCAGGGGCCTTACCGGGAGTGGTATCATGAGCATACCTTTGAGGCGGTGGAAGGTGGATGTTTATGCCGGGATCGAGTGGATTACCTGGCTCCTTGCGGCCGGGCGGTTGGACGATTGTTTGTGGATCATGATGTCCTGGAGATTTTCAGGTTTCGTCAAACAGCGTTGGCGGACCTCTTGATGTAATTATACCATTACCTATAACTTTTCGGTATGAAGCATGGCCGATAGAGACTTCGGTCTCGCGGAGCTCGACCCTCCAAATTGCGGAAAGAA
>DAOLCW010000046.1:0-25255 GCA_035327665.1 Kiritimatiellia bacterium
CGGAGCGGCTGAAGGCGTCGTTTACGTACCGGATGGGGGATGTTTCGGAGTTTTTCAAGACGCTGAAGCAACGGTTTACGCAATGGTACAACCGGCGTCATGCGCGGCGGGGGACGCTTTGGGAGGAGCGATTTAAGAGCGTGCTGGTGGAAGGCCGGGGGAATGTGTTGGCAACGATGGCTGCGTACATCGATTTGAATCCGGTGCGAGCAGGGTTGGTGACGGATCCGAAGGATTACCGGTTTTGCGGGTACGGAGAAGCGGTGGCGGGTGGTTCGGTGGCGCGGGGAGGGTTGGCGCTGGTGGCGGAGTGTCTGGGGCAAGGAGTGGACTGGAGGGCGGCGGGGAAGGCGTACCGTGTGTATTTGTATGGGAAGGGGGAAAGGACGTCGTCGAAGCAGGGTTTTTCGGCGGAGGAGGTTAAGAAGGTGCTGGCGGAGGGCGGGAAGCTGAGCCGGGCGGAGGTGTTGCGGTGCCGGGTGAGGTATTTCTCGGACGGGGTGGCGCTGGGCAGCCGGGCGTTTGTGGAGGAGGTTTTTGAGGCGAACCGGGGGAGGTTCGGCCGGAAACGCAAGACGGGGGCGAGGGCGTTGCGGTGGGCGCAGTTGGGGGATGTGTTTACGGCGCGGGATTTGCGGCGGGAGGCGATTACGGTTTCGTGAGGGGAAATAGGAATGACGAATGAGGAAGGACCCAAAATTCGAAAGAAGCCCGAAGATCGAAGCCCGAAGAATGGAGTAAAGGGGTAGTGGGAGTGGATTGAGGATTGGTTATGTCGCGGGTCGGCCCCAGCGTGGCCGGCTACAGATGGCGGATTATGGGGTGACGGTGTGGGTCTCGGTTGATGTCCTTATTTGACCCCCCGCAAGTTGGTTTCCAAACCTTGGAAAACCGCGCTCTTTTCGTTTCCAAAGTTTGGAAAAGGTGGAGTTTGGGGTCAGGGGTTGCGGCGGAGGCGGTAGTAGGCGGCGGAGGCGGAGCCGGGGGGAGGTGTGGTGTAGGTGTTGAGGGGGTGGGGGGCGGGGAGGTTGGTGATGATGCTGGTGAAGTTGGGAGGGGTAAGGGTGGTGGCCCGCTCGATGGTGTAGGTGGCGGGGGAGGGTCCGGGCCAGGTGAGGATAAGGCCGGTGCCAGGGGCGGAGGGGATGTTCATGCCGAGGTCGAGGGTGGAGCCGGGGAGGAGGGTGACGGTGTAGGCTCGGGTGCGGTCGTTGAAGGTGAAACGGTAGCGCCCATCGAAGGGACCGGGAAGGGTGATGTCGGGTCCGCTGAGGGTGGCGGTGCCGGTGGCGGGGCTGTTGACGGGGTGGGTTTTGGCGTCGCCCCAGTTGGCAATGTTCCAATTGTTGCTGGTGACGAATTTGAAGGCGAGGGAGCCGGGTTGGGCGAGATCGGTTTCGAAGACCCAGTGGTTTTCGGAGTCGAGGGTCATGTTGGGGGTGGTGTTCCAGCCGTTGAGGGTTCCGGCGAGGGCCATGGTTCCGTAGGCGGGAGGGAGGGGGCCGTCGCGCTGGATGGTGTAGGTGTAGGTGGCGGTGTTGAAGGTGAAGGTGTAGAGGCCGGAGAAGGGTCCGTTGAGGGTGATGTTGGGGTCATCGAAGGTGGCGGTGGCGGTGAGGGGAAGGGTGTGGGGATGGGTGACGGCGGCGCCCCAGTTGAGGCTCCAGTCGGCTTGGGCGACGAATTTGAATTGGATGTTCTGGCTCCAGTTGAGGGGGAGGGTGATGCTCCATTGGTGGAGGCCGTTGCTGGTCATGTTGGGGGTGATGGTCCAGTTGTTGATGCTGGCGGAAAAGGCCATGGAGTTGAAGGCGGGGGGTTGCCAGCCGTCGTCGAGGCGTTCGACGGTGTAGGCGAGGGTGTTTTCGTTGAAGGTGAATTTGTAGTTGCCGGCGAGGGGTCCGCTGAGGGGGATGTTGTCGGCGAGGGGGTAGGCGGTGCCGTTCATGGGCAAGGTTGCGGGGGGTGGGTTCCAGTCGCCCCAACTGTTGTCCCAGGCGCCGTTGGCGGCGAATTTGAATTGGATGCCTTGAGGGCGGAAGAGGTTGGTAACGACAAACCAGGTGTAGTGGGCGTTGGTGTCCTGCTGCATGTTCATGGCGGAGGGATTCCAGCCGTTGAAGTCGAAGATGACGCCCATGGACGCGTAGTCGGTGAGGGGGGGGGCCCAGGTGCCGGGGGTGAGTCGGTAATGGAATTTGTCGCGGTAGGTGTAGAGGTCGCCGTCGGGGATGAGGTGGGCGTCATGGCTGGAGAAGGGATCGAGGCCGTGGAGGAGTTCCCAGGCGTCGGGGATGCCGTCGTTGTCGGAGTCGGGGAAGGGGACGGGGCGGAGGGTGAAGCGGGCGCGCTTTTCGTCGAAGCGGAAGCGGTAGGTTCCGGCGGGAAGATTGGAGACGATGATGTTTTCGGCTCCGCTGGCGAGGGGGAGGGTGAGGGGGGCGGTGAAACGGGCTTGGTCGGCGAGGCCCCAGTTGAGATCCCATCCGTCGTTGGCGGCGAATTTGAAGGAGTGGTTTCCGGCGGGGAGGACGAGGTCGCGCTGCCAGAGGTGGTCGGCGATGAGGACCATGGGATCGGCGGAGGTGTTCCAGCCGTTGAAGGTGCCGGGGATGGCGAGGAAGGGGATGTCGGAGCGGGGGAGGTTCCAGGTGTTGGGGTGGGTTCCGGCGCGATATTCTTCGAGATGGGTGTAGGCGTCGTGGTCGGGGTTGAGCCAGGCGTCGCGGGGGTTATGGGGGTCGAGTCCGTGGAGGAGTTCCCAGGTGTCGGGGATGCCGTCGCGGTCGGAGTCGAGGGGGGGCGGGGGATGACGGGAGAGGATAAGGACGCTCCAGGGGGCGAGGTAGGGGTTGCCGCGGAAGTCGGGCCAGACGAAGACGTCGGTGCTGCCCCAGGATCCGAAGTCGGGACTGTAGTGGGCGTGGTCGCTGTTGAAATGGACGTGCCAGGTGCCGTCGGCGGGGGGGAAGTCGATCCAGTAGCCGTCGATGAAGTTGGTGGAGAGGTTGGCGACGATGAAGACGTCGTGTTGGGGCTGGCCGGGGATGCCGCGATGGACGAGGAGCATGGTGCCGTCGTTGGTGACGGAGGCGGAGCTGAAGGAGCCTTGGAGTCCGGCAGAGACGCCGCTGCGGTTTCGGCGGAGGCCGATGGCGTCCTGGTAGAGGCGAACGATGCCGCTGTAGGTGTTGGTTTTGGTCCAGTCTACGCCTTCGGTGGTGGAGAAGAGTTCGTTTTCGAGCATTTCCTGGCCCTGGAAGATCATGGGGATTCCGGGGGCGGTGAGGGCGAAGACGGCGCCCATGGTGGATTTTTTGCGGGCGATGTAGCTGAAGGGGTTGAGGGGGTCGATTTCGGTGGTGAAGCGGCGGGCGCCTTCGTCTTCGTTGAGGTAGCCGACTTCGTCGTGGGATTCGGTATAGATGAGGCGGCGGGTGCCGCCGGTGTAGGTCATGAGGCCGGCGATGACCTGGAGATTTCGGCTGATGTCGCTGATGAGCTGTGCGGTGAGGATTTCGTGGAAGGAGCGGTCCCATTGGCTGTTGAAGCCGAGGCCATTGGTGATGGAGAGGGGGGCGGTGAGGCGTTCGTCGCCGAGGAGATCTTCGGCGATGTGGATTTTTTCGGGGAATTCCATGGCCATCATGTCGCTGATTTCGCGGAGGAGGAGTTCGCCTTCGGCGATGGGGGCGAAGTTGGTGGTGAAGCGCATGTAGAGGGTGGCGTCCCAGCGGAAGCCGTCGATGCGGTAGTCTTCGATCCACATGCGGATGTTGTCGCGGATGTAGGCGCGGACTTGGGGGTGGGCGTAGTTGGGCCGGGGGCCCCAGGGGGTGAGGGCGCGGTCGGGGGTTTGGTAGAAGTAGATGCCGCCGCCTTGGGGTCCGGCCCAACCGTCGAATTCCCAGAGGGAGTTGTCGAGGTCGTCGGGGCCGTAGTGGTTGTGGACGACGTCGAGGATGACGGCGAGTCCGCGGGCGTGGGCGGCGTCGACGAAGGCTTTGAGGGCGTCGGGTCCGCCGTAGGCGCTTTCGACGGCGAAGGGGTCGGAGGGGTTGTAGCCCCAACTGTTGTTGCCGGCGAATTCGGCGACGGGCATGAGGTGGATGGCGTTGATGCCGAGGAGAGCGATTTCATCGAGGCGTTCGATGGCCTGGTAGAAGGTGCCGACCTGGTTTTCGGTGGGATTGGGGTGATTGAAGGTGCCGATGTGGAGTTCGTAGATGACGAGGTCTTCGAGGGGGGGCGGGATGAATTCGGGGGTTTGCCAGTAGTAGGCGTGGTTATCGTAAATGACGCCGGGGGCTTCGCCGGAATGGATGACCTGGCGGGCCCGGGGGTCGCGGCGGCGCTGGGTGTCGTTGATGGAGAATTTGTATTCTTGTCCGGGGCGGGCGGCAGGGACATCGACCGACCAAATGCCATTGGTTAAGGGGATTTCACGAACGAGGGGGGTGGCGTTGGTGTTCCAGTTGTTGAAGGGACCGAATACGGTGATTTTCGAGGCGTTGGGAGCCCAGACGCGGAAGGTGACCCCGGTCCCGGCTTGATCTGCGTAGGGGGTGGCACCCCAGCCGGGGCGGGTGGATTGAGCGGGAGTGGTCCCCGCCAACAGGAAGAAAAGGCTTAGGGAAAGCCACCAATGTCCATGATTAAACCGCTTTAACATGGGGGGAGTGTTGCCGGATTTACGTGGGCGGTTCAAGCGTTTTTCTTGGAAATCGATTTTTAGGGGGCGGGCGCTTGTGTGTGTAAGGAGCGGCTCACCCAGAGGGTTCGCTCTACCTTTGATACCATTACCCAAAACGTTCTGACACTAATCGCGCCCATCGGATATGGGCGCTACGAAATGGCGACAACATACCGTAGCGCCAAAATCTGTTCGGCGGAGATCCGGAAATATGCACCAAATGTTATAGGTAACGCTTTAGCTTGGGAAGAGCGGTGAGAATGAATGAAATGTGTGGTATAGCTAGGGCTAGCGAGGACTTTTTATGAAACTTTGGACGTTTATTCGTGGATTGGTGGCGGTGATTGTCGGGGGTTGGACTCTGGGGAACGTTTCGGAGGCGAGGGGGGAAACGAGGTCCTTGGAGATTGTGATCCGGGGGATTGAGTCGTTTGAGGGCCAGATTATGGTGGCGGTGTTTGAAGGTCGGGAAGGGTTCGAGAACCCCCGGTTCCCGCTAAGGCGGGCGACGGTGGCGCCGACGGGTAGCACGGTGTCGGTTTGGATGCATGATCTTCCGGCGGGCGATGTGGCGGTTTCGGTGTTTCATGATGTGAATTCGAATGCCCGGCTGGATGCGAACGCCCTCGGGGTGCCGAGGGAGCCGACGGGTTTTTCGAATACGCCGGAGGCGAGGATGGGCCGCCCGGATTTTGATGAGGTTCGGGTGGATTTAAGGGGGGCGGACCGGGCGACGGATGTCGAGCTGCGGTTACCAAGGCTTGCCTCCGCCCGGTGGGGAGTAGGCGTGGGCTTGGTTGCGTCGCGGAGTCCATACAAAGGGGGAAAAGGGGTGGGGATTCCCATCCCGGTGATCAATTATTATGGGGATCGATTTTTTGTGGCAGGGATCCGGGCGGGTTATGCGCTGGTGCGGTGGCCGGGACTTTCGTTGAGCGCGGTGGGTCAGTATTCGTTTGCGGGGTCGGTGTTCGATGAAAGCGAGTTTTTGAAGGACATGGACCGGAAGCGCAATACGGTGCTGGCAGGTTTGGCGCTAAGCCGTCAGGGGGCGCGAGGGTATACAACCCAGCTTGAGTGGAAGACGGATGTCTTGGGAGTTCACAACGGAAACCTGGTCGATCTTTCGATTGGGCGCAGGTACCGGTTCGGCAAGGTGGGGATTACCCCGTCACTCGGGTTGAGTTGGCGGTCGGAGAGGTACACGGATTATTTTTACGGGGTGAAGGAGCGGTTTGCCCGGGAAGACCGTCCGGCCTACGATCCGGGGTCGTCCTGGGTTCCTTTCGCCCAGGTGAGCGGGGTGTGGTCGCCGGCCGAGGCATGGACGATCATCGGGATTGCCCGAGCGGAATTCTTTGATGAAACGATCAAGGACAGCCCGTTGATCGAGCGGGATGCGCAGACGAGCTTGATTGTGGGAGTGAGTTATTCTTTCTGACCGTTTTTTGTGATTGGAGAGGGCGTTAAGGATCGGTAGCGTTGCCGGGCTTATGAGTTTTCGCATCGAAGTTGGTTTGAAGTCGTCGCTGTCCGATCCTCGGGGAGCGTCGGTGGTGGAGCGGGCCCGTGGGTGGTTTGGGTTGCCGGTGGAATCTTGCCGGACCCGCGACGTGTACCGGGTGGGGGTGGAGCTTCCGAAGGTCAAACAGGACATGATCCGGAAGGCGTTTACCGATCCGGTGACCTCGCGGTCGGCGTTGGGGCGGCTGGCTCCGCCGAGGTTTGATTGGATGATCGAGGTGGGCTTCAAGCCGGGGGTGACCGACAATGTTGGGCGGACGGCCCGGTCGATGGTGGCGGATGTGTTGGAGCGAACGCTTGCGGATGGCGAAGCGGTGACGACGTCGACACAATACTTTCTCCGGGGAGGCGGGTTGGGGAAAGAGGATGTCGAGCGGCTGGCTTGGGATTTGCTTGCGAACCGTCTGATTCAGACGGCGGCGATCTTCAACGAAGCGGAGTGGCGGGGGTCGATTCCGGACGCGACCCTGCCGGTGATCCGGGACACCCACGCGGTGGAGGTGGCTACGTTTGATCTCGGCGGTTCGGATGAGGATTTGATGCGGATCAGCCGGGAGGGGATTCTCTCGTTGTCGCTGGAGGAGATGAAGGCGATCCGGGATTATTATCGGCGGGCGGAGGTGCAAGCGAGCCGGGTGGCGGCGGGGTTGCCGGCGTGGCCGACGGATGTGGAGCTGGAGTGCCTGGCCCAGACGTGGTCGGAGCATTGCAAGCACAAGATCTTCGCGGCCACGGTTCACTACACGGATGAGAAGGGGGAATGCCGGACTTACCACTCCTTGTACAAGACCTTTATTCAGGCCGCGACGAAGGACATCGCGAAGCGGATCGATTGGTTGGTCTCGGTGTTTTCGGACAATGCGGGGGTGGTGAAGTTTAATGACCGGTACCATGTGGTCATCAAGGCGGAGACCCACAACAGTCCCTCAGCGCTGGACCCTTATGGGGGATCGATCACGGGGATCGTGGGGGTGAACCGGGATCCGATGGGCACGGGGATTGGAGCGGAGCTTTTGTTCAACACCTGGGGGTATTGCCTGGGCTCGCCCTTTTTCGAGGGGGAGCTTCCGGAGGGGCTGATGCACCCGCGCCGGATTCGCGACGGGGTGCACCACGGGGTGATCGATGGGGGGAACCAGAGCGGGATTCCCTGGGTGCGGGGGTTCGAGCGGTTTGACGACCGGTTCATCGGTAAGCCGTTGGTGTTTTGCGGAACGATTGGACGGCTTCCGGTGATGGTGGCGGGGAAGCCGTCGCAGGAGAAGTCGATTTTGCCCGGGGATTTGGTGGTGATGGCGGGGGGGAGGATCGGCAAGGACGGGATTCACGGGGCGACGTTTTCCTCGGAGGAGCTGCGGCAGGAATCCCCGGCCCAGGCGGTGCAGATCGGCGATCCGATTACCCAGCGGACCCTTTATGAATTTTTGATGGAGGCGAGGGATCTCGGGTTGTATCGCACGTTGACGGATAATGGGGCGGGAGGGTTAAGCAGCTCGATTGGCGAAATGTGCCAGATGAGCGGGGGGGCGGATCTCGACCTCGCCAAGGCACCGCTTAAATACGACGGGTTGCAGCCGTGGGAGATTTTCCTGTCCGAGGCTCAGGAGCGGATGTCGATTGCGGTACCCCCGGAAATGATCGAGGCTTTTCTTGGTCTGGCCCGTCGCCGGTCGGTGGAAGCGGCGGTGATCGGGACGTTCACCTCGTCGGGGTTGCTGCGGTTGTTTTACGGGGACCGGTTGTGCGGTTCGCTGCCCCTGGATTTTCTTCACGATGGATGCCCCCGATTGGAATTGAACGCGGTGTGGATCCCGCCGAGGGTGGAGGGACCGGCCAAACGGAAGCCGGGGTCCCGCTCGCGGGCCTTGACCAAACTCTTGGCCTCGCTGGATGTGTGTTCGCGGGAATACAAGAGCCGGATGTACGACGGCGAGGTCAAGGGGCTCAGCGTGATCAAGCCTTATTCGGGGCGGAGGGCGGATATCCCGTCTGACGCGACGGTCTGCCGGGTCAGTTTGGATTCCGACGAGGGGTTGGTGATTGCGGAAGGGATCAATCCTTATTATTCCGACCTTGATACCTACTGGATGACGGCGGCGGTGATCGACGAAGCGGCGCGGCGGATCCTCAGCGCGGGGGGGCGTCCGGGAACGATTGCGGGACTGGACAACTTTTGCTGGCCGGATCCGGTGGCGTCGGAAAAGACGCCGGACGGTGCCTACAAAATGGCCCAGTTGGTCCGGGCCAACCAGGCCCTGTACGATATCTGCACGGCTCTGGACATTCCGCTGGTCTCGGGCAAGGACAGTATGAAAAACGATTCGGTACGCGGGGGGCGGAAGATTTCCATTCCGCCGACCCTTTTGTTCACGGCGATCGGGAAGATCGACCGGGTGGACCGGGCGATGACGCTTTCGTTCAAACAGCCGGGCGACAGCATTTGGGTGCTGGGCGAGACCCGGGAGGAGTTGGGGGCTTCGGCTTACCACCGGATGCTGGCGGCGGAAGACGGCGCGCCGGGTCAGGTGGGAGGGGCGGTCCCGGTCTACGACGCGGCTTCGGCCCGGTCGTTGTATCAGGTGGTTCATGAAGCCCATCAAAAAGGGATGCTTCGGTCCTGCCATGCCCCAACGCTCGGTGGGCTTGCGGTTGGTTTCTCGATGTGTTGCCTGGCGGGCGATCTTGGGGCGGTGATCTCCCTCAAGGACCTTCCCGTGGGTTCCGGTGTCTCTGAAGACGGGGCCTTGTTTTCCGAGTCTACCGCCCGGTTTATCGTGAGTGTGGCCCCGGAGCATGACGCGGTCTTTGCCGCGATGGTGTCAGGAATTCCGGCGACGAACGTGGGGGTGGTGATGGAAGAAGATCGCTTGCGGATCGGGAAGCAGGTTCATGTGCGGTTGGGCGCTTTGCGCAAGGCATTTACCCGGACCTTGGAGGGGGTATGAGGAATCTTTTCTCGCGGATTGCGCGTTCTTCGATGATTCTGCTAGAAACAAGTGGTGTTGGCTGGCCTTGGCGGATGTCGAGAGCCGTTCCTGACTTGCGATGTGGAACTAGATGGCATGGGTAAACTTGGAAAAATGACCACGGCTTCGTGGTTTCTGATCACCTCCTATCTTCAGCACAAGGAATTGCTGTTGGCGTTGATCAAGCGGGAGATCGCGGCCCGCTACCGGGGCTCGGCATTGGGATTGATGTGGTCGCTGATCACCCCTCTTGCCTTGCTTGCCACCTACACGCTGGTGTTTGGGTATTTCTTCCAGATGCGTTGGGGGCCGGATCACGATGGCCCTTCCTACTTTGTGATCATGTTGTTTTGCGGTTTGATCCCCTACAACTTTTTCAATGAGGTGATTTCGCGTTCTCCCGAATTGATCTTCCGGTCTCCCAATTATGTGAAGCGGATTGCTTTTCCAGTGCACTTGCTTTCGGCGGTTCAGGTTGGAGCCTCCTTGTTTCATGCATTGATCGGCATGGCGATCCTGCTTTTGGGGATCGTGGTGACCCAGGGCGGACTTCCGTGGACGTTGCTGTATCTTCCGATGATTTGGATTCCGTTTTTGTTGTTTACCTTGAGCATGTCGCTATTGGTTTCCGCGACGGGGGTTTTTATTCGCGACTTGAGTCATGGGGTGGGCTTGGTGTTGACCATTATGTTCTTTCTGACCCCGATCATTTATCCGGCGGCGTTCATTCCGGAAGCGTGGCGTTGGATGTTGTGGCTCAATCCGGTGGCGTGTGCGGTGCTTCAAATTCGTGAAACCTGCGTTCAGGGTATGGATTTGAATATGCGGATGTGGATGTTCCAAATTGTGGGCAGTGTTTCGTTTTTTGTGGTGGTTACCGGATGGTTCCGATACGTGAGCCGGAGGTTCGCCGATGTCATGTAGCGATCCTGCCTCGCCCCGGGCCTTGGTGCGGGCTGACCAGTTGGGTAAATGTTATCCGCATCTGCAAACCCGCAACATGCTCCGGTATCTTTTGCCGTTTCCGGTGCGTCATCATGCGGCGGATTTCTGGGCGTTGCGGGATGTTTCGTTTGAGTTGGGGCCGGGCAAGGTGCTCGGGGTGATTGGCCGCAACGGGAGTGGAAAGTCTACTTTGATGCAGATGGTGGCGGGGTTGCTGCAGCCGTCTGAAGGTTCGATCTCGGTCGAAGGGAATATCGCGGCCCTGCTCGAGTTGGGTGCGGGATTTAATCCCGACTTTACCGGGCGGGAGAACATTATTCTGTCGGGCACGATTTACGGGTATTCGCGAAAAGACATCGAAGCCCGGCTCGACCAGATCATCGGATTTGCAGATATCGGTTCCCACATCGATGCACCGGTGAAGACGTATTCCTCGGGGATGTTTGCGCGGTTGGCGTTTGCGGTGGCGATTGAAGTGAATCCGACCCTTTTGCTGGTGGATGAAATTCTTTCCGTGGGGGATGTGGGATTCCAGGCGCGCTGTTACCGTCGGATCGAGCAGATGAAGAAGGCGGGGACGAGCATATTGTTTGTCTCCCACGATTTGAGCGCGGTGCAGATGCTGTGCGATGAGGCGATTTTGCTGGATGGGGGGCGGATGGTTGCGAAGGGTCCGCCCAAACAGGTGACCGATCAGTACCTCGCCATGATCTCGCAACGAAAACCGGAGATGTCGGGAGAAGGGCCGCAGCGGGATACCGGACCCAAGGTGACCATCCAGCGGATGGAACTGACCGATGCCGAGGGTCGGGCGGTGGTGCATCCCCGGGTAGGTGAGCGGTACCGGATGGTTGCGGAGATACTTTCCCATGTGGCGATGGATCAACCGGTGGTTAGCTTGCAATTAAAAACCATGATGGGGTTTGTGGTTTATGACTACAGCACCTTAAACGCCAATCTGCCGTTGCGGGCCGTTCAGGCGGGGGATGTGCTGCGGGTGACGGCGTGGCTTGAGCTGAACATTTGTCCCGGGCCTTTCCGGCTGGGAGTGGGGATTGCAAACATCGAGAAGGATCTACCGGTTTCGATGGGCGGTTCGGAGAGAATTGCCTTTGAAGCGATTTCCGATGTGCGGGCTTATGGCATTGCGAACCTCAATGCGGACTTGCAGGTGGAGTTTGTGCCGGGCGGGGTGGAGGGATGAGCGAGGGTGTTGCATCAGCCGGGGAAACACCCCAACCGCTTGTTTCCATAATCATTCCTTTTTTCAACTGCCGGGAATTGACCGAGGCTTGTCTTGCATCGGTGCGGGACCATTCGGATGGAATCGAGTGGGAAGTGATCCTCGTTGACGATGCGAGCACCGAGCGCCCCGATTTGACTCCGTATGAAAATGACCTGCGTTTCAGGGTGCTTCGGAATGAGGCCCGTAGATCGTACAGTGAAAACAATAATGAGGCGGCCCGAATCGCGAAGGGAGACTACCTTTGCCTGCTGAACAACGACACGTTGGTGACTCCGGGGTGGCTATCGGGTATGGCCGGTGTGCTTCAGCGCGATTCATCTATCGGTGTGCTTGGCAACTGTCATTTGTATGCGGACCGGAAGCGGGTGCAGCATTACGGGATGGGATTCGACGAGAACGGCAATCCGCTTCACCTCAACCCGGGGATCGATCCTCGATCGCCGTCGGTCTTGCGGGAGCGAGAGCTTCAGTGTGTGACCTTTGCGTGTGTGATGATTCCGGCGGAGGTTTACCGTGCGCTGGGCGGCTTGGACGAGCGGTATCGTAATGGTTTTGAGGATGTCGACTTTTGCCTGCGGGCAAGGGCGGCGGGCTTCCGGGTGGTCTATACCCCGGCGAGTACGATTGTTCATTACGGGCAGTCCACGCCGGGTCGTACAGACACCGACGACGCGAATGCGCGGGTTTTCCGTGAACGCTGGAAGGACGACTACGAAAAGGATCTGGCACGGCTGGCGAGGGAGGATCACGAGATCAATACCGCGGCAGCGGCCCGGGCTTGGAAGCGGCCCCGGCCGGAGCCGGGGTTGCATCTTGCGGTGGATGTGAGCCAGGCCAATGCTTTCGTGTGGGCCACGGTGGATTTAATCGAAGCCTTGCACCGGCGGGGAGTACCGATGAGCCTGCCGATTCAAGCCTCCATTCACACGTCGATTCCCGAGGCCAAGCGGTCGCTCTTACGCAGTTTGATGAGCGCACATCCCCGCGGGACCTATCATGTGAAGTGGACCCATTACTGGCCGGGCTATTTCAAGCAGCCCCTGCACGGTGATGTGAACGCCGAGTTCTTTTGCACGAACTATCGTTTTCCGCCGTCAGACGCGCGCCGGCTCGACCTGTGGATGCGACATGTTCAGGTGAACGACTACCGGAAGCTTCCGGTGTCTCGGTTTAATTTGGATGCCTTGTTGGAGGTTGGAGTGGATGCCCGGGCCTGCCGGGTGGTGCCGCTGGGTTACTCCCCGGAGATCGACCGTTTGTACCCGGATGCCGGGGCTTTGCCGGGCCGTTCGGACAAGGATGTTCAGTTGCTGCTGGTTACCAACTCGCATGACTTGTACCGGTATGGCACCGATCTCGCGGTGCAGGCACTGGGCCGGGCGTTTGGGCCTGATGACCCGGTGGTGGTTCACATCAAGGATTACGGGACACCGGCTGGTGAGGACTTGCTTAAGCGTTGGATCGATGAGCAGCCGCGTTTTCCCCGTGTGGTTTGGCACCGGTCCTTCGTCAGCAAGGAGGATCTCCTTCGGTTGTATGCCTCGATGGATGCACAGCTCGCTCCGTTCCGGGGGGAAGGCTTTGCGATGAAGATTCTCGATGCGGCGGCGGTGGGTGTACCGACCCTCATGCCGTGGTATGGAGGGCCGACCGAATTCGCGACTGAGGGCATGTTTATGCCGCTTCCCTACCGGGAGGTTCCGGTGGGAACCTGCTATGACCGCGACCACTTTTTTCTCGGGGATGGCGCAGCGTGGTGCGAGGTCGATGTTGATGCCATGACCGAGGCGCTGTGTTCGTTGCCTGACCGTCGCGATGTCTGCCACGCGATGGGCCGCGCGGGCATGGAACGGGTGCGGAAAACGTTTTCGTGGGATGAAGCGGCCCGCAAGCTGATGAATGCCCTCGAAGGTTGGACCTCGGAGCGCTTGATTGAGGTTGGGGCCCGGCGTCAGCCGGAATCCGTTCCCCTTTCCGTGATCATACCCACCAAGGACCGGGTGGAGATTCTTGAGAAGACCCTTTCGGCCTACGACAGGCAGACGCTTTCCCCGGCGTCCTACGAGGTGCTCATTGTCAATGATCATGGCGATGCCGATGCGGTGAGGGCGTGCGCAGGACACCATTCCGGCCTGAACATCAAGGTGCTGGACAATACCGGCCCCGGTGGACCGGCTGCGGCCCGGAACCTTGCCATTGGATTGGCGAGGGGCGGGGTGGTACTCATCACCGGTGATGATATCATCCCCAAAGAGGATTTCTTGTCCGAGCATTTGGACGGCCATCGACGGTTTCCGGAGATGGATGCGGCATTCGTGGGGTTGACGCTTTGGCATCCGGACCTTCCGTCCACCCCGTTCATGGATCACATCACCGGGGAGGGGGGGCAGCAATTCAAGTATGACGATATGAAACACGATCATCTCGTGCCGTTCGATCGTTTATACACCTCCAATTGTTCGCTAAAGCGTGACTTCCTGATCGAGGAGGAAATTCTGTTCAGTACCCGTTACCGTTATGCGGCGTTCGAGGATGTGGAATTCGGCTACCGGCTCGACTTGCGGGGGATGAGTTTGCGGCATCTCGCCACGGCGATCGGTTATCATTTGCATGAAATGACCCCGGAGTCGTTTTTGGAGCGGCAGCGCAAGGTGGGCCGGATGCTGACGCTCATGGCGATCCAGCGTCCGGGATTCGTACCTAACGAGCATAGCACCTTTCTTCGGGCACTGGAAATGATGCGTTGTCATCCGGGGTTGAAAAACTCACCGGCGTTGGAGGCGATGGCCGGGGAGCGGGTGATCAAGGATTTGACGCGCTCGTACAGCGCGATGCTGGAGACGGCTGGTGTCTTTGCGACCGCTACCGGGCGTCCGGTGGTCGATGCAGACGTCGCGGCGTGGAAGAATTGGATGACTCAGGGCGGGGTGAATGTCTGGGAGGCGATCAACCAGGCCATTCTCCGGCAAGGCATGGCCGAGGAGTGGGCGGTGACCGAGGGGGAGGCGCGTACCGCTGCCGCGTGGGTCCAAATGATCGGTTTGCCGAATATCGCATCTTTCAGAGGTATGGACTGGGATATGCCGTTCGCCCGTCCGGAATTTTCCGCCTTTTTGTTTCCCCAGTCCAAGCTCGCTTATACGGTGAGCAAGACCCTGCGCAGTCTTCCGCTGGTCGGTCCGGGGTTGATGAAATTCGAGCACAGTGCAGCGGGACAGTATGTTCGAGGCGCCCTGGCCCGCCTGGTAAAGCGATAAGCGGGATGGCCGGGGGTAAATGATCCCTGTCGGCATGGATTTTGCTTAACGTAACCCATGGAAACCACTAGGTTTTCCCTTGTTACGCTCCCCGTGAGGCGTATTTGTTTGGGTCTAACCAAGGAATGATGATCGTGTTACTAAAGATTTCGCGTGTTGTATTTGCCGGTTGTCTCTTTCTCTCCCCGTGGGCGGGGGCCACTATTGTCACGGTTCCGGGTAATTTTTCTACGATTGCTGCGGCGGTGACCGGCGCGCCGGATGGGAGTACCATTTTGGTTTCGGATGGCGTGTATGGTTTCATCAATGCCCCCAATCTTCGGAAAAATTTGACGATCAAATCGGTGAATGGTCCGGCCAATGCGATTATATCCGGAAACAACAGCACCCGGCTGCTTCGGGTGGAAAACTCGATACCCGGTGGCGATCCGGAAAAGAATTTGGTGTTTGAGGGATTCACCTTCCGGGATGGACGGGGGGTGGATGGAACGTTTTCGCCAATTACCATCGCGGATGCCCGGCCGGTGTTCATCAACTGCATATTTGAAAACAACCGCGCCTTTGACAAAGGGGGGGCGGTATTGGTGTATGGAACACAGGCCCATCCCGTGTTTATTGACTGCATTTTTCGCAACAACCGATCGGATCGGTTTGGTGGAGCGGCGTTGATCAACGGCGGAAATGCACAGGCGACCTTCAAACGTTGCCGGTTCGAGGGCAATACAACCCGGACTCCGAACACATCGAATTTCAGCGAGGGGGGGGCGTTGAAGTTTTCCCAGGGTGGAGGCCGGGTGATTGATAGCGTGTTTACAAGTAACAGCACCGCTTATGCGGGGGGTGCCATCATGATTCTCAATCAATTTTCGGACCCGACGGAAGGGGTGGTGGAAATCCGGGGGTGCGTTTTCGAGGGGAACCTCGCTCGTCCGGTGCCGGGCGCGTCTCCGGCGAATCCTCCTCCGAGCGAGGGCGGTGGGATTATGGTTGAGGATCGTTCGCTGGCGATAGTTGAAGGTTGTTTGTTTACCAACAATGTGGCGGCGACGGGTGCGGGGATCATGGTGTACCGGGGCAAGCTTCGGGTGGAGAATTCGGTGTTTGACGGGAATGTTGCCGATGGGGCCAATCTGTTGGGTGCGGGAGGAGCCATCGGGATCAATTCGTTTGATGCGGTTCCTCCCAACCGGCCGGAAGCTCAGGTCTGGCTCTCCGATGTAATGATCCGCAACAATGTGGCCCCGGTGGGTGGAGGCATCTTTGCCCAAGGCGACTATTATTGGGGTGTATCAGAAGCAAATCGGGGGTTTTTGTACCTTCAGCGGGTGGTGGTGGAGAACAATCGTGCCACCACGGCCAACAACAGTTACGGAAACGGCGGGGGACTGTTCTTTAATCTCATGCACGTTACCGCGACCAACTTGTATGTATTGAACAACCGTGCGGAGAACCTCGGCGGGGGCTGGGCCCAGGTGCAAAATTCTTATGTAAGGCTGGCGGATTCCTATGTGGTAGGGAATACGGCGGATTGGACCGATGCAGAGTTTCATGCGCCGCAGCCTCCCGCCCCGGTCTTCGTCAACACTGTGCGCGCCTACAACGGGGGGGCGGGTTCGGCCAACCTGTCCCATCTGGTGGCGATTCCATCACGCTCCTATGACCGGCAGGCCTATCTGACCTACTTGAATTTGCCCTTTGGTTCGCCTTCGCTTGCGCCGGTACCGGGGGGACTCCCTAACCGGGGTGGCTATGCGGCGGGCACCGTGTTGATAAGTGGAGTCAGCACCACAACCACGTTTACCCTGACCAGCCAGCATGCAGCACAAAGCGCCACGGTAACCCGGTCCTTCCGGGCACTAGGGCCCCGGGCCTTCAACGGGATCACTCCCGTCCTGCCCGCTAAAATTGAAGCGGAACGGTTTGACACGGGAGGCAACTTGCTGGCCTACCACGACCGGACCATCCCCAACGAGGGCGGGGCTTTCCGACCTTCCGAACGGGTGGATATCTCCCCGAGTGGCAGTGCGAGTGGCGGGTTTTTCGTCGGGTGGATGGAGGCGGGGGAATGGATGGATTACTCCTTCTACTCTCCGGGTGGTTCCTATCAGCTCACCACCCGTTTGGCTGCACCGGCCGCGGGTGGGCAATACCGGTTGTTCCTGAATGGTTCGCCGATCGTGCCCGGAAGTATTGCCGTTCCAACCACGGGTGGGTGGGCGGCGTGGCAGGAGCTTGATCATGGCATCGTGAATGTCCCGGAAGGATTTCACACCTTGTCCTTTTTTTGTGTGCGGGGAGGCTTCAATCTGGATGCATTTGAGTTTGTGTCCCTTCAACCCACCCTTGCCCTTTCCGCGACGCGACTGGTTCGGTCGGTGAAAACCGGCAAGGCGGCGGTTCCCCGTTCGCTTCAGATCCGGAACAGCGGAAGCGACAACCTGGCCTTTTCGGTGTCGGCAAATGTCCCGTGGATCAATCTTTCGACCAATGCAGGAACCAGCGCCGGGGAATGGCGCCAGGTCCAGATTGGTTTCAATCCGGCCGGACTTGGGGTGGGTAGCCATACCGGGGTGGTCACCATCGCCTCGGCCGAGGCGGTCAATTCCCCCCGGAGCGTGCTGGTGATTCTCCGGGTCCGGCCCGATCAATACGTCGTCAACGATGTCGATGGCGACGGCACGTCTGATCTTGGGGTATATTTTCCGCCCGGCGGCAACTGGTATGTATTCCGGAGCGCCCTCGGTTTTATGACCGATCAGTTCGGCTTTACCGGCACCATTCAGGTGTCCGGCGATTTTGACGGGGACGGTCGTGGCGATTTGTGCCTGTACCACCCTCCGAGCGGGACATGGTACATCTTCGGGAGCCAGCGGGGCTTTTACACCGAGCAATTCGGTTTTGCCGGGACGATTCCCCTCGCCGGGGATTTTGATGGGGACGGGGTTTCCGACCTCGGGGTATATCACCCACCCACCGGGATGTGGTACATCTTCGGGAGCCAGCGCGGATTCTTTACCGACCAGTTCGGTTTCGAGGGGACGATCCCGGTTTCGGGAGACTTCGACGGGGACGGGATTTCCGACCTTTGCGTGTATCATCCGCCGAGCGGGATGTGGTACATCTTCGGGAGCCAGCGCCGGTTCTTTACCGAGCAGTTCGGGTTTGCGGGAACGATTCCATTGTCGGGGGATTTTGATGGGGATGGGACGTCCGATCTTGGGGTGTATCACCCTCCGACGGGCATGTGGTATATCTTCGGGAGTCAGCGTGGATTTTATACCGATCAATTCGGATTCGCGGGCACGATTCCGGTTCCCGGCGACTTCGACGGCGATGGAAAAGCGGACCTCGCGGTGTATTTCCCCCCCGGAGGCAATTGGTATATCTTCCGCAGTTCGGACGGCTTCCTGACGGACCAGTTCGGGTTTGCGGGAACGGTTCCGCTGGGCGCGACGGTGATGTCCCCTTAAAACGGGAGGACAGACCTAGTAAAACTGTCCGTTCTGGATCGCGGTGCGAATCGTGTTGAGGAAGGTTTGGGCGACGATGCGGTAGCCTGCGTCGTTGGGATGGTTCGCGGTGGGCTGGTCGATGAGGGTATTTTGCCAGTTGGGGACAGCGGTGATTGCTTCAAAGATTGGCGCGACCGGGATGCCGAGGCTGTTGGCAATCGAATAGATGCGGGGATTGAATTGCTGAATGCGCTGGGCCTGGGCCGACCGGTCACGGAATTGATTGGTGATGACAGGAGGAATGGTCGCGAGCACCACGTCGCAGCCGGCAGCTTGCGCTTGTTGGATCATCGCGCGCAGGTTGTTTTCGATGGTGTTGGGGTTGGTGTTAAAGAAGTGGTCGTTGGTCCCTTCCATGAGGATCAGAAGTTCGGGCTTCTCTCTGGCGAGCCAGGCGGGAAGCCGGGCGCGGCCGTCCGAGGTGGTTTCGCCTGGGACACCGGCGTTAATGGTGTCGAAGTAGCCGCCCAAGGCCGGGCCAAGCAGGCGCTTCAAAAGGGCGGGGTAACCGGTAAGGGGGCAATCACATGCACTGCTGGTGCCGTAGGTGATGCTGTCACCAAAGCTTAAAATGACGTGACCTTCGATGCCCCCGTTTCGATAGGAGGCGAGGGGGGTCGATTGATTCCAGCCCCACGTCACAAAACGGGAGGATTGTGTGCTGCTTTGCCAGATGTACCAGCGCCCGATTTCCCTTTGATAGACGGCAATATCGGCGATGCCATCGCCGTCATAGTCTCCGGGAATCGCCCGGGCGCGGCTCCATCCCCAATTGAGGGTCCGAAAGCCGGTGGAGGAACCGAAGATGTACCAGGTTCCGGTTTTCCGTTCATATACGGCGAGATCCGCTTTGCCGTCGCCGTCGTAATCGGCAGGAACCGGGCGCACGTCACGGAAGCCGAAGTTGACGATGCGGAATCCGGAATCGCTTCCGAAGATGTACCAATTCCCGGAATCACGATGGAACACAGCGAGGTCGGCCTTGCCGTCGCCGTCGTAGTCAGCGGGCACGGGTTTGGCTTCGAACCAACCGAAGTTTTCGATCCGAATGTTGCCCGTGGAGGATTCCCGGATCCTCCACGTCCCGGATTTCCGGTTGTACACGGCGATATCGGTGATGCCATCGCCGTCATAATCTGCGGGAACCGGAGCGTCATCGAGGCTGCCGAGATTGAGGATTTGCGTGGAGTTGTTGGAGGACCGGCGAATGGTCCACCGGCCATCGGAAGCCCGGTAATGGGCGAGGTCGGTTTTACCATCGCCATCGAAATCCCCGATCACGGGTTGGAGTTCGGGTCCGCCGAGCCGGGTTTTGACGAGGGCATTCTGAAGGCTGGAGAAGGTGTACCAATCGCCAAGTTCGGCATGGTAGACCGTAAGGTCGTCGATGCCATCGCCGTCGAAGTCCAAGGCGTGAGTGACAACCCCAGAGAGAGTTAAAAGACAAACAGCCAGAAGGCTAAAATTCAAACGACGCATGGTGAAGCTCCTTGCAAAGGGGACAATAATTGTGTGGAGTACCTCCGAATACAAGGATGAATTCATCCGTCGTTTTTTGGAGGCCGGCGAAAGCGATGGTTGTTTCCGGTGTGTAACCTGTTGTGATATAATTGTTTAGAATTTTTATGGTCTGGATTAATGCCTGCATGGTTTTAGGTTTGATGGCGACATCGCCGCGAAGTTGCGGGGGGTGAGGGAATCGATACGATGTACAAACACCGCAATCTCGACAGTCAACGTAAGTATTTAGCCTCGGGCGGGAAGGCCGGGCAGCTACAGCTTCATTTATAACGCACTAACCCAATCCTAATGATCAGACGACTCGACATGGAATCCTAATCCGATCCTTGGTGCGGGCCGGAAGGGAGTATGCTAGGCTTGCGGCATGAGTATCCGAGCGGCCCTTCATCATCGTACAGCCTATTCCTATGACCGTCCGGTCTCGTTGTCGCCGCATGTGATTCGTTTGAAGCCGGCGCCACATTGCCGGACCCCGATCCTTTCCTATGCGTTGAACATCAAGCCGTCGAACCACTTCATCAACTGGCAACAAGACCCGTTTGGGAATTTCCTCGCCCGGGTGGTGTTTCCGGAACCGGCGTCGGAACTGGTGATTGATGTAGGAGTGGTGGCGGACATGATCGTGATCAATCCGTTCGATTTCTTCGTGGAGTCGTACGCGGATGCGTTTCCGTTTGAGTACCCCCCGCAACTTCGCAAGGAACTGACGCCGTATTTCGAAGCGCCGGAGCAGGGGCCGTTGTTCGAGGCATATTTGGAGGGGATTTGCCGGGAGTCGAAGCCGATTGTGACGTTTCTGGTCGAGCTGAATCAGGCCCTGAACCAGTGCATTTCCTACACGATCCGTCTCGAGCCGGGGGTGCAGTCGTGCGAGGAGACGTTGTCGAAGCGGTCGGGGTCGTGCCGGGATTCGGGGTGGTTGCTGGTTCAATTGTTGAGGCGGTTGGGGCTCGCGGCCCGGTTCGTGTCGGGGTATCTGGTCCAGTTGAGGCCGGATGTGGCATCGTTGGACGGTCCGTCGGGGGCGGCGGAGGATTTTACCGATCTGCACGCGTGGGCGGAGGTGTATGTGCCGGGAGCGGGGTGGATCGGGCTGGACCCGACCTCGGGGCTTTTCGCAGGGGAAGGGCACATCCCGCTAGCTTGCACACCTGATCCGGTTAGCGCGGCTCCGATTACCGGGGCGGTGTCGGCGGCCCAATGCACGTTCAGCTACACCAATGAAGTGACGCGTTTCCGGGAGCTGCCGCGGGTGACCAAGCCTTATTCGGAGGAGCAGTGGCAAGCTATCCTCGACCTCGGGGCCTCGGTGGACCGGGAGATGGAAGGTCATGGCCTGCACCTGACGATGGGCGGGGAGCCGACGTTCGTCTCGATCGATGACATGGAGTCCGAGCAGTGGAACACCGAGGCGGACGGCGAGGAGAAGCGGAAGCTGGCGATCGGGTTGCTGGACCGGCTGGCTACTGCGTTTGCGCCGGGGGGGATGAAGTATTTCGGGCAGGGGAAATGGTATCCCGGGGAGGCCCTGCCGCGCTGGCGGTACGGGTGTTTCTGGCGCAAGGACGGGGAGCCGCTATGGACGAATCCGGACGTACTGGATCATCCGGGGTCGGAAAGTGATTACCCCCACGAAGCGGCGGAGGTTTTTCTCAAGGCCCTGATCGGGCAGTTGGGCGTGGATGAGAGGAATCTGCTGCCCGCGTATGAAGATGTCCTCTACCATGTTTGGAAGGAGGGAACGCTTCCGGAAAATCTCGACCCGCTGAAGGTGGATTTGAAGAGCCCGTTCGAGCGCCGGAATCTTGCCGTCGCGCTCGAGCGCGGCCTCGGGGAGCCGGTGGGCTGGGTCCTGCCGTTGACGTGGGGGGAGTTGAACGAGGGATGGCTTTCAACGCCATGGCGGTTCCGGCGGGGACGGTTGTACCTGCTGCCCGGGGACTCGGCGGTCGGCTATCGTCTTCCCCTCGATTCCTTGCCGTGGAAGGCCCCGGAGGAGAAGCCGGGGTTGCCATCCCGCGATCCCCTCGACCCCCCGCCCGACCTTCCGCCCGCCGATCAGCTTGATGCGAAGGCGGAGGAACCGGCCAAAGACGACATTGCCTACACCGCGTTATGCGCGGAGGTGCGCGACGGACATCTTTACGTGTTTCTGCCTCCGCTCGGACTCCTGGAGCATGCCGCGTGCCTGCTGCGGGGCATCGAAGCGGCGGCGGCCGGGTTGGGGATGAAGGTGATTCTCGAAGGGTATGAGCCGCCGTCGGACCGGCGGGTGGAAAAATTCTTCATCACTCCCGATCCGGGGGTGATCGAAGTGAACATCCACCCGTCGGGTTCGTGGGCCGATCTGGTCGCGACCACGACCCGGCTGTACGACGAGGCCCATCAGGCCCGGCTCGGCACCGAGAAGTTCATGCTCGACGGGCGCCATACCGGCACCGGGGGGGGGAACCACATGACCCTGGGTGGAGCCACCCCTGAACAAAGTCCGTTTCTCAAGCGGCCGGGCCTGTTGCGGAGCATGGTCACCTACTGGCAGCATCATCCCACCCTGTCCTACCTGTTTTCGAGCGCGTTCGTGGGGCCGACCAGTCAGGCCCCGCGGGCCGACGAGGGCCGGGCCGATTTCCTCTATGAGCTGGAACTTGCCCTCAGCCTGATTCCCGACGGCGAGGTCGACCAGCCGTGGCTGGTCGACCGCATGCTCCGGCACCTCCTGACCGATCTCACCGGCAACACCCACCGGGCCGAGTTCTGCATCGACAAGCTGTACTCCCCGGACAGCGCCTCGGGGCGGCTGGGACTGGTCGAGTTGCGAGGATTTGAAATGCCCCCGCATGCCCGGATGGCGCTGGTGCAGGCCCTGCTGGTGCGGGCGTTGTGCGCGTGGTTCTGGAAGCAGCCGTACAAGAAACCGCTGGCCCGGTGGGGGACCGAGCTGCACGACCGTTTTCTACTTCCGCATTTTGCATGGAAGGATCTGCTGGAGGTGCTGCGCGACCTTGGCGATGCGGGGTATCCGCTCGATCCCTCGTGGTTCCTGCCGTTTTTCGAGTTCCGGTTCCCCCGGTTCGGGGAAATCAACCTCGACGGCATCGAGCTGGAGGTCCGGGCGGCGATCGAGCCGTGGAATGTGCTGGGCGAGGAGGCGAGCTCACAAGGCACTTCGCGGTATGTGGATTCCTCGATGGAGCGGTTGCAGGTCAAGTTGCGGGGGGTGACGGAAGACCGCCACATTCTTGCATGCAACGGGCGGCGGGTGAACCTGCGGGCGACGGGTACCCAGGGCGAGTTGGTCTCGGGCATTCGCTACCGGGCGTGGCAGCCGTGGTCCTGCCTCCATCCGACGATCGGAGTGCATTCCCCGTTGGTCTTTGATATCATCGATACGTGGACCGGGAGGTCGCTTGGCGGGTGCTCGTACCATGTCGCCCATTACGGCGGGCGAAATTATTCGACGTTCCCGGTGAATGCGCTGGAGGCGGAAGCCCGGCGAATCGCCCGGTTCACCGACGACGTGGCCACTCCGGGTCCGGTGATGATTGAGCCCACCTCGCGGCGGGAGTCGAGTTTTGTCCGGAGGGAGGGGCGAGGTTATGTGGTGCCGCCTCCCGAAGAGGAGAACGAGGAATTCCCCTACACCTTTGACCTTCGGCGGCCCGGTCCGGGGTAGGCGCTTTGTCGGGGATCGATGGGGAGGTTGAATTCGGGCGGTGTGAATGCTTTCTATTTGGATTCAGGATTGGGGGGATGGGCGGTAGCGGTAGCCTACGCCGTGGACGGTGAGGAGGTGACGGGGGTGCGAGGGGTCGGTTTCGACTTTTTTGCGGAGCTGGGCGATGTGTTGGTCGAGGGTGCGGGTGGTGCCGTAGTAGTCGATGCCCCAGACGCGATTGAGCAGGGTGTCGCGGCTGAGGACTTCGTTGGGGTGGGCGTGGAAGGTGTCGAGGAGTTTGAGTTCGCGGGCGGTGAGGGAGAAGGTTTGTTTTCCGCGTTGGAGGGTGTGGGTTTTGCGGTTGATCTGGGCGTCGCCGAAGGGGTAGCGGTCGGGTGGGGGAAGTTGCGGGGGGTGAGGGGGGGCGGGTGGGTTGGCGCGGCGGAGGACGGCGGCGACGCGGGCGAGGAGTTCGTGGATTCCGAAGGGTTTGGTGATGTAGTCGTCGGCGCCGAGTTGGAGGCCGACGACTTTGTCGATTTCTTCGCTTTTGGCGGTGAGCATGATGATGGGGATGGTGGAGCCTTGGCGGCGAAGGTCGCGGCAGACGTCGTAGCCACTTTTTTGGGGCATCATGATGTCGAGGAGGATGAGGTCGGGAGGGGCGTGGTGGATGGCGTGGAGGGCGGCGGCACCGTCGGGGGCGTGGGTGACGGTGTAGCCTTCGCTGGCGAGGGCGTCGGCGAGGCCGCGGCGGATGTGGGGGTCGTCTTCGACAACGAGGATGTTGCGGGGGGTCATGGGATGGGTGGGGGTGGGAGGATGATGGTGAAGGTGGCGCCGCCGCCGGGGCGGTCATGGTAGGTGAGGTCGCCGCCGAGGTCGCGCATGATGCGGCGGCCGATGCTGAGGCCGAGGCCGGCGCCGGGTTGGCGGGCGGTGAGGGTGTCATCGACGCGGTGGAAGCTGGTGAAGATGCGTTCGCGGTGGTCGGGGGGGACGCCGGGGCCGAGGTCGGAGATGTCGAGGGAAGGGGTGGGATGGTGATGGAGGTGGAGGGTGATTTCGCGTCCGTCGCGGGCGTATTTGATGGCGTTGTCGAGGAGGTTGAGGAGGACTTGTTCGAGGGCGTCGGGGTCGGTGTGGAGGGTGAGATCGGGGTCGGGGAGGTGGAGGGTGAGGTGGAGTCCGGCTTCGGCGAGGCGAGGTTGGTGGGCTTCGGTGATGGAACGGATGAGGCGGTGGAGGGAGAGGTCTTCGTGGCGGTAGGATTTGCGGCCTTGTTCGAGGCGGCTGAAGTCGAGGACGTTGTTGACGAGGCGGGTAAGGCGTTGGCTTTCGCCGACGATGACGTCGAGGTAGGCGGCGCGGCTTTGGGGGTCGGGGAGGCGGCCTTCTTTGAGCATTTCGGCGTACATGCGGATGGTGGTGAGGGGGGTTTTTAGTTCGTGGGAGACGTTGGAGACGAAGGTGGTTTTTCTGCGGGCATCGCGGTGGTGGCGGTAGCCTTGCCAGGCGAGGAGGGCGCCACCGCTGAGGAGGGCAACGAGGAAGGTGGCGAGGAGGAGGCTGGCGAGGAGGGTGGAGGTGGCATGGCCGGTGGTGGCGGGGGGTGCGGTGGCGCGGATGTGCCAGTTGGGGAGGTGGGGGCCAAGGGGTACGGCGACGGTGGGGGCGTCGGGAAGTTGCGGGGGGTGGGAGGGGGTTTGGAGGAGCATTTCGCCGCGATGGTCGAGGAGGGCGAAGGTGGCGCGGTCGGCGGCTTCGGTGGCGAAGAGGGGTTGGAAGCGGGAGAGGAGGGCAAGAAGTTCGAGTTCGATGCCGCGGATGGAGCGGTCGGCGGGGTGTTGGATCCAGCCGAGGAGGTGGAGTTCGCGTTCCCAGAACCAGGGGAGCCAGCCTCGGGGGGAGGGGCGGGGAGCGGAGGGGGAGGCGG
>DAOLCW010000047.1:0-14438 GCA_035327665.1 Kiritimatiellia bacterium
GACGGGGTTCCGGATTCATGCCTATGTGTTGATGGGGAATCACGATCACCTCTCGGTGGAGACGCCGGAGCCCAATCTTGTGGCGGGGATGAAGTGGTTTCAGGGGACCTCTACGCAACGCTTCAGCCGGCGGCATCACGGTTTGGGGTAACAGTGAGCGAGTTGTGGAGTCATACCATTGCCCCAGATCGCTGTGTTCTTCGGGCCGACGGAAGCTTTGCTTTTGGAGGCAGGCGTGGTTACAACACAACCAGGTGTTTCCCGGTGGCGGCGGGCAGGGCACTGGTGGGGATGGCT
The DNA here is from genome assembly GCA_035327665.1 of Kiritimatiellia bacterium. Taxonomy (GTDB): domain Bacteria; phylum Verrucomicrobiota; class Kiritimatiellia; order CAIVKH01; family CAIVKH01; genus DAOLCW01. The sequence goes on from DAOLCW010000047.1 coordinate 298, forward strand.
TGGTCGAACGTGACGAAGCGGCCTTTGTGATGCACGGCAAGAGCGAGCAGGTAGAGGTCGGTCAGTTGGGATGGCCCGTGAATGTGGTTGGGGCGGAATTTGTTTGGATCGGTAATGGTGAGATCGTCAGGCCAAAATGCATGGTGCGACGTGGCGGTGGCTTCGTGCAAATGATCTACTGCCTCCGATACGGTGATGGGTCGGACATACCGGGGCTGGGTGATGACGCGTACAAATCCATTCTGGGTGAGCGGACAGGACGCCCAACCAAAATGGATGTTCGCCTTCAGCCAGATGATCGCCTGATGGTGATGCTGATGAATCGGATCAAACAACGCAATCAGGACGTTGATGTCGAGCAACGCCCGCATCAGATGCCTTCCTCGTCGCGTAACCGGTCAATCATGTCGTTGGTTACGATTTTCCCCGGCACATCGGGCAAGGGCCTGAACCCATAAACGGACCTTTCCTCATGCGCGGACCTGACGCGCGGACGGGTCAAAGCCTGGCGGGCGAGATCGGAAAGCGCCTTGCCGACGGAAATGCGGCTTCGGCGTCCGATTTCCTTGGCCGCCAGCAACACATCATCTTCAATATCGAGGGTGGTTCTCATGATGCTTGATGCTGTCGCATCACGCATCGTTCGTCAACACATCATCAATACATCCATCATCACCCCGAATCCCAATCGAAGCGTAGTGGCTGCGCCGTGAAGCTTCGTTAAGAAGGGTTGTTTTGAGGGGGGGTGTCGGCAGTTTGCATGTGAATTTGTGAATCGATAGCGCCGGACGATTAGAGACTTCCAGAGCGAGATGATACAAAAAAGCGTTTATGTTGGGGCTGCCCCGGTGGGGGCAGCCGCCTTCGTTCCTTTTCCAAGGTACTCCGGCGCGCCGCTGCCGGAATCTGCATTGGGAACACACCAATAGTTTTTGACGCGGAGAGATTTGTCAGGGAAAGGTTGGGGGAGTTGATGGAGAAGACGTTACGGAAGTGAGGGGAGGATGAGAACGGCGCGGATCAAGGGAGTCGGCGGGGCGAATTACCATTGCATGATCCGGGTGATTGAGCGGAGGTTTTTGCTAGGGGAGGTCACAGGCTGGAAGCTTGCTCCACGTTGGGGAGCGGCTTGATCGGCCTGCTTTAACGATCCTTGTGGGGACATGCGAGGGTCGTTTTTAGGGGTCGATGGGTTGGAGGGGGCGGGTTTCTTCGAAGAAGACGAAGGCGTTGTAGCGCTGGGCGGGGAGGGTGGGGACGTAGTTTCCGGGGAACTCGCGTTCGGGGTGGTAAATGACACCGATGGCCCGATTGCCGATGATCTGGTTTAAGTGTTCAGCGGCTTGGCTCATGAGGATGAGATGGTTTCCGGGGCCGATGGCGTGAAGGAAGGCTTCGAAACTACCGGGGCCAGCGGGAGGAATGGTCATAACTTCGCGGGGGCCCCCCCATTGGCGTCCGGCGATGACAAGGCCACGGTAGGCGCCGAAGCCAACGGCGTAGGCGTTGTCGGCGAAGCGTTCGCGGGCAAGCTGGCCGATGTTGAGTTGGCCACCCTGAATCATGGAGGTGGCGCGGGCGTCGCCGATGTGGGTGTTGTGGGCCCAGACGATGCCGCGGGCGTCGGGGCCGTAATGGTCGAGGAGGCGTTCAACGGTTTGGAAGAAGTGGCGGGCGCGGTAGTTCCAGGAGTCGGGACCGGTGGTATCCATGGCGCGGACATGTTTTTCGGCGTTTTTGACGACCCAGGCCATTTGTTTGAGGTAGAGGTAGTCGGCGGGATCGAGGTCGAGGGCTTCGCGTTGGTCACGGAGGCGGGTGGTGATGGCGGCGAGGGCTTCGGCGCAGGGTTGCATGCCGGCGCGGAGGGCTCCGATGTAGGCGCCGATGTCGCCGCCGAAGGGGGTGAGGCAGGCGGTTTGGTCAGCGATCCATTGGCCAAGTTCGGGATCGTGGCGGGCGGCGATGCGGGGAAGTTCGTGAAGGGAGGTTTCCTGGCCGTAGACATCGATGCCATAGAAGCCGACGCGCTGGTCGGGCGGGAGGGTTTGGTTAAATTCGCGGAGCCATTCGATGAGGGCGGCGGTTTCGTGGTTGGCCCACATCCATTGGGGCCAGCGGGTAAAGGTTTTCATGATGAGGGGGACGCTGGGTCCGGCGTCGGGCCGGCCTTTGACGTAGCGGTTGAGCTGGTAGAGGGAGTTCCAGTCGCCTTCGACGGCGATGAAGCGGAAGCCGTGGTCGGCGACGAGGCGGCGGCTGATGGCGTCGCGGTAGGCGTAGAATTCGGAGGTGCCATGGGTGGATTCGCCGAGAAGGACGAGGCGGGCGCGGGAGGCTTCCTCGATGAGGGGAGCGAGGTGGTCGGGGGAGGTGAAGGGAAGGGCGAGGTCGTGGAGGGGATGGGAGGGAGGCGGGTCGGAGGGGTCTTCCCCGGCGTGGACGGGGGAAAGGCTCAAGGCGAAGGAAACGGTGAGCAGAGTCAGGAGGGAGGGGAGAATTTTGGTTTTCATGGTGGTGATATCGTAGGGGGGGAGGGGAAGGATGGCGAGGGAAACCGGAATTCGATACCGGAAGGTTTTTATCATCGGGGGTTCTGTTTTTTCAGCTCATCCCAATGCGGCGTCGCGGAGCTCCGCCCTCCATAAACCGGATGGACGTTGCTGGCGGCGAGCTCCGCCCTCCATAAACCGGATGGACGTTGCCGGCGGCGAGCTCCGCCCTCCATAAACCGGATGGATGTTGCTGGCGGCGAGCTCCGGTGTCCCTTTGGTGTAAAAAGGGCGATGAGTTCTTGCCCTGTTTATCGGGGATTCGGCGATTGACCGGCGGGAGGGGGTTGTACATCATCCGCTTCATGAATTTTACTGAGCAGTTTATTGAAGAGGCGAAGGAGATCCTGAATCAGTTGCCAGTGGCCTCGGTGGAGGCGATGGTGGAGATTCTGGCGGCGACGAGGAGTGGGAAGGGCCGGGTGTTTGTGTTGGGGGTGGGAGGGAGCGCGGCGTCGGCGTCGCACCTGGTGAATGATTTGCGGAAAATCGCGCTGATCGAGACGTATGCACCGACGGACAATGTGGCGGAGTTGACGGCGCGCACGAACGATGAGGGGTGGGCGAGTTGCTTTGCGGCGTGGCTGCAAGGGAGTCATATTCGCAAGGAGGATTGCGTGATGGTGTTGTCGGTGGGGGGCGGGGACGCGGAGCGGAACATCAGCCCGAATTTGGTTCATGCGTTGAATGTGGCGAAGTCGGTGGGGGCGAAGATTGTCGGGGTGGTGGGGCGTTGCGGGGGGTACACGGCGAAGGTTGCGGATGCGTGTGTGATTGTTCCCACGGTGAACCCGGATCATGTAACGCCGCATACGGAGTCGTTTCATTCGGTGGTGGGGCATATTCTGGTGAGTCATCCGAAGCTGAAGGCGATCCAGACGAAGTGGGAGTCTTCGGTGAATGCGGACAATGCAAATCCGTGCGAGGAGGAAAGGTGATGGAGGAGGCGGTGCCGTCGTTGGGGGAGTTGAAGATCAAGATTTATTCGGACGGGGCGGATTTGGATTCGATTCTGGATGCGTACCAGAAGGGGGTGGTGAAAGGCTTCACGACCAATCCGACGCTGATGTGCAAGGCGGGGATTACGAATTATATGACGTTTGCGGAGGAGGTGCTTCGCGTGGTGACGGATTTGCCGGTTTCGTTTGAGGTGTTTTCGGATGATTTTCCGGGGATGGAGTATCAGGCGCTGAAGCTGGCGGACTTGGCGGAGAATGTTTATGTGAAGATCCCGGTGACGAACACGAAGCGTGAATCGAGCGCGGAGCTGATCGGGAGGCTGGCGGAGCGGGGGATCAAGATGAATGTGACGGCGATCCTGACCCTGGCTCAGGTGCGGGAGGTGGCGGGTGCGCTGAAGCCGGAGGTGCCGTCGATCGTTTCGGTGTTTGCGGGGCGAATTGCAGATACGGGCCGGGATCCGGTGCCGGTGATGGCGAGAGCTTTGGAGATGTTGAAGGAATGGCCTACGGCGGAATTGTTGTGGGCGAGCCCGCGGGAGGTGTTCAACATTCTTCAGGCGGAGCAGGTGGGTTGCCACATTATCACGGTGACGCCGGAGGTGCTGGCGAAGGCGTCGAAGTTCGGGATGTCGCTGGACGATTTGTCGTTGGATACGGTGAAGATGTTTTACAACGACGCGGTGAAGAGCGGATTTACGATTAAATAGCCGGGACGGATCATGATTATTACACGCACACCTTTTCGGATCACTTTGGGCGGCGGGGGGACGGATCTCCCTTCGTTTTACCGGGAACATGGCGGCTTCGTGTTCACGATGGCGATTAACAAGCACATGTACATTATGTTGAACCGGCGGTCGGTGGCGGACCGGAAGCTGGTGATCCGGTACAGCCAGGTGGAGACGGTGGACAGTCTTGAGGAGATCCGGAATCCGTTGGCCCGGGAGGCGCTGCGGTTGCACAATTTGCACGAGAATCTTGAGTTGACGAGCATTGCGGATATGCCGGGGAAGTCGGGGTTGGGGTCGTCGGGTTCGTATGTGGTGGGGCTGTTGACGGCGATCCGGACGTATTTGCGGAAGCCGATCGATCCGGCGGTGGTGGCGGAAGAGGCGTGCCGGATTGAGATGGATATTCTCAACGAGCCGGTGGGGAAACAGGATCAGTACATCGCGGCGTATGGGGGGTTCCGGACGCTGGAGATCGCGCCGGGGGGGGAGGTTACGGTTTCGTCGGTGCCGGTGGACTTTTTGACGGTGAATGAGTTGGTTAGCAAGGCGCGGATTTACTATACGGGGGTACAGCGGTCGGCGACATCGGTGTTGAAGAACCAGAATGATGCGGCGGCGACGAAGAGCCGTCCGGATCATCAACGGGTGATGGACAGTTTGCTGAAGATCAAGGCGCTGGGGCATGACATCCGGAAGGCGTTTATCGACGGGGATATGGACCGGTTTGCGGTGTTGATGGATGAGCATTGGATGGCGAAGCGTGCGATGTCGCCGACGATCAGCCTTTCGCGGTTGGACGAATTGTACGATGGGGTGAAGAAGGATTTCGGGGTGTTGGGGGGCAAGCTGATCGGGGCGGGGGGAGGCGGCTTTGTGATGCTGTACTGCCCGACGCGGGGCCGGGAGTTGGATGCGTTTATGGCGGCGGAAGGCATGCCGCGAATCAATTATTTCCCTTCGTTGCAGGGTACGAAGGTGATTAGCGATTTGACGCCGATTGACGATTTCGGGGTGGCTTGAGGGAGGATCAAGCCTTGAGGTAGGGGGCGATCCATTGGTGGATGATGCCCTGGGGGGTGCCGCCGCAGATGAATTCGTCGAAGGGGGCTTCGCGGTTGAGGGGTCCGGTGGGGCCGTCGATTACGGAGACGGGGACGGGGTCGCGGGTGTGGGCGCGGGTGGCGACGGGGGTGCGGTGGTCCATGGCGAGGATGATGCGATAGGGTTCGCCGCGGGCTTCGAGGGCTTGCCATACGGGGAGGACGACGTTGGCCTCGAAGTCCTCGACGGCTTGTTTTTTTAGAGCGGCATCGCCCATGTGTCCGCATTCGTCGGGGGCTTCGATGTGAAGGTAGGCGAAGTTGTGGTGTTCGAGGGTTTGGAGGGCGGCGTCGACTTTGCCTTGGTAGTTGGTGTCGAGGAAGCCGGTGGCGCCGGGGATGCGGGGGGCGTCGAGGCCGGCAAGGATGCCGAGGCCGCGTACGAGGTCGACGGCGGAGATGATGGCGCCGGTGCGTCCGAATTTTTTCTGGTAGGAGGGGAGGGTCATGGCGCGTCCCTGGCCCCAGAGCCAGATTTGGGTGGCGGGGGCTTCGCCGCGGGCGATGCGAGCGCGGTTGACGGGGTGGTCGGCGAGGATGGTCTTGGAGCGTTCCATGAGATCGATAAGGGCGGCCCGGTCGGGTCCGGAGGGGAGGTGTTCGTCGATGCGCTGTCCGGAAATGTCGTGGGGGGGCTGGGTGTTGACGTCGGTGGGTCCGTTTTTCCAGACGATGAGGTGGCGGTAGCTGATGCCGCCGTGGAAGTGGATGTGGTCGTTGCCGAGATGTTTCTGGAGGGTGGCGATGAGGGCGTGAGCGTCTTCGGTGGAGATGTGTCCGGCGGAGTAATCATCCATGCGTCCGTCGCGGACGGTGACGAGGTTGCAGCGGACGGCGACATCGTCGGGCTGGAGGGGGATGCCGGCGCCGGCGGCTTCGATGGGTGCGCGTCCGGTGTAGTTTTCGGATGGGTCGTACCCGAGGAGGCTGAGGTTGGCGACATCGCTGCCGGGAGCGAGGGTGATGGGGACGGTGTCGACGAGAACGGTGGTTCCGGCGGCGGCGAGTTTGCGCATGGTGGGGATGTTGGCCGCCTGAAGAATGGTTTTGCCCCCGAGTGAATCCACCGGGTTGTCGCCCATGCCATCGCCAACTAGATATACAAGTTTCATGAATTACCTCGGGTGACACGATAGTGGAGGTTGGGAGGGGTTGCAAGCGCGGGGTGGGTACGTGTCGCAGGGGTGGGTCGGGGTAGCGGCGGTCAGTGCATATTCGACTGGTTGTATAAGGAACCCATATAAAGAATGACGAAGTACCCACGTACCGAAGCACGAAAGAGACTCGAAATTCGAATGCCGAAAAGCGAGAGGGCTTCGATGGCTGGGGTCGCGAAAACCATCATGAACCCCCATGAGGATTTGTCTCGCTTCGGGATGGGAAGGTTTGGAAACTGGAGGGATGAGTGCAAGGTATGTGACGGGGATGGACCGGTTGATTTCGGAGCGTCGGGAGGTGTTGCGTGGGCGCAGGGTGGGGTTGGTGGCGCATCCGGCGTCGTTGAATGGACGGGGGATTCATTCGGCCCAGCTTTTGCAGGAGGCGGAAGGGTGCACGTTGAGTGCGTTGTTCAGTCCGGAGCATGGCTATTTTGGGGAGGCGGGAGCGGGGGTGAGGGTGGAGGGGGAGTTGCATCCGCATTGGCGGATTCCGGTGTATTCGCTTTACGGGGAGAGTCGGCGCCCCACGGCAGGGATGCTGGGGGAGATTGATGTGATGCTGGTGGATTTGCAGGATCTTTCGATCCGTTGTTATACGTATATTTCCACGTTGATCGAGGTGATGGAGGCGTGTGAGGGGGCGGGGGTTCCGGTGGTGGTGGCGGACCGGGCGACGCCATGGATGCATTGTGTGGATGGTCCGGATTTGGAGACGGGGTTCGATAGTTTTGTTGGCCGATTTCCGGGGCCGATGGTGTATGGGCTGACGCCGGGGGAAGCGGCGACGTATTTGGTGGAGGAGCATGGGTTGCGGGTGGATTTGACGGTGATTCCGGCAGGTCTTGAGGGGAGGAGGTTTGCCCCGCCGATGTGGCAGTGGGCGCCACCTTCGCCAGCGTTGCGGCATGGGCATGCGACGTTGACGTATCCGATGCTGGTGGCGTTTGAGGCGTTTGCGGGGTTCGATGTGGGGCGAGGAGGGTTGTTGCCGTTCGAGGGGGTTACCAGCGAGGGGATTGACGGGGCGGGGTGGGCGGCGCGGCTGAACGAGGAGAACTTGCGGGGGGTGATGTTTCATCCGCTGTGGTTGACCCGGGAGGGACGGCGATTGAGCGGGATTCGGATTTCGGTGTTGGATCCGGAGGGGTGTCGTCCGGTGGAAACGGCGGTGGCGATTCTGGAGGGAGCGAGGGAGCTGTTGGGTGGCGACGGGTTGTGGAAGGATTCGGGTTTTGATGAGCGGCACTTCGACCGGCTGTTCGGGACGGATCAAGTACGCATGGAGCTTCAACGGGGCGGAAGTTGGCGGGATGTGGTGGAGGGGTGGGATGTTTCTGCTTACCAGGTTCGCCGGGAGCCAAGATTGTTGTATGGTTGATGGATGATGAAGGCACGTGGATGGGGAACGATTCGGAGATGAAGGGGGCGAAGCGGGCGTTTGTTTTGGCGGCGGGGTTGGGGACGCGGCTGCGGCCATTGACGTTGGAACGGGCGAAACCGATGTTTCCGGTGTGGGGGAAGCCACTGTTGATCCATACGCTGGAGCGGTTGAAGTTGTGGGGGGTGGAGGAGGTGATGATCAATCTGCATCATCGTCCGGGGGATGTGGTGGATGGGTTGAGGAGATTTCCGCTGCCGGGGTTGAAGGTCGACTTCTCGTTCGAGCCGGAGATTTTGGGCACGGGAGGGGCGTTGGTCCGGGCGAAGGGGTTTGTGGCGGAGGGTCCGTTCTGGATGGTGAACGGGGATGTGTGGATGGAGGTGGAGCCGGATGGGTTGGTGGAGGGGGCGCGGGGGAGGAAGGTGATCGGGTCGGCATGGGTGACGAGCGAGGCAGGGCCGAGGACGGTGGAGGTCAGGCGGGGGATGATCGAAAACTTCCGCAGTTCGCGGCCGGGTTCGGCGGGGACGGCGACATTTTGCGGGGTGCATTTGGTTCGTCCGGAGATTTTAGAGTATTTGCCGAGGACGGGGTTCAGTTCGATTGTGGATGGGTATGAACGGGCGATGGGGAAGGGGTGGCGGGTTGCGGGTCGAGAGGTACCAGGATCACGGTGGCACGACATCGGGAGTCCCGAGCAGTATTTGGGGTTGCATAGGGAGGGAACGAATGCGGTGAAGGGGTTTGTCGCGGTGGAGGGCTGTGTGGACATCGGGAAGGGGTGCGGGCTGAAGGATGTTGTGATTTGGTCGGGGGCGAAGCTGATGCCGGGGACGGTGTTGCGGGATGCGATTGTGGGGTCGGGGGTTGTGGTTCCGGGGGGGGGAGGCACGGATATTTTTCAGCAGGGGGAAACGGGGTTGGAGCGGGTGGAGCGGCGCTTGGTGACGGAGGCGGGGTTGAACGCGGGGAATGTGGTGATGAATGTGCATCCGCGACGGGGGTCGGCGCGGCGGTATACGCGATTGCTGGATGGGCGGAAGCGGGCGATCCTGATGGCGTACGACGGGCGTCGGGAGGAGAACCGGTTGTTTGTCCAGCATGCCACTTTTCTGAGTGGAATCGGGGTGAGAGTGCCGCGCATCTTGGCGGAGGATCAGGCGGCGGAGCGGGTGGTGATGGAGGATGTGGGGGATGATTCGCTGGAGAGGTTGTTTCCGGGCTTGAGCGATTCGGCCCGGCGTAAATTTTATGGGAAGACGTTGGAGCAGGTGGTTCGGCTTCACCGGGACGGATTGCGGGGGTTGAACCGGGAGGGGCGGGTGGTGATGCCGGGTTTCGACGCGACCTTGTTCGGGTGGGAGCATACGTTGTTTCTGCAAGAGGCGTTGTTGCCGGTGTTGGAGCTTGCGCCGAAGGTGGTGGACGCGCTCCGGGGCGAACTCGCAAGGCTTGCCACGCATTTGGAGGGATTGCCGGGGGTGTTGCTTCATCGGGATCTTCAATCGAGCAATGTTCATCTGTATCGGGGCAAGGTGTATCTGATCGATTTTCAGGGGATGCGGCGGGGGCCGGCGGCCTATGATCTTGCGTCGCTGGTCTATGATCCTTACGTGGCGATTGAGGCGGAGCTAAGGGAGGATGTGGTGGGGATGTACCGGTCGGAACTTCCTCAGGTGAGCGTGCGGTCGATCCGGCGGGCGGGAATCCAGCGCTTAGCACAGGCCTTGGGAGCGTATGGGAGGTTGAGCCGAATTTCGGGTCAGGAGAGGTTTGCGGCGTATGCTCCGGTGGCGGCGGAGCGGTTGGCGGGGTTGGTCAAGGAAGAGGGAGGCCTGCCCGAGCTCGCCGCGGTATTGGGTGATTACCGGGCGCACATAAAAGTGTGACGTAACCGCGCCAACTGTGCCAAGATTTGGAATATAGGGGACAATGTGACGCATTTAAGGGCGATCTTTCGTTTGGTGATGTTTTCTTAAAATAATGTGTAAAGAATTACTGTAGTGATGTTTAGCTGTTAATGACCCATCGGATATTCCGGATCGTGGCATGCTCGTTGCTTTAGTAGAAGGCGAGCAGCAACCTTGATGACGAAGAAAAGAGGGTAGAGCCATGTCCAAAGTTTTAGGAATCGATTTAGGAACAACCAACTCGTGTATGTCGATTATGGAGGGTGGGGAGCCGGTGGTGGTTCCGAACGCGGAAGGGGGTCGGACGACACCGTCGATCGTTGCGTTCACGAAGAGCGGGGAGCGTTTGGTTGGTCAATCGGCAAAACGTCAGGCGGTGACGAATCCGCAGAACACGATTTTTTCGATCAAGCGGTTTATGGGTCGGCGTTACGATGAAGTGACGGGAGAGCGGGCCCGGGTGCCGTATGAGGTGGCCAAGGCAAGCAACGGGGACGTCCATGTAAAGGTGGGGGACAAGACCTACTCCCCGCCGGAAATTTCCGCGATGATTCTTCAGAAGTTGAAGTCGGACGCGGAAGCGTATTTGGGGGAAACGATCACTCAGGCGATTGTGACGGTTCCGGCCTATTTCAATGACAGCCAACGGCAGGCGACCAAGGATGCGGGGCGGATTGCCGGGCTGGAAGTGCTTCGGATCATCAACGAGCCGACGGCTTCGTCGCTGGCGTATGGTCTGGACAAGAAGAAAGACGAGAAGATTGCGGTGTACGACCTTGGGGGAGGCACGTTCGATATTTCGGTGCTGGAAATCGGGGACGGTGTGTTTGAAGTGAAAGCCACGAATGGGGATACCCATCTCGGGGGCGACGATTTCGATGACCGGATTATCACGTGGCTGGTGGATGAATTCAAGAAAGAGACGGGGGTGGATCTTTCCAAGGATCCGATGGCGTTGCAGCGCCTGAAGGAAGCGGCGGAGAAGGCGAAGTGCGAGTTGTCGAGTTCGCAGGCGACCGACATTAACCTGCCGTTCATCACGGCCGATGCGTCGGGTCCGAAGCATTTAAATGTCAGCCTGACCCGGGCCAAGCTGGAGGGGTTGGTGGATGACTTGGTGCAGCGTTCGCTCAAGCCGGTGGAAGCCTGTCTGAAGGATGCCGGATTGAAGGCGTCGGACATCGACGAAGTGATTCTGGTCGGGGGGATGACCCGGATGCCGAAGGTGCAGGAGGTGGTGAAGCAATTTTTCGGGAAAGACCCTCACAAAGGGGTGAATCCGGACGAAGTGGTCGCGGTCGGCGCGGGCATTCAGGGCGGGGTGTTGAAGGGCGAAGTGAAGGATGTGCTTCTGCTCGACGTGACACCGTTGACCCTGGGGATTGAGACACTGGGGGGGATCTTTACTCCGTTGATCGAGCGCAACACGACGATTCCCTCGCGGAAGAGTGAAATTTTCAGCACCGCGGCGGATAATCAGCCGCAGGTGGACATCCATGTTCTGCAAGGGGAGCGGAAGATGTCGGCGGACAACAAGACGATTGGGCGGTTCCATCTCGATGGAATTCCTCCTGCGCCCCGGGGTGTTCCGCAGGTCGAGGTGACGTTCGATATTGATGCCAACGGGATTCTCCATGTGAGCGCCAAGGATCTTGGCACGGGCAAGGAGCAGAAGATCACCATCACGGCTTCGAGCGGGTTGAGCGAGGATGAGATCAAGAAGATGGTTCAAGATGCCGAGGCTCACGCGTCGGAAGATGCGGCGAAGCGCGAAGAGGTGGAAACGCGCAACCGTGCGGATGCCACGGTTCATCAAACCGAACAATTCATCAAGGAAAACGGGGAGAAGATCGGTGGCGAGCAGGTCGGGAAGCTGGAGTCGGCGGTGAACGATTTGAAGGCGGCGATCAAGGATAACCATTCTTCCCAGATCAAAGCCAAGCTCGATGCGTTGAATACGGCGATGCAGGCGGTGTCGGCGGAGTTGTATTCCAAGGCCCAGTCGGCGGGAGCGCAGTCGGGTCCGGGGCCCGGAGCGGGGCCCGGCACGGGTTCTGCGGGGGCGGCGAGCCAGGAGGACGTGATCGACGCGGACTTTGAAATGATGGACGACGACAAGAAGAAATAACTTTTCACGGTGGTTTACGGCGTGTGCCGGCACCGGAATTCTGAACCAAACCGAAAGGAGACAGAGAAAGAAATATGAAAATTCAACCACTAGGCGATCGTGTCCTGGTCGAGCCGGAGAAGGAATCGGAAGTCAAAAAAGGCGGCATTATCATTCCTGATTCGGCCAAGGAAAAACCCCAACACGGCAAAGTCATCGCCGTGGGAACCGGCAAGCTTGACGAGAACGGGAAGAAAATTCCGTTTGATGTGAAGCCGGGTGACAAGGTGTTGATGCCGAAGTACGGCGGCACCGAGATCAAGCTGGATGACAAGGACTACCAGATCCTCCGGCAGGACGACATCCTCGCCGTAATCGGTTAATCGAGACACCTTTAACAGGAGAAACATCTCATGGCAGCAAAACAACTCAAGTATGATCAGGAAGCGCGTCAGGCCATTTTGGCGGGCGTGGAGAAACTCAGCCGTGCGGTCAAGACGACCCTCGGGCCCCGCGGGCGGAACGTGGTTCTGGACAAGAAGTTCGGTTCCCCGACGGTGACCAAGGACGGGGTGACGGTGGCGAAAGAAATCGAACTGGATGATCCGTTCGAGAACATGGGTGCGCAGATGGTTCGTGAAGTCGCGAGCAAGACGAGCGACATCGCGGGCGACGGCACCACCACCGCGACGGTGTTGACCGAGGCGATCTATCGCGAAGGTCTGAAGAACGTGACGGCGGGCGCAAACCCGATGAGCCTCAAGCGGGGCATCGACAAAGCGGTTGCGGCGATCACCAGCAACCTCGAAAAGCAGAGCAAGAAGGTCAAAGACCGGCAGGAAATTGCCCAGGTTGCGACCATCTCGGCGAACGGCGACACCACGATCGGCGATATCATTGCCGATGCGATGGACAAGGTTGGCAAGGATGGAACGATCACGGTGGAAGAAGCCAAAGGCATTGAGACTACCCTCGACGTGGTCGAAGGGATGCAGTTCGACAAGGGCTACCTTTCCCCGTACTTCGTGACCAATCCGGACGGGATGGAAGTGGTGCTTGATGACGCCTACATCCTGATCTTCGAGAAGAAGATCTCGAACCTGCAAGACTTGTTGCCGCTTCTTCAGAATGTGGCGAAGTCGAGCAAGCCGTTGTTGATCATTGCCGAGGATGTCGAAGGCGAAGCGTTGGCCACGTTGGTGGTGAACAAGCTTCGTGGCACCTTGCAGATCTGCGCGGTGAAGGCACCGGGCTTCGGCGACCGGCGCAAAGCGATGATGGAAGACATCGCGGTGCTCACCGGCGGCAAGTTCATTTCCGAGGATCTCGGGATCAAGCTGGAAAGCGTTCAGGTCACCGATCTGGGCCGGGCCAAGCGGATCACGGTGGACAAGGAAAACACCACGATCGTGGAAGGTGCGGGCAAGAGCTCGGACATCCAGGCGCGGATCGGTCAGATTCGCCGCCAGATCGAAGAGACGACCTCGGACTACGACCGCGAGAAGCTGCAGGAACGTCTGGCCAAGCTGGCCGGCGGGGTGGCGGTGATCAACGTGGGCGCGGCGACCGAGTCGGAGATGAAAGAGAAGAAGGCCCGGGTGGAAGACGCATTGCACGCGACCCGTGCAGCGGTGGAAGAAGGGATCGTTGCCGGTGGCGGCGTGGCCCTGCTTCGTGCGCAGAGCTCGCTGGAGAACCTCGGTTTGTCCGGGGACGAAGCGATCGGTGCGGAAATCGTGCGCCGGGCTTGTGAGTCTCCTCTGCGCCAGCTCGTGGACAACGCGGGCATCGAAGGTGCGGTGGTGGTTGCTGAAGTGAAGAAGCAGAAGGGCGCCAACGGCTACAACGTGGCGACCGGCGATTACGTGGATATGGTCAAGGCCGGTATCATTGATCCGACCAAGGTCACCCGTTCCGCGCTGCAAAACGCTTCGAGCATTGCCTCCTTGCTGCTCACCACCGAGTGCATGGTCACCGAGCTTCCTGAGAAGGAAAAGGCTCCGGCGATGCCTCCGGGCGGCGGCATGGGCGACATGTACTAAGCCGCTTCGTTTACGCGAAGGCAAAAAAAGCGCGGGGCCTTCGGGCCCCGCGTTTTTTTTCGGAGTTCCGAAAAGGGACACCCAAAGAGTGGGTTATGTTGTGCTAAACGCCCTGATGAGTTTGCGTTGCCGGAGCGAGGAGGGGGGCGCTCTTTTCCCGCTCGAACTTGTTCACCCGCGACGCGAGGTCGCGGGG
>DAOLCW010000047.1:14538-24418 GCA_035327665.1 Kiritimatiellia bacterium
CGCTCGAACTTGTTCACCCGCGACGCGAGGTCGCGGGGGTCGAAGATGGCTTTTCGATACATTCATACACGGAGTTGCCTTATTGCCTGTTCGCAAGTTGAAGACAAAACAAGCGCGGGGCTTTGGGGCCCCGCGCTGGTTGTTTCTGAGGTCTGCTTCTTCCTCGAAGGCGCAGCCAGAAGGTTTAGACTGGCTTCGATCTCTCGTTAGAATTGGAACTCGAGGCCGGCGAGGAAGGTGCGGGGTTGGCCGGGGCGGGGGCCTGCGGGATGGCGGGAGGCGAGGTAGTCCTCGTCGAGGAGGTTATGAATGGAACCGATGAGTTTGACTCCGGGTTTGAGTTGGAGGTTTCCGGAGAGATCGAGAACGACGCGGGAATCGGTCTTGCCGAAGGAGGCGTTGGGTTTGCCGTCGTTGTCGAAGGGGGCGTTGACGTTGCTGGCAGTGGTGTAGGTGGCATCCACATAGGAGAGGTCGGCGTAGAGGCCCCAACGGTCGGTTTCAATTCCGGAACCGATGAGGAATTGGAACTCGGGGATGTAGGGGACTTTGCTGCCTTTGCGTCCGCCGGAGAAGATGGATTCGGCGTTGAGGGAGGCGGTGTCGCTGTCGAGTTCGGCGGAGGTCCAGGTGGCGGCGAGGTACCAGGGATTTCGGAAGCCGAGGTCGAGGGCTTGGCCGAGGTCGTAGGCGAGTTTGAGTTCGGCACCATAGGAGATGACATCGCCGGCGTTTTCGGTGCGAGCCTGTGTGCCACCGGCGCCTACGAGTTCAGGAACGATGAGGTTGTCGAAGTCGGTGTAGAAGAAGACGAGTTCGGCCTGGAAGCTGTTGGGGTTAAGGTGGCGAATGCCGATTTCGTAGCCGATGCTGGTTTCTTCCTCGATGCCGTCTTTGGCATAGGCGCGGGGGCCGGGGAGGGAGAAGCCGCGGTAAACCCCGGCGAAGAGGGAGGTTTCGTCGGTGAGTTTTCCGACGAGGCCAATGCCGGGGGCGAAGATGTCGAGGGTGTCGTCGCCGCGTCCGATTTCGCGTCCGGGATCGCCTTGGGTGTCGAAGTCCTTGTAGCGGAGGTCGACATGTTCATAACGGATGCCGGGGATGATGGCGATGCGTCCGAAGTCGATGGTGTCCTGTAGGTGGAGGGCGATGGCGCGGGCTTTT
Organism: Kiritimatiellia bacterium; assembly: GCA_035327665.1. Taxonomy (GTDB): domain Bacteria; phylum Verrucomicrobiota; class Kiritimatiellia; order CAIVKH01; family CAIVKH01; genus DAOLCW01. The sequence continues at coordinate 15,703 of DAOLCW010000047.1, forward strand.
TCTTCGCGATTTCCGCCGCCGCCGGGGACGCCGTTTAGGCGGTCGGTGATGGTTCCATTGGCGGCCTGAATGAAGTCGTCGTCGCGTTGGAAGCGGATGGCTTCGTCTTCATGGAGACGGATGCCGAGGTCGAGGGTGTGGCGGGCTCCGGCGGCGTCAAAGCCGTAGGCGAGGACGGATTCGATGCCGGCGCTGGTGTATTCCCGGTTGTTGTTTCGGTAGCGGAGGGTTCCGGGGGCTTCGCCTTTGAGGACGGCCAGGCGTTCGGGGTTGCCGACATCGGCTCCGTTGGCTCGTTCCTTGAACCAGTTGCGTTTGAATTCGTGATAGTAAGCGGTGGTGGTGAGTTGGGCGTCCTCATTGAGTTCGATCTGATGGCGGAGGTGGGTGCGGGTCATGCGAGTGGAGATGTAGTCGAAGCGGCTTCCGGCATACCGGCGGTAGGGATCGGCGCGGAAGTCTTCCTCGGAGAGGCCGATGTAGGTTTCATCGGCGAGCATTTCGGTGTAACCGAGTTTGAGTTCGAGGTTTTGGTAGCGGACGGTGTTGGGTTCCCAGCTTAGTTTGAGCATGGGTTCGGTCTTGCGGAATCCGGTGCGGTCGTTGGTGATAAAGTCGGGGGTGGGGTCGATGGTTTTGAAGCCGTCGGTGCGCCGGTCGTAGAGTTCGAGAAGGTAGCCGACCTTTCCGGCGGAGGTTTCGAAACGGTCGCCGTAGTAGAGGTGGTTGCGAAGCTCGTGGTTGGTACCGTAGAGGGCACGAACGCCACCACTGGCTTCCGCGGGGATGGGGGTGGAGAGGTAGTTGATGACGCCGCCGGAGGTTTGGGGGCCATATTTGATTTGGCTGGAGCCTTTGAGAACTTCAATGGCGTTCATGCGGGCGGGGGTGGGGGTGTAGTAGGCAGCGGGGGCTGCGTAGGGGGCGGGGGCGGCAAGGACGCCGTCTTCCATGACGGTAATTTTGGAACTGCGTCCACCGTCGACGCCGCGCAAGCTGATGTTGGGGAAGAGTCCGAAGCCGTCTTCCTCGCGGAGGTAGACGCCGGGGATACGACGGAGAACGCGGTTGATATCGTCGTAGTTTTGGGTGCGGATGTCGGAGGCGTCGATGAAGGCACCGGATCCGGCGAGGGAGGCAACGTTATCCTTGGACCCGATGACGGTGACGGGGAGAAGTTGATGTGAGGTTTCGGTTGTGGCGGTTTCGGCATGGAGGGGGATTGCGGATGTCGCGAACAGAGTGGCGACGATCGTCGCGCAGGAGGTTCGTTTTTTCAGGGTCATGAGTGGTTTCCTTTCTTGTAGAGACAAGCTGATTGGATCAACGTGTGGGCACTGTAGAGCGTTTGTTATACAAGTCAAACATTTTGTTTACACGGATGTCGATTGGACTGTCCCGTGAGAGATGCGGCATCCTTCCCATGTCAGGTTGGGCGGGTTGGGTGAAGTTGCGGGGGGTGACGATGGGGGGCGGAAAGGCTTTTTTATGATGAGCAAGCCCGGTATGGTTGCCGGGTTTTTATGGAAGGAGTCGATGGGATGAATCAATCGAGTAAGTTCGTGTCACGTTGGGTCATCTTGTCGCTGCTGGTCTTTGCTCTGCCGGTGAGGGCGGCGGCAGAGGCGCGGGCCTGGTTGAGTCATCGGGTTGAAGAGGGGCGTTTACATTTCGAGGTAACCGATGGTGGATTGGTCCTTTCGTTTCTTTCGGCAAATGCCGTTGAAGTTGTCTTCACGCCGTCGGGTGTTTACGACCAGCCTTCTTCATTTGCCCTTTCCGGGGAATCTCTCCCGGCAGGCTTCGATGTGGAGGAGTCGGAGAAGGCGTTGGTTGTCCGTACGGAGGGTCTTTCGGTTGTCATTGAAAAATCACCGTTTCGACTGACCTATCGCCATCGAGGCCGGGAGCTAATCGCAGAGGATCCGGGGTTTATCCAAAGCGAAAACCGTGGGGGATTCCGGTTTCAGGTCGGTGGGGAGGAACGATTTTACGGGGCGGGGTCGCGGGTGTTGGGCCGGATGGACCGGCGAGGGGAGCGGCTCGATCTCTATGCGCAGAGCGCGTATGATTATTCCGACTACTCGAAGGTTATGTATTACTCGATGCCGGCGGTGGTTTCATCGAGAAGGTACATGTTGGTATTCGACAATGCGGCTCGGGGCGAAGTGGATATTGATTCCCGTGGCGACCAACGTCTTCACTTTCATGCGGTAGGGGGGCGATGGGCATACATCTTGATGGCGGGCGAGACATGGCCGGAGCTGGCGGAGGTGATCGCCGAGACGACGGGGCGGCAACCGTTTTTGCCTCGCTGGGCTCTGGGGCATCTTGCCTCACGTTTTGGGTATCAGTCGCGGGCGGAGGCTGAGGCGGTGGTGGCTGGTCACATGGAGGATGCCATCCCGCTTGATGCGATCATCTTCGATCTCTATTGGTTTGGTCCGGATTTGCGGGGCTACATGGGGAATCTGGACTGGGATGGGAAGGCCTTTCCCGATCCTGGCGAGATGATCGCGAATTTCGCGGATCAAGGCATTCAAACAATCTTGATTACCGAGCCGTTTATTCTGACGGCATCGAGAAATTGGGAGGATGCGGTCGCCAAGCGGGCGCTGGCTAAAGATGAGGAGGGGGCCGCAGCGGAATTTGAGACCTTCTTTGGTCGGGCGGGTTTGGTGGATGTGTTCGATCCGTCGGCGCGAGAGTGGTTTTGGAGCTTTTACAAACGTCAGATGGAGCTGGGGGTAGCCGGTTGGTGGGGGGATCTGGGCGAGCCGGAGACGCACCCCGACGATATCCGGCACATCAACGGACGGGGGGAGGAGGTTCACAACGCTTATGGTCATACGTGGGCGCGAATGGTTTACGAAGGGTATCGGCGGGATTTTCCGCACCTGCGACCGTTCAATCTGATGCGTTCGGGTTTTGTAGGCTCCCAGCGTTATGCGATGATCCCGTGGAGCGGGGATGTTCAACGTTCATGGGGCGGGTTGCGTTCGCAAGTGGAGATTTCCTTGCAGATGGGATTGCAGGGTGTGGCTTACATGCATTCCGATCTTGGCGGGTATACGGGCGGCACGCAGGATCCGGAACTGTATATCCGCTGGATGCAGTTTGGGGTTTTTCAGCCGATTTATCGTCCTCATGCTCATCCATCGGTACCCCCGGAACCGATTTTTTGGGACGAACCAACCAAGGGAATTGTTCGCGAGGCGATTCTCCATCGTTACCGACTTTTGCCCTATAACTATACGTTGATGTTTGAGAATGCGACGGTGGGTTTGCCGTTGATGCGTCCGCTGATGTTTGTGGATGACCGCGAGGAGATGGAGGGCCGTATGGATGCCTATCTGTGGGGGGACGCCCTGCTCGTGGCACCCATCCTTGAGCCGGGGGTGACCGAGCAAGTCGTGCCGTTACCGAAAGGCGCGCATTGGTTTGACTTGTGGACGGGGGAGCGTCATGCCGGGGGACAGGCCGTATCGGTTCCGGTGAGGTTGGACCGGATCCCGGTATTCGTCCGGGGCGGGGCATTTCTACCCACGATTCCCGATATCATGGCTACGCGGGATTACGACCCGAGCGAACTGATCGTCGACTTTTACGCCGACCCATGGGTTCCGGTCTCAAGGGGCCACGTTTATGATGATGATGGAGCCACGCCGGATGCGTATGAGCGCGGGCAGTATGAACGAATCCTGTTTTATGCGGAACGAACGGAGCAAGGCGGGTTGATGTTACGGGTGGATGGAGAGGGAGGCGACTACCCGGGGCGGCCGGAGCAGCGCAGGCTGCAATTTCGCCTTCATGGCCTCGACCACCAGCCGAGGGCCGTCCGGCTGGATGGCCAATGCATCTCGGATAGGACGACCTGGGACGTAGACGTCCGGCGGCTGGAGTTTACAGTGGCGTGGGAAGGGCGGCCAAGAGCGATTGAAATCGAAGCGGCGGCGATGGAATCCACGGGCGGCAGGTAAGGGTCTTGACGAGGGCTCGTCGAGGATGTCATGGGACGAGTTTCGCTTGTTGATCCGGGTCTTCTGTTGTGGTTGACCATGCGGCTCAGGTTCATTGCGCGCAACGGGATAAAAAAACCGGCCCCTGTTTCCAGGGGCCGGTGGTTCACGCCGGGAAGGCGTGGATGATTATTTGAGGTTGGCCTGAGCGGCGGCGAGGCGGGCGATGGGCACCCGGAACGGGGAGCAGCTCACGTAGTCGAGGCCGACCTTGCAGCAGAACTTGACGCTGGCGGGGTCGCCACCGTGCTCGCCGCAGATTCCGCACTTGAGTCCGGGACGGGTGTCGCGACCTTTCTTGACCGCCATCTCGACGAGCTGGCCGACGCCTTGGATGTCGAGGCTCTGGAAGGGATCCTGAGGGAGGATCTTTTCCTGGAGGTAGTCGGGGAGGAAGGTCCCGATGTCGTCGCGGCTGAAGCCGAAGGTCATCTGGGTGAGGTCGTTGGTGCCGAAGCTGAAGAATTCAGCGGTGTCGGCGATTTGGTCGGCGGTGAGGGCGGCGCGGGGCACTTCGATCATGGTGCCGACCATGTATTTGACCTTGGACTTGGCGGCCTTGATGATGGCGTTGGCGGTTTCGCGGATGACCTTTTCGCAGAAGTCGAGCTCGGCCTTGGTTCCGACGAGGGGGACCATGATTTCGGGCAGGACCTTGATGCGCTTCTTGTCGACGTTGACGGCGGCCTCGATGATGGCCTGGGTCTGCATCTTGATGAGCTCAGGGTAGGTGATGGAGAGGCGGCAGCCGCGGTGTCCGAGCATGGGGTTGAACTCGTGGAGTTGTTTGACCCGGTCGCGGACGGTCTCAAAGGGGACTTTGAGCCGGCTGGCCATTTCCTTCATGTCCTTCTCGGAGTGGGGAAGGAATTCATGGAGGGGGGGATCGAGAAGGCGGATGGTGACGGGGAAGCCGTTGAGGGCCTTGAAGATGCCTTCGAAGTCGCCGCGCTGGAAGGGCAGGAGCTTCTCGATGGCTTTTTCACGTCCGGCCTTGTCGGTGGCGAGGATGAACTCGCGGACGGCCCAGATGCGCTCGCCTTCGAAGAACATGTGTTCGGTGCGGCAAAGGCCGATGCCTTCGGCGCCGAAGGAACGGGCGATGGCGGCATCTTTGGGGGTGTCGGCGTTGGTGCGGACCTTGATCTTGCGGAACTGGTCGGACCAATCGGAGACCTGCTTGTACATCTTGTAGATGGGATGTTTCTGGGCGGTCTTCTTGCCTTCGATGATGGCGTTGACGACGGGGCTGGGCTCGGTGGGGATCTGTCCGAGGTAGACGGTTCCAGTGGAGCCGTTGAGGCTGATCCAGTCGCCTTCCTTGAGGACGTGGGTGCCGGCGGTGACGGTGCGCTTCTCGTAGTCGATCTTGAGGGAGGAGGCGCCGACGACGCAGCACTTGCCCCAGCCACGGGCGACCACGGCGGCGTGGGAGGTCATCCCGCCGGTGGAGGTGAGGATGCCCTGAGCGGCCCACATGCCGCCGACGTCTTCAGGACTGGTCTCATGACGGACGAGGATGAGCTGGGCGTTCTTGTCCTTTTTGACCTTCTCTTCGGCCTCGTTGGCGAGGAAGACAATCTGACCGACGGCGGCGCCGGGACCGGCGGGCAATGCGGTGAGCAGTTGTTCTGCGGCTTTTTCCGCCTTGAGGTTAAAGATGGGGAAGAGGAGCTGCTCGAGGTCGGAGCCGGTGACGGTGGCGAGGGCTTCCTTGGCGGTGAGGATCTTGTCCTGCTTGCGTCCGGTTTGGAAGTCTTTGCCGGTGGCCATTTCCACGGCCCAGCGGACGCCGGCGAGGCCGGTGCGCTTGGCGTTGCGGGTCTGGAGCATCCAGAGTTTGCCCTGTTGGACGGTGAATTCGACGTCCTGGGGGTATTTGTAGCGTCGCTCGAGGCGATGCATGATGTCCTTAAGTTCTTTGTAGGCGTTTTTCCAGACGGGGCTCTTTTCCTTGCCCATGTCGTCGAGGTTCTTGGGGGTGCGGATGCCGGCGACGACGTCTTCGCCCTGGGCGTTGATGAGGTATTCGCCCATGGGTTTGTCTTCGCCGGTGGAGCCGTCGCGGGTGAAGGCGACGCCGGTTCCGCAATCATCGCCCATGTTACCGAAGACCATGGTGCAGATGTTGACGGCGGTGCCGAGGAGTCCGGAGACCTTGTTGATCTGGCGGTACTTTTCGGCGCGCTCGGAGTTCCAGGAGTTGAAGACGGCGCGGATGGAGAGGTCGAGTTGGACCCAGGGATCTTGAGGGAAGGGCTTTTTGACCTTCTCGTGGTAGACGCGCTCGTAGATCTGGCAGAGTTCTTTGAGTTGGTCGGCGGTGAGGTCGGTATCTTCGACGACGCCGTATTTTTCTTTCAGGCGGGCCATTTCGACTTCGAAGTCGTGGTGGGTGAGTCCGGTGGAGGGGCCCATGACGACATCGCCGAACATGTCGATGAAGCGGCGGTAGCAGTCCCAGGCGGCGCGGGGGTTGCCGGTCTGTTTGATGAAGCCTTGAACGGATTTGTCGGTGAGGCCGAGGTTGAGGACGGTGTCCATCATGCCGGGCATGGAGATGGCGGCGCCGGAGCGGACGGAGACGAGAAGAGGGTCGTTGGGGTCGCCAAGCTTTTTGCCCATGAGTTTTTCGAGCTTGGTGAGTTTTTCTTTGACCTGCTCAACCATGCCTTCGGGGTATTTGCCGCCGTTTTTGGAGTAGTAGGCGCAGGCTTCGGTGGATACGGTGAAGCCGGGGGGTACGGGGAGGTCGGCGAGGGCCATGTCGGCGAGGTTGGCGCCTTTGCCGCCGAGGATGGGCTTATAGGTGGCATCCCCTTCGGTATGCTTTTTGCCGAATCCGTAAAAATACACGTACTGTTTGTTTTTCGCTGCTGTTGCCTTCTTAGCCATGATGTTGAGGTCTCCTGAGTAGGTCTGCGGTTAGGTAAAAAAGTCCGTCGAAGGTAGCAGAGAAGGCCTTTGTGTCAAGCTTTCCAATAGCTTTCGTAGGTCCCCAACGCCATGTGTATGGAGAGGATTTTACCACCCATTCGACACGCTCAGGGTAAACGGATGATCGGGATGGAAGCGTGATGGGATGGGGGCTTCGATTACGATTGCGAGGAGGGTCAGGGCGGGAGGGGGCTAAACCAAGGAGAGGTGGTTTCGGCCCTCGAGATGGAGGCCGTCGGTCATTCTTGCATGCTTTCTACCATGTTTTTCTGCCTTTCCGACCACAGGTCGTGCCCGTCTCGGAAGGTTTTCTCGAGCGTACCCGGTCCGAACCGGCGCTCGATTTCCGCTTTCATGGCCTTGTTCCAAGCGCGGATGGATTCAACAAATTCTTCTTCGGTAAGATCCGGAGGCTTCCGCGGATATTCATAGCCAATGCGATATCTTTCCTGCAGCAGTTCGATGCCGACAAATTGCCATGCGGGAGCAGGTTTGGGCGGATACTCTTTGATCCGCAAGGTTCCTGCGGCGATCGCGTATTCAACGCTGTTGATATCAGGGTGCGGGATGGCGATGCTGGAGTAGGTCTCGGCGGGGGAGTCCTTGCTTTCACGGTATGGGCATCCGGTCAAAAGAAGTATGGCCGCTACATTGCACGACAGTTTGATGAAGGCGTTCATTTCAACGTGTGACGAGGGGGGGGCTTTCCAAGGTTTGGAAATGGGACTAGGCAGGTTTTCCAAGGTTTGGAAATGAGGGGGGAGGTGAAAAGGGCGGAGGAATGATGAAGGATGAGGGGAAGAGAGTTGAGTGTACGAGTATGTGTAGGAGGAAGAGGGGGGAGGGATTAAGATTAAGAGTAAGAGTAAGAGTTAGGAGGGAGGGGGGGATTGGGGGGGGGAGGTGGTGACGTCGAGGGCGAGGAGGCAGAGGTCGTCGGCGAGGGGTTCACCCCGGGTGAACTGGTTGATGGAGGCGACGACGGCTTCGAGGAGTTCGGGGGTCTTTTTGTAGACGTTGGCCTGGAGGACTTTTTCGAGGCGTTGGAGGCCGTATTCTTCGCCGTCGGGGTTGGCGCATTCGAAGACGCCGTCGGTGAAGAAGAGGAAGGTTTGTCCGTCCTGGAGGCGGACGGTGTCGCCGGCGTAGGTTTCGTGGGGGAGGATGCCGAGGGCGATGCTTTTGGTGAGGTTGGTGGCGAGGCGTTGGACTTTGGCGCGGTCGCGGTGGATGAGGTAGGGAGGGGGATGGCCGGCGTTGGCGAAGGTGCCGATGCGGGAGGTGGTGTCGGCGACGAAGTAGAAGGCGGAGGCGAAGTAGGTGTCGGGCATGGCGTCGAGGATGGCGCAGAATTCGCGGTTAAGTTCGCGGATGAAGTGGGGGGCGTTGCGGGCATGGTTGGAGAGTTCGGAGAGGAGGGCGCGGAGGATGGCGGTCATGAGGGCGCTGCGGACGCCATGGCCCATGACGTCGGTGATGAAGAGTCCGGCGCAGTCGGAGCCGACGGGGATGATGTCGAAGAAGTCGCCGCCGACGGCGAAGGTGGGTTTGTAGACGTGGTGGAATTCGAGGCGGAGGCGGCCTTCGATGTAGACGGCGGGGACTTGGGGGTAGGGGCGGTTGAGGAAGGCTTGTTGGAATTCGGTGGCCATTTCGAGGTCGCGTTCCATTTCGCCACGGAGGATTCCGGCTTGGTCTTTGAACTGGCGGGAGAGGTCGTCGAGCCAGTCTTGGAGGTCTTTTTGGATGGGGGTGGTGGG
>DAOLCW010000048.1:0-23878 GCA_035327665.1 Kiritimatiellia bacterium
GGGGGGGTGGGGGGGGGACCAGTGGAGGTGGGCGGCGGGTGCGGGGGCGGGGTCGAAGAGGAGGCGGCGGGCTTCGGCGGGGGTGAGGTCGAGGCGGGCGGTGTGGGCGGCGGCTTGGCGGATGTGTTCGGTTGCGTGGAGGACGGGTTGGGGCCAGTCGATGACGGAGGCGGGGGCGGTGGCGGGATGGTCGGCGAGGCGGGCGAGGGCGGCTTTGATTTCGGGAAGGCCTTGGCCGGTGGTTCCGACGGCGGGGATGACGGGGCATCCGAGGCGGGCGGAAAGGTGGGCGGGGTCGAGGGTGATGCCGCGGCGTTGGGCGTCGTCCCACATGTTGAGGACGAGGACGAGGGGGAGGCCGTGGTCGATGAGTTGGAGGACGAGGAAGAGGTGGCGCTGGAGGTTGGTGGCGTCGGCGATGCAGAGGATGGCATGGGGCGGGGGGAGGTCGCGAAAGCGGCCGTGGAGGGTTTCGACGACGACGGCTTCGTCGGGGGAGCGAGCGGAGAGGCTGTAGGTTCCGGGGAGGTCGAGGAGTTCGACGGTGTGGCAGGGGAGGTCGAAGTGTCCGGTTTTCTTTTCGACGGTGACGCCGGGGAAGTTTCCGGTGCGTTGGCGAAGTCCGGTGAGGCGGTTGAACCAGGTGGTTTTTCCGGTGTTGGGGTTGCCGAGGAGGGCGACGCGGAGGGTGGAGGAGGTCATTGGGGTTTTACGGTGATGGCTTGGGCGTCGGAGCGGCGAAGGCTGATGGGGCCGGTTTCGGTGTGGAGGGTGATGGGGTCGCCGAAGGGGGCGACGCGGGCGACGGTGACGGAGGAACCGGGGAGGAGGCCGAGGGCCATGAGCTGCTGGGCGGCGGGCTGGGCGGGGTCGAGTTCGAGGACGAGGAAGCGCTGGCCGGGTTGGGCGTCGGCGAGGTTCATGTTGCGGGGGGTGGTGCGATGGCTTGCTGGTGGAGGGGGCAATGGACGCAGACGGCTTTGAGGAGGTGGCGGTGGAGGGCGATGCAGGTGCCGTCGCAGCGGAGGAGGCAGGGGTCGTGGGAGGTGAGGATTTCGACGCAGGCGCCTTCGCAGCAGCCGATGCGGCGGAGGAGGGGGGCGGCTTCGTGGGTGGAGTCGAGGTGGAGGACGGTGGCGGTGTGGCCGGCGGGAAGGGAGTCGAGGAGGGCGAGGCCGGGGCCATCAAAGGAAAGGATGTCTGGGCTGCTCATGTTTGGAATCATGGACCGTGTGTTGTTGTTGGTCAACAGGTGTTTTGTATGTAAAGCGGGTCGGGGAGTGCCTGATGGGGAGCCGGTGGGGCGAGGGTGCGTCTCGGGTTTTGTCTATCGTTGTCACGAATGAGGCGTCGCGGAGCTCCGCCCTCCACACGAGCGTTTTATTTAATGTCGTGGCGGTTGGATGAGGCAGCGGCGCGAAGGGTCGCCGGGCTTTCCCGCCGGAGCTGCTTTGTGGCTATTGCTTGAGATGGCCGGCATGTAAAAGGGGCTGTAAAAGGGGCTTGCTGATCGGGGCGGATGGGGTAGGATGTCGAGTTATGAAGGTTTGGCGCTGGCATGGGGGTTGGAGCGGGGTTCGTGGAGGAGCCTGACCGTGGTGGTCTGCCGTTGTGATGGAACCCCGGTTTTGGCCGGGGTTTTTTGTTGTGAATCGGGATGGTCGTGATGTTGACGAAACGAATTATACCTTGTCTGGATATCGCGGGAGGACGGGTGGTGAAGGGCGTGAAGTTCCTGGAGCTGCGGGATGCGGGGGATCCGGTGGAACAGGCGCGGGCGTATGAGGCGCAGGGGGCGGATGAGTTGACGTTTCTTGATATTACGGCGTCGCACGAGGAACGGAACACGATGGAGGATGTGGTGCGGAAGGTGGCGGAGCAGGTCTTTATGCCGCTGACGGTGGGGGGAGGGATCCGGAGGGCGGCGGATGTGCGGCGGATGCTGCTGGCGGGGGCGGACAAGGTGTCGCTGAATACGGCGGCGCTGAATGATCCGTCGATTCTGAATCAGACGTCGGAGCAGTTCGGGAGCCAATGCATTGTGTTGGCGATCGATGCGCGTCGGAATGAGTCGGGGGGGTGGACGGTGTATACGCACGGGGGGCGGCGTCCGACGGAGCGGGATGCGGTGGCGTGGGCGGCGGAAGGGGTGGCGCGGGGCGCGGGGGAGATTCTGCTGACGAGTATGGATGCGGACGGGACGAAGGACGGGTATGATTTGAAGTTGACGCGGGCGGTGGCGGATGCGGTGGGGGTGCCGGTGATTGCTTCGGGCGGGGCGGGGCGTTTGGAGCATCTGGTGGAGGCGGTGACGGAGGGGGGAGCGGAAGCGGTTTTGGCGGCCTCGATTTTTCATTTCGGGGAGTTTACGATTCGCGAGGTAAAGGATTATATGAAGGGCCGGGGGGTGGAGGTCCGCGAGGTTTAACGGAAAGGCGATGTGATACGATGAGCAAGGAATTGGAAGAAGGTCTGGAACTGAAGCTGGATTTCGACAAGCTGGCGAAGGTGGCGCAGTGTCCGGGGGTGATCCCGGTGGCGGTGCAGAATGCGGGTACGCAGGAGGTGATCCTGGTGGCGTATGTGAACCGGTTGGCGCTGGAGAAGTCGATCGCAGAGCGGACGGCGGTGTTTTGGAGTACGTCGCGGAATGAGTTGTGGGAGAAGGGCAAGACGTCGGGGGAGACGTTCGACTTGCTGGAGGTTCGGGTGAATTGCGAGCAGAATTCGCTGTTGTATGTGGTTCGTCCGCGCCGGGGGGGGATCTGCCACACGAAGAACGTGAAGGGGGAACCGCGGAATTGTTATTACCGACGGATTGATTTTGAGACGGGCAAGCTGGAGAATCTGGATCCGTGACGTTTCAGCCGGATAAAGCGACGTTTTTGGAGCGGGCGAAACAGGGGAACCTGGTTCCGGTGTGGCGGGAACTGCTTACGGATGAGCAGACGCCGGTTTCGGCGTATGCGCGGCTACGGGCGGCGCTGCGGGAGGAGCGTCCGGATACGCCTTCGTTTTTACTGGAGAGCGTGGAGGGGGGGGAGAAGATCGCGCGGTATTCGTTTTTGGGCGGTGATCCGCAGTTGATTTTCCGGGCGACGGGCCGCCGGGTGGAGTTGGAGCGAGCCGGGGGCAAGGTGGAGGTCCGGGAGGATGTGGATCCGCTGGCGGAGCTTCGGGCTTTGCTGGAGGTGTACCGTCCGGTGCAGGATCCGGCGCTTCCTCGATTTTTCGGCGGGGCGGTGGGGTACATAGGTTATGATGCGATTCCTCAGTTCGAGCCGAGGGTGGGGCTGGCGAAGACGAATGATTTGGGCTGGCCGGAATTGTTGTTTGTGCTGACGGACACACTTTTGATTTTCGATCATGTTCGACATGCGGCGAAGGTGGTGGCGAATGTGTTGATCGAGGGGGATGCGGAGGCGGCTTACGAGGAGGCGGTGGGGCGGATCAACCGGATGTGTGATGCGCTGGCCCGGCCGGTGGAGCATCAGGTGATTGATCTGAATGATCCGGTGGAGCCGCTGGAGTGCCGGTCGAATATGACGCGGGAGCAGTTCGAGACGAATGTGGAGAAGGCGAAGGAGTACATCCGGGCGGGGGATATTGTTCAAGTGGTGCTTTCGCAGCGCTTTGAGGCGGATGTGGATGGCGATCCTCTGGATGTGTACCGGGCGTTGCGGTGCGTGAATCCATCGCCCTATATGTATTGTCTGGAGTTCGGGGGGCGGAGTGTGGTGGGGTCGTCGCCGGAAATTCATGTGCGGCTGGAGGAGGGGAAGGTGGAGCTACGGCCGATTGCGGGGACGCGCCCGCGGGCCCATGATCCGGAGGAGGATGACCGGCTGGAGCAGGAACTGCTTGCGGACCCGAAGGAGCGGGCGGAGCATATTATGCTGGTGGATTTGGCCCGGAACGATCTGGGACGGGTATGCCGGTATGGGTCGGTGAAGGTTCCGGAGTTGATGGTGATCGAACGGTACAGCCATGTGATGCATATCGTATCGGATGTGGTGGGGGAGATCGAGGGGACGCTTGATGCAGCAGACTTGATGCGGGCGACATTTCCGGCGGGGACGGTAAGCGGGGCGCCAAAGATCCGGGCGATGGAGATTATCGCGGAGTTGGAGGAGACGCGGCGGGGTCCGTACGCGGGGGCGGTGGGGTATTTCGGGTTCGGGGGAAATCTGGACTCGTGTATCACGATCCGGACGGTTCTTCTGGAAAAGGGGAAGGCGTATGTGCAGGCGGGGGCGGGGATCGTGGCGGATTCCTCTCCGGCGGCGGAGTTTGAGGAAACACGGAACAAGGCGCGGGGGATGATGCGGGCGCTGGCGCTTTCGCGAAATGTGACGAAGGCGCGGAGGAAGATGTCGCAATGATGCTGGTGATCGATAATTACGATTCGTTTACGTACAACCTGGTGCAGTATCTGGGCCAGTTGGGGGTGGATCTGAAGGTGGTGCGCAACGACAAGATCACGGTGGCGGAGGTTGAGGCGCTGCGTCCGGACCGGATTTTGGTGAGCCCGGGACCGTGTTCACCGGATGAGGCGGGGATCTCGTGCGAGGTGATCAGGGTGTTCGGGCCGAGATTGCCGGTGTTCGGAGTTTGTCTGGGGCATCAGTGCATGGGGCAGGTGTACGGTGGCAAGGTGGTGCGGGCGGCCCGTTTGATGCACGGGAAGACGTCGCCGATTCTCCATGGGGGTGATTCGGTGTTCGCTGGGATGCCGAATCCGTTTTCGGCGATCCGGTACCATTCGTTGCTGGTTGAACGGGAAAGCTTGCCGGACTGTCTGGAGATTACGGGGGAAACGGCGGAGGGGGAAATTATGGGATTGAAGCACAAGACGCATCCGGTGCATGGGGTTCAGTTTCATCCGGAGTCGATTTTGACCGAGGAGGGGATGAGAATTTTGGAGAATTTTCTTACGCTTGGGTGAGCGGGGGAGATTGGGGTAAGGTTGCAGCAGGGCATGAAGGAAAGCCGGAACATTTATGAGAAGCCGGAGGCTCCCAAGCAGCAGGAGCCGTTGCCCCGGTATGAGCATTCGCTGGACGAGCTTTGGCAGCGTACGCGGCGGAATGTGATTGTGGTGGTGGTGATTGTGGTGGGGTTGCTGGCGGTGGCGGGGATCTTCTTTTTGATCGATGAGTCACGGCATCATGTGGATGTGGATGAGTTGCCGGTGACGGAGGTGGCGAGGCGACCGGCGGCACCCCGACCGGTGGCGGAACCGGCAAGGTTTCCGCAGATGGATTTTTCTCTGGATGAAACACGACCTGACGAGGCGCCGCATCTTGCCCCGCAGAAAATGGCGGAGGCCATGGGGTATTTAAGGATTGGTCAGCAGTTTCTTCGTGCACGGGAATTCGACCGGGCGGAAGAGGAGGTGTTGAAGGCGCTGGAAATTTGGCCGGACATGAATGCGGGGCTGCGGATGTTGGGGGCGATTTACACCCAGCGGGGCCAGTTTGATCAAGCGATCCTGCTTTTGGAACGTTCGATGCGGAAGGATCCGTTCAGTCCGGAGACATTGAATAATCTGGCGATCAATTTCATGCAGAAGAACATGATGCAGCGGGCCGAGGAGCTGTTGCTGACATCGATGCAAATTCGTCCGGACTATTCGGTGGCGAATTTGAATTTGGCGCTGCTCTATCTACGGTGGGGGCGGTATGCGCTGGCGGCGGAGCATTATGAGGTTGCGCAACGAAGTCTTCCGGACAACAGCTCGCTGTTAAACAACCTTGCGGTTTGCTACATCCGGTTGGGGGAGTTTGATGATGCCCGGCAGCAATTGGGAAGGTTGATTGCGTTGGACGACGGGCATGCGGCGGCTTTTTTTAACTACGCGATCACGTATACGCTGGAAGGCCGGGTGGAGGAAGCTCTCGAGTGGATCCGGAAAGGAGCCCGGCGTTGCACACCGACTCAGCTTTACACGTTTCTTTCCGACACGGATTTCGATCCGATTCGGACGCATCCCGGATTTCGGGAATTTTTGGAAGGGGCGTTTCCTGAAGCGCCCGCGTTTGTCCGGCCTCCGGGCTCGTGATGGAGGCATGAATGGACGTGGATGTAAGGGCGCTGTTGGATGATGTGGCGGCGGGTCGGGTGGATCCGGAGGTGGCGCACAGAAGGTTGGAAGAGGCAAACGCCCGGGACTTGGGGTTTGCCCGGATTGATACGGACCGGATTCGCCGGCGGGCGTACCCGGAGGTGATCTATTGCCCCAACAAGACCCCGGAACAGGTGGTGGAGATTATCCGGGTCTTCAAGGAGAAGGGTCAAAGCGTGTTGGCGACGCGGGCAGATGACGGGGTGGTGCAGGCGGTGAGGGAGGTGCATCCGGAGGTCGAGCATCATGCGGCGGCGCGTTGCTTGAGTTTGCGGATTGGCAAAGCGGTGGAGCCGATCGGTTCTGTGGTGGTGGTCAGCGCGGGGACGGCGGATATCCCGGTGGCGGAGGAGGCGGCGGTTACGGCGGAGTGGGCGGGAGCACGGGTGGAGCGGATTTTTGATGTGGGGGTGGCGGGGCTACACCGTTTGATCAAGGTGCTACCCTCGTTGCGGTCAGCGCGGGCGGTGGTGGTGGTGGCGGGGATGGAGGGAGCGTTGCCGTCGGTGGTGGGGGGCTTAGTCGACCGGCCGATTGTGGCGGTTCCGACAAGCGTGGGCTACGGAATGAACCTGGGGGGAGCGGCGGCCCTGCTGGCGATGCTGAATTCGTGCGCACCAGGGGTGACGGTGGTGAATGTGGACAATGGATTCGGAGCGGGAGTGGCAGCGGCACTGATCAACCGGATTGGTGAATCCGCATGAGGCATCTCCACGTGGACAGCCTGGGCGGGGCAAGCGGGGATATGATTTTGGGCGCGTTGCTTGCGGTCGGTGCGGACGAAGGCGCTCTCCGCAGGGGGCTGGCCAGCCTTTGTTTGGAGCCCTTCGATATTCATGTGGATTCTGAAGCGGAATCGAACAACTTGCGGGGGGTGCGGGTGCATGTGCACGCGGATGAGGGACAAGGAGGGGTTGGAGTTGGGGACCATGAGCATCATGGGCATACCCACCTGTCGCATCGGGGACTGAGGGAGATCACGGCGCTGATTGAAGGTGCGGATCTTCCGGAGCGGACCCGGGATCTGGCATTGCGGGTGTTTGACGGGTTGGGGGAGGCGGAGGCGAAGATTCACGGGGTGCCGAAGGAATCGATTCACTTTCACGAGGTGGGGGCGATGGATTCGATTCTGGATATCGTAGGATGTTGTCTGGGATTGGAGCTGCTGGGGGTGACGGGTGTTTCGGTGGGGGCCTTGCCGCAAGGGGTGGGGGAAATCCGTTGCGCCCATGGGGTGTTCCCGAATCCGGCCCCGGCTACGGTTGAGCTACTGAAGGGGATGGAGGTGGTGGCAACGGACGAACCCTATGAATTGGTCACCCCGACGGGGGCGGCGTTGCTGGCGACATGGCGGACGACCGAGAGGCCTCCTGCGGGATGCCGGGTGGTGGCGGCGGGGTATGGACTGGGTCATCGTAAGCTCCGAGGCCGCCCGAATGTCCTTAGGGCCACTCTTTATGATGTTTCGGAAGCTGGGGGAGCGGACCGTGATCAGTGCTTGCAGCTTGAGTGCAACGTGGACGATGCCAACCCGGAACTGCTGGGAGCGCTTGGTCAGAGTCTTCTGGCGAAGGGGATGCTGGAGGTCTTCTGGACACCGGTCTACATGAAGAAGGGGCGTCCGGGGGTGTTGCTTACGGTGTTATGTGAGCCAGAGCGGCGGGAGGTGGCGCTGGATACGATCTTCCGGGAGTCGACGACGTTCGGTGTGCGGGAGCAGTGGGTGGAGCGGAGGAAGCTGGCGCGGCGATTCGTGGAGGTGGCGACGAGCTACGGTCGGGTGCCGGTGAAGGTCGGTTTGTGGCGGGGAGAGGAGATTACGCGCGCTCCGGAGATGGATGTGTGTATTCAGTTGGCAACGGAGCATGGCGTCCCGGTTCGGGTGGTGTACGAAGCGGCGGTACGAGCGGCGCTTGCTTGAGGTTTACAGTTTCCGGCGGGTGCGGGTCCGTGGTAGGTTTACAGGTTATGAATGATTCCCAGTTGATTGAGCAGGCTGACGTTCTTTCCCGGCGGGCGGTTGATTTGCATACCCGCGATGAGTTGCTGAGCAAGCTGCGTAAAGCCGGGGCTGAAGGCCGCCCGTTGCGGGTGAAGTACGGGGCAGACCCCTCGGCTCCGGATATCCATCTCGGGCATGTGGTGGGACTGAACAAGCTGCGTGAGTTCCAGGAGATGGGGCATACGGTTGTGTTTATTATCGGGGACTTTACGGGGATGATCGGAGATCCGTCCGGTCGCTCACAGACGCGTAAACCACTCACGGTGGATCAGGTGGAGGCGAATGCGAAGACGTATCAGGAACAAGTTTTCAAACTTCTGGATCCGGAGCGGACGGAGATTCGCTTTAACTCGCACTGGTTGCTTCCGTTGGGCTTCGACCAGGTGATCCGGTTGTCAGCCCATGTCACGGTGGCCCAGTTGCTGGCCCGGGATGATTTTTCCAAGCGATACGGATCGAATCAGCCGATTTCGCTGGTGGAATTTCTCTATCCGCTGGTCCAGGCGTATGACTCGGTGGTGGTGCGGGCGGATGTGGAAATTGGAGGAACCGATCAATTGTTCAATTTGCTACTTGGCCGGGAGCTTCAGAAGGCAATGGGGCAGGAACCGCAGGTGGTGATGACGTTGCCGTTGCTGGAGGGGCTGGACGGAGTTCAGAAAATGAGCAAGAGCCTCAATAATTACATCGGGATAAGCGAGAGCCCGAAGGACATTTTTGGGAAAAGCATGTCGGTTAGCGATGACTTGATGTGGCGGTACTTTTCGTTGGTGCTGCGTCTTCCGGAAGTGGAAATCTCGGGATTGAAGGATGAGGTTGCGTCGGGACGCAGGCATCCGCGGGATGTGAAAGATGAGATGGCGCGGAAGATCGTGGAAATGTTTTATGGAGCAGAAGCTGGTGTAACGGAGTCGGATGCGTTTGCCCGGGTGTTTAGTCAGGGTCAGATTCCCGAAGATATTAAAGAGGTCCACCTGGATGGGGAGGCGATGGCTGGGGAAGGGGTGGGAATTCTTTCCCTTTTGGTCGATGCGGGGCTGGCTTCAAGCAATAGCGAGGCCCGCAGATTGGTTCAACAGGGGGCGGTGAAGCTGGGCGAGGAAAAGGTCACGGATCCCAAAGCGATGGTGAAGCCGGCAACGGGAACGATCTTGCGTTCGGGCAAACGGGGATGGGCGAAGTTGACCTGGTAATCAAGCCGCCGCGTCGAATCTTCAGGAGGCTCAAAGCCGTTCGATGACGGCCTGGGCGAATTCGTCGGTGGAGAGGACTCCGCCGAGGTCGCGGGTAGTGGCGCCGTCAGCGAGGGCTCGATTATAGGCGCTTTTAATTCGTTCGGCGAGGGTTTGGATTTCGGGGTCATTTTCGCGTTCGGCGAGGAAGTTGAGCATCATGACGGCAGACATCAACATGGCGAGGGGATTGGCGATGCCCTGACCAGCAATGTCGGGGGCAGAACCGTGGACGGCTTCGAATACGGCGACGCGGTCGCCGAAATTGGCTCCGGGAACGACACCTAGTCCACCGACGAGACCGGCGCAAAGGTCACTTATCACATCGCCATAGAGATTTTCGAGAAGCAGGACGTCGAATTTTGTGGGATCCTGGACGAGTCGCATGCATCCGGCGTCGATGATGAGTTCGTTGTAGCCGATTTCCGGAAATTCCTGTTCGTGGATGTTGCGAGCGCACCGGATGAAGAGACCGTCGGTGAGCTTCATGATGTTGGCCTTGTGGAAGACCGTGACGTTTTTGCGGCCTCGTTTCCGGGCATAGGCGAATGCGGAGCGAGCGATACGGAGGCAAGCGGCTTCGGTAGCAACTTTCATGCTGGTGACGACGCCGGGGGTGACTTCGTTTTCGATGCCGCTGTAAAGGCCTTCGGTGTTTTCCCGAATAATGACGATATCGACATCGTTGAAGCGAGTGACAACGCCATCCATGGAGCGGACGGGCCTCACAGCAGAATAAAGATCGAGCTTTTTCCGAAGCTGGACATTCACGGAGGAAAAGCCTTTGCCGACCGGGGTGGTGCAGGGTCCTTTTAGGGCAACGCCGGTACGGGAGATGGCATCGACGGTGGCAGGTGGGAGAACGTCGCGGCCCTGTTCGATGGCGGTAAGTCCGGCAACTTGCTCATCCCAGGCGATGCAAACCCCGGCGGCATCGAAGACCTTGCGGATGGCACGGGTAATTTCCGGGCCGATTCCGTCTCCGGGCAACAACACGGCTTCAATTGGTTTCATGATGACATTCCCTTGATGTGTTTCAGGTGCGCTTGCATGTGTCCTTCGCACTCTACGCGAGGAGGGCAAGGGGGGGAAGGTTGGTTTTGTTCAGATTGGATTTAAGTGAGGGTGAATCCATCCTCACTTCTAACGACACTTACGGGGTGACGACCGGGTGCAATTGTGCTAATCGGGAAGGATGAAAGCGCGGATGATATTGCTTCTGGGGTTCATTCTGAGTCTGGGTTCGGTTGCGCGTGGGCAACCGGGGGGAGACACCTGGCGGGATCTTCCGGAGGGGAATTTTGACCGGACGTTGCTTTCGGCTAGGGATAAACGTCTGCTGGATGAGTCGAGATTCGGGTGGCAGCATGCGGAGACGCAACATTTTGTGCTGCATTTCGAGCGCAAAGATTTCGCACAGAGGGTGGGGCGAATGGCGGAGTTTTTCTACCAGTATATTTCAGACGACCTGAAGGGACTTTCTGATCGTGCTCCGGGGAAGTCGCACATCTTTATCTTTCGGAATTCCCGGCAGTGGGACCGTTTTATGGAGGTAGCGGAGGTGGGGGCATTGGAGTGGGCGTTTTCGATGGTGGCGGGTACGTCGATGTATCTTCAGCAGGCGGGTTCGACGTCGCAAAGTGGGGAGGTGTTGGGCCATGAAATGACCCATATGGTATTCAACCGGTTCTTGCCGGGTAGAATCCCGCTTTGGCTAAACGAAGGTTTGGCGGAATGGTACGGCGAATTTGCCTATTCGGCCATGAAGGGTGTGGGGAAAAGTTCTCGTTCAGTCTTTCGCGGGTTCAGGGATCATACACCGTTGCCCGAGTTGCTGTCGGCGAAAATGTATCCGTCGGACCGTCGGGAGATTTCAAGGTTTTATCGTTCTTCGCAATTTTTGGTCGGGTACCTCCTTTTGGAGTTTCCGCATGAACAGATGGTGGGGTTACTGATGGATGCGTCATCGGGCAAGCCGGCTACGGAGGCGTTGTTGGCGCGCTATGGTTTTGCATCCGTGGAGGAGTTGGACCGTGCTTTTCGGCGATTTTTGCGTTAACGGAATGGTGGGAAAATTAAGTGCGGGACTCCTGGCGTCCGTATGGGTGGCGGGATGTGATGTTGCGGTGGGTCCGGTAAAGGCACCGTCACCGCCGACTCAAGTTGAGGCGAAGGAGACCAGGCCGGACCGGTCAGAGCAGGCGGTAGCGCCAATCCGTGAACCGTTGCCGGCCATGGATGGGTTGGTCATTCCAAGGCGATTTGATGATCCTTTACACCAGTTGTGGTTCGAGCGGGAGGTCGAGGTTCACCAGTTGTTGTTTGATACGCCTCGCATGGGTACCTATTTGCAATTTGTTCGAACCGATGGATTCGGGATTTGGGCCTATTTGCGGGGGGCACATCCACGCACGGTGGACATTATGGTAGATGATCAATTGATGTCGCTTCCGCGTGACCGTTTAAGTGAGCAGACCTTGGCGAGGCTTTACACGAACGACTTTGCCCTGGTCCGGGCGCAGCGCAGAGTGGAGCGGGCGATTCGTCAAGGGATCGAATTGACGTCCGAACTCCCGTTGATGGCGCTCTCGCGCCCCGGTCCGGCGGAGGCGCGGTTGATGGCGGCGGATATGTCGGAGGTCAGGCTTGGGCCGGGGGCGCTTTACCGGGGGGTACCGACCACGAGTTTGTATCGAGGCCGTCAGATCGTTGCGTTGGCGCGTGAAGGGATGTGGATTCTGGTTGAGGACCCGGCTCGCCGGGGCGAGCGGTTAGGTTGGATTCCGCGGTTTTCAACGGTGAACGTTCGGCCTTCGGATCTGGTTTCGCTTTATGAAGATGTGGAGCTTTTAATGGAAGAAGGATTGGTACAACGGATCGATCCTCTTCAGAACCGAATCTGGTTGAATGGGAATATGTGGGTGTCCACGCCGGCCGCGTCGATCGAAGGGATCGGCCGGGTGATGTCGGAGTACATTCGCTTGAAGTCAGGAGGGGCTTCGGTGCGTGTGGAGTTTTACGAGGCGGCGAGCGATCAGCTTTTAGCCAGCTATGGAGCGGCAACCGGGTTGCGGAGAGTCCGATGATGCGCAGGTGTGTCATGTGGGGGAGAGGGGCACTTTGGGGTGCGCTTGTCGTGTTGGCTCCGCATACGCATGCGGAGGCATGGGGGCATGATGCGGAATTTGAGGCATGGCTGGGCGGCCAGCGCTTCCAAACGCGACGGGTTGGCGATGAAACTCAGATTCGGCGTCGCGAGTTTCCGGCGATGTCGATTGTTCCGGCCAGCGAGGGCGAAGTCTTGTTGGTCACGCTTCCCGTGCCCATGGCGGTAAGGTCGCGGGAATGGGATGTATTTCTTGCCGCGCGAAGCTTGGGTGAAGGTTTGAGCGAAGGTTGGTTTATTCGATACGCTTTCGACGCAGTAGTCATGGGGAGAATCCTCCCCCCTGATGTTCCACATGCAGAACGGATCAAGGTCTGGCCACAATGGATGCGGGATGTGGATGCACTGTTCGCGACAGTGAATCGCTGGACGACACTGCCCCGGCGTCCCCCCGACCCATTCGAGGTGTGGCCGCTTGAACTCGCTCCCGGAGTCGTCATGGAGTTGATGTGGATTCCATCTACGACGTCGACATTTTGGCAGGAGTTTTCAGGTGGGCGAGACACCTTTCGAATGGGAAGTCCGGACGAAGAGACGGGCCGCGAGGAAGATGAGCCGGCACACGATGTGCGGATCGAGAAGGGTTTTTGGCTGGGGCGTTATGAAGTAACGGAAGCCCAGTATGCGGCGGTGATGGGGCAGCCGGGACGTGGTGTCGGGGGTGGGAGTCACTTGCCGGTTCAGAGGATTCGGGGAAGTGACATGCAGTCCTTTTTCAACCGCCTTAATCAACGCTCGGTGGCCAAAGGGTTTCGGTTACCGTCTGAACTAGAGTGGGAGTTTGCGTGCCGTGCGGGAAGCGAATCGGCCTTTGCGTTTGGGGATACCCTTGACCCTTCACGGGCGAATCTCTATCGGTATGGAGAGGAGTCGAAGGTCATGGACGTGGGCAGTTTCCCGCCGAATGCGTGGGGACTTTATGATCTTCATGGTAACGTTGCGGAATGGGTGCAGGACCGTTATGGAGCCTATCCGGTCGATCAGGTGTCGCGTTCAGCGGTGGTCCAGGGTCAAGGGCCCCGGGTTTTCAGAGGGGGGAGTCACCTCTTGGGTGCGAGGTATGGGCGTTCAGCCTTTCGTGGTGCCGTGGATGACCAGACGGGTCAGCCTGGAATCGGTTTTCGGGTAGCCCGCGATCCGGTACCATGAGTTGGATCGGGAGGTTTTAATGGATCCATTTTACAGTGTGGAAATCAAAGGTGTGACCAAGCGGTTTGGGTCGTTTACCGCAGTCGATCAGGTGTCGTTGGCGATCCGGCACGGCGAGGTGTTTTCCATGCTGGGTCCAAGCGGGTGTGGCAAAACGACGCTGCTAAGAATGATCGCGGGTTTCGAGCGTCCCGATGAAGGACGCATTCTGCTCAACGGAGTGGACATTACCGACCTTCCCCCCAATCAGCGGAAAGTGAATACGATTTTCCAGAACTACGCATTGTTTCCACACATGACGGTATGGGACAACATTGCGTACGGGCTGACCATTGCCAAACGTCCCAAAGCCGAAATCCATTCCGAGGTCGACCGGATGCTTGGGTTGATCCAGATGGAGGATCATGCCTACAAGAAGCCGTCTCAAATCAGCGGAGGGCAAAAGCAGCGGGTGGCGATAGCGCGAGCTTTGATCAACCGGCCTCAGGTGTTACTTTTGGATGAACCGTTGGCCGCTCTGGATTTGAAGCTGCGGCAGCGGATGTTGATCGAATTGGACAACATTCATGACGAGGTCGGGATTACGTTTATTTATGTAACCCATGATCAGGGCGAGGCCATGAGCCTAAGCGATACCATCGCGGTGATGAATCGAGGCCAGATCGCGCAGACCGGAAGCCCAAAGGAAATTTACGAAGCACCCCGCTCCAGCTTTGTGGCGGCATTCATCGGGGACACGAATTTTTTCGAGGGGAGGGTCTCGGATGTGCTGGATCCAGAGTACAGCCGGATGCAGGTGGATGGTTTGCCTCAACCGTTACTTTGCTTTAACGACAAGAAGATCCAGCGGGACAGCTTGGTCTATTTGAGCCTGAGGCCGGAGAAGTTCCGAATCGCGGCAACCCGTCCGGAGGTGTCGGAACGTCAAAACCTTTTGGAAGGGGTTGTGGAGGACATCGTGTACCTCGGATCCCAAACCAAATACCGGATCCGGGTGGGTGAATATATTCTCGCAGTGTATCAGCAGCACAGCCGGTTCCTGCTGGATGAAAAAACGATCGAGTGGAAGGACCGGGTGTGGTTGTGGTGGCATGCGGACGACGGATTTATGCTGGAGAACTATAGCGAGCAGGACGAGGCGATCATGGAAATCTCCGGGGATGCGACACCGGGGTAATGTGATGACGAAGCTTAACCGCAACGTGAAGGCTTGGACGGAATGGCTGGTGACCCTGCCCTCGCTGGTTTGGTTGTCGCTCTTTTTCCTCATCCCGACCGCGGTCATCTTCGCGATTGCATTCAAGCCGGTCGATTTGGTGGGAGGAATTGGCGAAGGATGGACGTTGGCTACGATACGAAGCTTGGCCAATCCGAATTATCCGGCCATTGTATGGAGGACGATCTGGCTGAGTATGGCCACGACAGCCATTTGCATTGCCCTCGCTGTGCCGTGCGGCTACGCGATGGCCCGGGCACCTGAGGCCTGGCGGCAAAGACTTCTTCTCTTGGTGATCCTGCCGTTCTGGACGAATTTTTTAATACGGGTCTTTGCATGGCGCGAACTGCTGCATCCGGAGGGCCTGATCAAGCAGGGGTTGCTTGCCCTCGGCTTGGTGGAGGAGGCTACTCAGTTGCTGTACAATGACGGAGCAATTCTTCTTGTGCTTGTCTACACTCACCTGCCCTTCGCGATTCTTCCGATCTATGCTGCCGCGGAGAAGTTTGACTTTCGGTTGATCGAAGCGGCGCGCGACCTCGGGGCGAGATCGCTGCGGGCCTTCTGGAATATTTTCATTCCTGGAATCAGTCGCGGAGTCTTGACCGCGTTCCTTGTGGTTTTTATTCCCGCGCTGGGGTCGTACGTGATTCCAGATCTGGTCGGGGGAACAACCAGTGAAATGTTGGGCAACAAGATCGCCCAGCGCACGTTTTCGGATCGCAACTGGCCCCATGCGAGCGGGCTCTCGGCCTTGCTGACTCTTGCCGTGTTGGGTCCGATGGTGATCACTCTCATGCTGCAGGGCCGGGTCCGGACGCGGGCGGGAGATCGCGCATGAGCAGAAGCCGCGCTCCATGGGTGGTTATGATTGCGGTACTGGTGTTTTTCTACTTGCCGATTCTCATTCTGGTCATCAACTCGTTTAATGCGTCTCGGTTCGGAGGTTCGTGGGACGGTTTTACCCTCCGATGGTACATCCTGTTGTTCGACCAGCGGGAAATATGGATGGCGTTCCGTAACACCTTAATCATTGCGAGCGGAGCCACCGTCGTTTCGATGGTTCTCGGTACAACGGCAGCGTTCGCCCTGCATCGTTTCAATACGCGATTGCAGCGAGTTCATTATACGCTGGTCTACACGCCGTTGGTTGTTCCAGACATCCTGATGGGAATGAGCCTGCTACTGTTTTTCGTGTCGATCGGATTGTCGTTGGGTTTGTTCACCATCTTTCTCGCCCACGTAACGTTTTGCATCAGTTATGTCGCGATGGTGGTGTTGGCCCGCCTCCAGGATTTCGACTTCTCGATGATCGAGGCCTCGCAGGACTTGGGTGCAGGATGGTGGGATACGACGTGGCGGATTATGGCCCCCATGCTCGCTCCAGGCATCATTTCCGGGGGACTTCTTGCCTTTACCTTGTCCATTGATGACTTCGTGATCACCTTTTTTGTGTCGGGTCCAGGGTCGACAACGTTGCCGATTCGGATTTACAGTATGATCAAACATAGTAGAAATATGCCGGTCATCAACGCCCTGTCCACACTGTTGCTAATCATCACGTTTCTGGCCGTGTGGGGCAGTCAACGCATAGCAAAGGAGAAAGCCTGATATGAAATCCTTGATTCGATGGACCCTGATTGTCGTCGCGGCGGGCCTGCTTACCGGGTGCGGCGAGCGCAAGCCGCGGCTTCACCTCTATACGTGGGCGGACTACTTCAAGCCTGAACTCATCAAAGAGTTTGAGAAGAAATACAAGTGTCGTGTGGTCATTGATACGTTCGATTCGAATGAAGTCATGCTGGCTCGTATACAAGCCGGCGCTACGGGATTCGACTTGATCACCCCGTCAAGCTACATGGTGCGTACCATGCATCAACTGGGAATGCTTCAGCAAATTGACCCGACCCGACTTGCGAACATTTATTATGTGGATCCGGAATACCTCGCCATCGCGCTGGACCCGGAAATGGACCACAGTGTGCCTTACATGTTGACCAATACCGGGTTTGCCTATCGCAAGAGTCGACTGGAGGATGTGGAACCCTCGTGGGGCGTTTTCGGGCGTGAAGATATCCGGGGTCGAGCGACCATGTTGAACGACATGCGGGAGACCCTTGGCGCTGCCCTGAAGTACCTCGGTTACAGCTTGAATTCTGTGGACGAAGGCGAACTCGCCGAGGCCCGCGATGTGGTGATCGGCTGGAAACGCAATCTCGCGAAGTTTGAGAATGAGCAATACAAATACGGGCTGGACTCCGGGGAGTTTATTCTCGTTCACGGTTACAACGGGGATATTCTTCAGGCCATGGAGGAAAATGACGATATCGCGTTTGTGATCCCCCAAGAGGGGACCTCAATCTCTTGCGACGACTTCGTGATTCCGGTCACCGCCCGTAGTACCGATCTTGCCTATGCATTCATCGACTTTTTTCTCGAGCCGGCGAATGCCGCTCGCAACACGGAGTATATCCTGTTCCTGGCTCCGAACGAAGGTGCCTACCGACTGCTGAGTGAGGACATCCTCAACAATCCTTCGATCTTCATGAAGCCGGAGATCCGGAAAAAAAGCGAAGTGATTGACGATGTCGGCGAGGCGTTGGCCTTGTATACCCGGATGTGGGATCAGGTTCGGGCCGCAGATTGATGCGGGAGGGCGTTTCGATGGGCGATGACTTACTCATCCGGGCTACGGTCGGTCACCAGATTTCCGTATATCTCGATAACCGACCCGGCTCTCTGGCCGAGACGATCGACCTGCTCGGAGCCCACAACATTAACCTGCTTGCGTTGTCGCTGTCCGAAGGTTTGGAAATTGGCTATCTGCGGATCACGGTGGACAACCTCGAGGGAGCGCGAACATGTCTCGAGGCGGCGGGTCATCTCGTTCATGACCGGGAAGTGATCTTGCTTGAAGTGGCCAATCGTCCGGGAGGCTTGGCAGCGGCAATCGATAAGCTGGCAGCAAGAGGGGTTAACATCGAATATGCCTATTCGGCAGATAGTCCGCGGCCTGACCACAGTCTTATCGTGGTTCGGGTGGAAGATGTGGCGCGAGGTTTGGCAGCATTGGAGGCTTGACCCGAAACCTTTCGAATCCCGGCAATGGTAAAGAAACGGCAATTGACTCCCGAGCAGAAGGCGGTCATCCAAGCCGAGCTTCGGCGCGATGTCGCAGCCCGGGCGAGGGGGTACCGGGAGCGTGCGTTGGCGTTGTTTCCTCACGTATGTGCAAGCTGTGGGCGGGAATTTTCCGGGGTACGGCTCAAAGAATTGACCGTGCACCATAAAGATCATAACCATGACAACAACCCGCCTGACGGAAGCAATTGGGAATTGTTATGCATTTACTGTCACGACCACGAGCATGAGAAGCACAAGATGGCTGGTCATGGGGGTGGGGGGCGGATTGAAACGTTGGCCGGATCCACACTGTTTAATCCATTCGATAAGCTGAACTTGCCGAAAGCGTAATTGGAACCTGACTTTGTGTTGAGGCGAGGATCTGTCCGGGCGGTGTCGCGCTTACGACTCTTTGGGTAGCCCAATCGCATCTAACCTTAGATCCCGAGCCGTAAACATATCTCCCAGATCCGCACCTCTGATCGGTCGCGCGCCTGTCGTTCGCTTGGGACCAAAATTTTGCCTATGCATCTGGAATATTTCTTCTACGAACTTGCGGCTGCCTAGCGCAACCCCGTCGCTAAAATAGCGCACCCGGCAACGCAATAAATCGTGGGTGCTTATCTTGCCCCCCTCGGCGAGGACGGATTGCACCCGATCACGAGTCATTCCCGGCTTGGATTCCCTTGCTTCGCCTCGAGCGTGCAAATACATGCGGTATGCTCGACCCGCTGACCTCCATTCGGTTCCCTGCCCAAGGCTATCCGTCACCATAGCCAAACCATCTCGGGCAGATATAACACCCGCGACCGCTTCTCCATAGCCACAGAATCGGTAGTCTTTTGGGTCCTCGACCAAGCCTGCCCGAACCGGATTCAAGTCGATATAAGCAGCCATGGTTGCCAGCACATTCCCCTGGCCTTCCACCAGAACGCTTTTGAATCGTTCCTCCCAAAGCGTCCCTCTACGGTTGTTTTTACGGTTGTACCATTGCGTAAAGCGTTGCTTGAGCGTCTTGAAGAATTCCGAAACATCTTCCATTCGATACGTAAACGATGCTTTAAGCTCCTCGGCTTCCTTGTTTCGGGCTTCCGCCCTCAATCGTAACAATTCCCCCATGATCTCTCCGGTCTTGGCCTTGGTGTATAGGGCCTCCAGCCGCCGTCCCAATTCCGCATCTGAAATATCCCTATGTTCCGGCACATGAACGAGAATGTGGAAGTGATTGCTCATCAAGGCATAGGTCACGATGCGAACCCCGCAGAAGACTTCGCATCCTCTCATGATTTTGCGGAAGACATGCTTCTCCACATCCCCAAGGAGAAACCGCCGCTCAATGACCCGGCTCATACCGTGATAATACCCTGCTCCATCCGCCTTTACCCGGGCCGTTCTCACCCATCTACCTCCATGTCAAAACGTGTAAACATTTCAGGATGCACAACTGTGGTCGAAAGCGACGGATGGATTGCTGGCATGAGTTCCGACATGACCCATGACTTCATCCATCGGCTCCAGCGAGCTATGACCTTTAAACTGCCATAAAGATGTGACAACGAGTCATTATTGTCAACGATATATGGTATGTCCCTATTAAAATGGGTCTTGCGGGTGGGGGGCGGGGATTCTAGAGTCGGGGTTTATGTTTTCGGAGACGACATTATCGAAGCGAACGGTGTTCCAGGGACGGATTCTGAACCTGGAGGTTCAGGATGTGCGGCTGGAGAATGGGGAGGTGGCGTACCGGGAGATCGTGCGGCATCATGGTGCCGTCGGAGTGCTGGGACAACTTCCGGACGGTCCCTTTGTGTTTGTCCGGCAGTTCCGGAAGCCGGTGGAACGGATGATGACGGAGGTGGTGGCGGGTCTGCTGGACGCCGGGGAAAGCCCGGAGGCGGCGGCACGAAGGGAGGTCAGGGAGGAAACGGGGCTTGAGGTGGTGGAGCTGGTGAATCTGGGTTCGTTTTATGCGTCGCCCGGGTTCGTGGATGAACATGTGACGGCGTTTTTCGCCCGGCTTCAGCAAGGCGAGGGTCTGGCGCAAACGGACGAGGATGAGCGGGTGGAGGTGGTGTTGATGAGCGCGGGGGAGGTGGAGGCGATGCTGAACTCAGGGGAACCGATGGATGCAAAAACGGTGGCGATATGGGGGTTGTACCGGATGCTTGAACAACGGCAAGGAGCGCAGGGATGAGCCGCCGGGCAAAATTGAAGCAGTTTATTTTTCACGATGCGTGGACGGCGGAGGTGTCGTCGCTGTCGGGGATGCGTCGGCTGGCGGTGAGGATGTTGCGGGTGACCCGGTTGATCGTGAAGGGGTTCCGGGAGGATGACCTGCCGGTGCGGGCGGCGGCGCTGACGTTTTCGGTGCTGATTTCTCTGGTGCCGGTGCTGGCGATCGTGTTCGCGGTGCTGAAGGGGCTGGGAGCGGGGGAGGATGCGCTGGCCCGGCTGCATACGATGATCGATGTGATGCCGGAGCAGTTTCAGTTGTTCATCGAGCAGATGCTGGAGATTGTGGATCGAACGAATTTCTGGGCGCTGGGATGGGTGGGTGTCCTCATCCTATTTTTCACGGTGGTGCAGGTGCTGAGCAGTGTGGAGTCGACGTTTAACCGGGTGTGGGGGGTGACGCGGTCGCGCGGGGTGTGGCGGCGGATCGCGAATTATGTGAGCGTGACGGTGATTGTGCCGGTCTTGATTATGTCGGGGTTTGCGGCGACGGCGAGCTTGTCGTCGGAGGCGGTGATGGCTCAAGTGGGGACAGCGGCGCCGCTGTTGAAGTTTGGGCTGGGGTTGACGCCGTTGCTTGCGGTGATGGTGGCGTTTTTCTTTTTGTTTGTGTTCGTGCCGAATACGCTGGTGAAGGTGCGTCCGGCGCTGGGCGGGGCGTTGATCGCGGGGATCCTGTGGATCTTGTGGCAAAAGCTGTACATTAATTTGCAGTTTGGGGTGGTGAGGTACAATGCGATTTACGGAACGTTTGCGTCGGTGCCGATTTTCCTGGCGTGGCTGTATGTGTGCTGGGTGATCATTTTGATCGGGGTGGAAATCGCGTTTGCGTTCCAGAACCATGAGACGTTCCACATGGAGCGGTCGGCGGCGCGGGCGAGCGTGACGTCGCGGCTGGCCCTGGTGCTGGTGGTGATGCGGGGGGCGGCGGAGGCGTTTGTGCAGGGCCGGGGCGGGTTTGATGCGGGGGAGTTGTCGCAGTCGCGGCGGGTGCCGGTGCGGTTGGTGCTGGATACGTTGCGGCGGCTGGTGGAGGGAGGGTATCTGGCCCAGGTGTCGGAGGAACGGGGGCGGTATGTGCTTTTGCGTCCGCCGGAGTCGATCGGGTTGAAGGATCTGGTGGATTTGATTGCGGAGGAGGGGGCGGGTCCGGGGGAGTTCGGGTTGGTGGAATCGGATCCGGTGATTGCGTCGGCGCTGGCGGGAATTTCGTCGGGGTTGCATGAGTCGCTGGAGGGCCGGACGGTACGGGACTTGCTGGGGGAGGGGAGGGTTTGATGGAGGCGGGGATTGCGTTTGACCAGGAGTTGAATGAGGAGCAGTACCGGGCGGTGATGGCGCCGGACGGGCCGGTGCTGGTGATTGCGGCGGCGGGCACGGGGAAGACGCGGACGTTGACGTACCGGGTGGCCCGGCTGGTCGAGCAGGGGATTGATCCGTGGCGGATTTTACTGCTGACGTTCACGAACAAGGCGGCGCGGGAGATGACGGAGCGGGCGACGGCGCTGGTGGGAGAACGGGTGGGGGGGATGTGGGGCGGGACGTTTCACCACATGGCGAACCGGATGCTGCGTCAGCATGCGTCGTCGATCGGATACCGGCTGGATTATTCGATTCTGGACCAGGACGATGCGAGGCGGCTGGTGAAGATGGCGGTGGAGGAAGTGAAGCCGGTGAAGTCGAAGCTGTTTCCGAAGCCGGATTTGCTGTTGAGCCTGTACGGGTTGGCCTCGAGCCGGGAAGTGCCGGTGGAGACGATCCTGCGGGAGCGGTTCCAGAAAACCGAGGTGGAGCCGGAGGTGGAGAACATGGCGCGGGTCCACGGGTTGTACCAGCGGCGGAAGCGCGAGTTGAACGCGATGGATTTCGACGATTTGTTGATGAATGGCTTGGTCTTGTTCCGGGAGTGTCCGGACTTGCTGGACCGGTACCGGGAGCGGTTTTTGCATGTGCTGGTGGACGAGTACCAGGACACGAATACGATTCAGGCGGAGTGGGTGGACAAGCTGGCGTCGTTCCATCGGAATCTGCTGGTGGTGGGGGATGATTTTCAGAGTATCTATTCGTGGCGGGGGGCGAACTTCCGGAACATTCTGGATTTTCAGGACCGGTATCCGGATGCGACGGTGTTCAAGCTGGAGACGAACTACCGGAGCGTGCCGGAGGTGTTGGAGGTGGCGAATGCGTGCATCGCGGGGAATCCGGAGCAGCACCAGAAGACGTTGCGGCCGGTGCGGGAGGGGTCGGCGAAGCCGATGGTGGTGAAGTTGCGGGACGGGGACCATCAGGCGGAATTTATTGCCGAGCGGGTGAGGTTTTACCGTCGGGAGGGGTATGCCTTGAAGGATATGGTGGTGCTGTACCGTTCGCACTTCCATACCTTGGAGCTACAGTTCCGGCTGGATCACG
This sequence comes from Kiritimatiellia bacterium, assembly GCA_035327665.1. Classification (GTDB taxonomy): domain Bacteria; phylum Verrucomicrobiota; class Kiritimatiellia; order CAIVKH01; family CAIVKH01; genus DAOLCW01. The sequence goes on from DAOLCW010000048.1 coordinate 22,654, forward strand.
AGGGAATTCCGTATGTGTTGACGTCGGGGTTGAGGTTTTTCGAGCAGGCGCACATCAAGGATGCGACGTGCCTGCTGCGGCTGCATGCGAATCCGTGGGATGGGCTGGCGTTTGCCCGGTTGCTTCAGTTGTTTCCGAAGCTGGGGGAGAAGACGGTGGCGAAGTTGTGGGAGGGGCTGGACCGGCGCTGGAATCCGAAGGATGCGGGGCATCGGGCGGCGTTGTTGAAGGCGATGCCGAAGGGGCCAATGCCGTTGTGGGCGGAGGTGGATAAGGAGCTGGGGAAATTGTACGGGAGGACGGAGGAGCCGTCGGCGGGGGATCTGGTGGAGGTGTTCCAGAATGCGTATTATGCGAAGTATGCGGCGGCGACGTTCGACAATGTGGAGCGTCGGATGGAGGATGTGGAGGAGTTGATCCGGTTTTCGTCGCGGTTCGAGAGCATCGAGGCGTTTTTGAATGAAATGGCGTTGCTGACGAATATGGATGCGGAGAGCGACGACCCGCATGCGGAGCCGCCGGATGCGATCCGGTTGAGCACGGTGCATCAGGCGAAGGGGTTGGAGTGGAAGGTGGTGTTCATCGCGTGGCTGGCGGACGGGATGTTTCCTTCGCAGCGGTCGGTGGGGGAGTCGGGGGATGACCGCGAGGAACGGCGCTTGTTTTATGTGGCGGTGACGCGGGCGGAGGATGAGCTGGTGCTTTGCGCGCCGACGATGCGGCGGATGCGGGATGGGGGGTCACAGTTTTACAATCCGTCGCGGTTTGTGAAGGAGATTCCCCCGGCGTTGGTGCGGAGCCAGCATTATTATGGGTGAGGGGCGATGACGGAGGCGACGAGGCGATTGCCGTTCACGCAGGCGATGGTGGCATCGTGGGCGGGGCCGCAGGTGTTCAAGGAGGCGCAGGGGTTGTATGAGCGGGGCGGGGTGAAGGTGTCGGGCTTCGAGGGAGACATGATTTCGGGGGAGATCTTGTTCGGGGGGCGGGAGATGGCGACGCGGGGGCGGGTGTTGAAGGATGGGACGCTGGAGAATCTTTGTCCGTGCCGGGACAACAAGGAGCGGGGGATTATTTGTTCGCATATTTCGGCGGTGGCGTTTGCGCTGGTGCGGCGGGCGCACAATCCGGCGCTTGAGCAAAAGGCGCGGGAGGAGCAGCGGAAGGCGATCCGGATGTCGCGGATTGATCCGGGGGATTATTTGAAGCGGACGGGGACGCCGGG
>DAOLCW010000049.1:0-23437 GCA_035327665.1 Kiritimatiellia bacterium
GGTGGTCTCCACGATGGGGTTGCGGCGGAAAGGGCCAAACCGGTTTTGGGGGATGTGGGGGGGGGGGTGGAGGGGGGGGGCGGCCCTTGACTTGGGGGGTGGGTCGGAGGTAGATGAAACGTTCCTTTTTCAAGGGTACAGGTGATTTATGAGCAAGACATTATTCGACAAGATCTGGGACAAGCATGTGGTGACGACGATGCAGGACGGGACGACCCTGCTGTACATCGACCGGCACTTGGTTCATGAGGTGACGAGTCCGCAGGCGTTTGAGGGGTTGCGCCTGACCGGGCGGAAGGTGCGGCGGCCGGACCTTTCGTTTGCGACGATGGACCACAATGTTCCGACAGATGACCGGTCGGTGATCAAGGATCCGATTTCGGCGGCCCAGGTGGAGGCGCTGCGGAAAAATTGCCGGGATTTCGGCATCACGCTGTACGATCTGGACAGCGACAAGCAGGGGATCGTGCATATCATCGGTCCGGAATTGGGGATCACGCTGCCGGGATTGACGATGGTGTGCGGGGATTCGCATACGTCGACCCACGGGGCGTTCGGGACGCTGGCGTTCGGGATCGGAACGTCGGAGGTGGAGCATGTTTTGGCCACGCAAACGCTGCGGCAGAAGAAGCCGAAGTCGTTTAAGGTGGAGTTTACGGGCAAGCTGAAACCGGGGGCGACGGCGAAGGACATGATCCTGAAGTTGATCGGGGTGATCGGCACGGCGGGGGGCACGGGTTATGTGATCGAGTATTGCGGGGAGGCGATCCGGGCGCTTTCGATGGAAGGCCGGATGACGATCTGCAATATGAGCATCGAGGCGGGAGCCCGGGCGGGATTGATTGCCCCGGATGAGACGACGTTTGCCTACATCGCGGACGGGGAGAAGCCGTTTCGTCCCACGGGTGAAGCGTGGGAGCGCTCGATGGCGTATTGGAAGAGTCTGCCCACGGATGAGGGTGCGGTGTTCGACCGGGAGATTACGATCCGGGCGGATGAGATTGCCCCGCAAGTGACGTGGGGGACGAGTCCGGGGATGGTGACGGATGTGAGCGGGCATGTGCCGGAACCGGACCAGGTTCCGGGGTATAGCCGGAAGGACGTGGAGCAGGCGCTTGAGTACATGGGCTTGACGCCGGGCACGCCGATGACGGAGGTGCGTCCGGATACGGTGTTTATCGGAAGCTGCACGAATGCGCGGATCGAGGATCTGCGGACGATCAGCAAGCTGATCAAGGGCCGGAAGAAGGCGGAGAGCGTGCGGGTGATTGTGGTGCCGGGGTCGATGCAGGTGCGTCGCCAGGCGGAATCGGAAGGAATCGACGCGATTTTCAAGGATTTCGGGGCGGAATGGCGGATGGCGGGTTGCAGCATGTGTTTGGGGATGAACCCGGACCAGTTGACGCCGGGGGAGCGGGCGGCGTCGACGTCGAACCGGAATTTCGAGGGCCGTCAGGGCAAGGGTGGGCGCACGCACTTGGTGAGTCCGGAGATGGCGGCGGCGGCGGCGGTGGAAGGTCATTTTGTGGATATCCGCACGTGGGCTCCTTACCGGGAGTACTTGGCGGGAGCATCGGCGTAAGGAGAAGAAGGCGTTATGGAAGCATTTACGAATCATCGTGGATTGATTGCGACTCTGGACCGGGCGAATGTGGATACGGATGCGATCATTCCGAAGCAGTTTTTGAAGTCGATTAAGCGGACGGGGTTCGGGGAGAGCCTGTTTTTCGACTGGCGTTACCTGGTGGATGGAACGCCGAATCCGGATTTTGAGATGAATGCGCCGCATTTCGAGGGGGCGTCGATTCTGGTGACCCGGAACAATTTCGGATGCGGTTCGAGCCGTGAGCATGCGGTGTGGGCGGTGATGCAGTACGGGCTGCGGGCGGTGATTGCCCCGCGCAAGGAGATTGGGGGATCGGTGATTCCGGCGTTTGCCGACATTTTCCGTAACAATTCGGTGAAGAACGGGTTGTTGACGGTGGAGCTTTCGGAGGAGGAGGTGGATTTGATTTTCGACCAGGTGGCGCGGTTCCAGAACGTGGAGGCGACGATCGACCTGGCGGAACAGCGGGTGGTTTTGCATCTGGATGAGGAAATCGCGTTTCCTTTCGAGATCGACCCGGTGGTGAAGAACCATTTGCTGCACGGGCTGGATGACATTGCGTTGACCCTTGAACATGTGGGGTCGATCGATGGGTTCGAGGGGCGGCATGACGTGCAAATGCCGGCCTAGAACGTTGGCTTGACGCGGGATGACCGGTCGCATACGGTCCTCCGCTTCTTGTCTTTGCGGCTGGATTGCGTAAGGGGCGGCTTGTGCCGGCCTGGAGGGTGCGGTAGATTCCCGAGCGATCCGGCGGAAACAGGAGTCATCCTGCCCGATGGTGTAATGGCAGCACACGGCCCTTTGGAGGCCAGAGTCAAGGTTCGAGTCCTTGTCGGGCAACCACTTTAGAACATGTCGACCACAATGAAAATTTTAGCCGGGCTTGCCCACCGGGATCTCGCCGAGCGGATTGCGCGGTATGTGGATGTCCCGTTGGCGGGGATCGATATCAGCCGTTTTCCGGATGGGGAGATCTTTGTCAAGATCGTGGAGAATATCCGGGGTCAGGATTTGTATATCGTTCAGCCGACGTGCAATCCTCCGAATGAGAACCTGATGGAGCTGTTGATCATCATTGATGCGGCGAAGCGGGCCTCGGCGGCGCGGATCACTCCGGTGATTCCGTTTTTTGGGTATGGCCGGCAGGACCGGAAGGATCAACCACGGGTACCGATTACCGCGAAGCTGGTGGCGAATCTTCTGGTGGCAGCGGGGGCGGACCGGATTATCACGATGGACATGCATGCCCAGCAGATTCAGGGCTTTTTTGACATTCCTGTGGATCATTTGTTTGCCGCGCCGGTGATTGTGAAGCACTTGCGGGAGCATCAGCTTTGCGGGGACAACCTGGTGGTGGTAACGCCGGATCCGGGGGGGCTGAAAATGGCCTATGCGTATTCGAATATGCTTTCGGCGGGTTTGGCGATCGTGGGCAAGAACCGGAAGTCGGCCTCGGAGGTGGAGGCGATCAATTTGGTGGGCGATGTGGCGGGCAAGAATGTGCTTCTGGTGGACGATCTGACGACCACGGCGGGCACGTTGACGGCGGCGGCGGCGCTTTTGAAGAACGCGGGTGCGTTAAGCATCCGGGCGGCGGTTACGCATTGTCTGCTCACCCCGTTGGGGTTGGAGCGGCTGAAGAATTCGGGGATTGAGGAGCTGATTACCACGGACAGCGTTCCCCACATGGGCCTGGAAGCGTTTCCGGTGACCGCGCTGTCGGTGGCGGAGCTTCTCGGCGAGGCGATCCTCCGGGTTCACAACAACCAATCGGTCACATCCCTGTTCCGTATCTAAAATCAACCGAAGAAACGTGATGGAGTAAGAAGTTATGGCAACGGCAGTAAAAATCAGCGCGGAACCGCGCACGGCGATCAAAACGAACGAAAATAAGCGGCTTCGCAAAACCGGCTGGTTTCCCGGCGTGGTGTACGGGGCGGGCAAGGATGTCCAGTTGGTGAAGGTGAACGAAAAGGAGTTCGTGACCAGTCTTCATGGCCATGCCTCGGAACACCTTATGCTTGATTTGGAGATCAAGGGTCAGGAAACCAAGAAGGTTCTTTTGCAGGAGGTCCAGCACGACTCGTTGAGGGGCGGAATCGTGCATGCGGATTTTCATGAAGTGTCGATGACGGAAACGCTGCGGGTGGAGATTCCGCTGGAATTGGACGGGACTCCGTACGGGGTGGCGACACAGGGCGGGGTGTTGGAGCACTTGCTGCGTGAAGTGGAAATTGAATGTCTTCCCGGCGATTTGATGGAAGTGATTCACCTCGATGTGAGCGCGATGAAGATCGGCGACGTGTTGACGGTGGGGGATGTGACGTTGGATCCCGATAAGTTCAAGATCATTACCGATGCCGACCTCCCGGTGGCAGCGGTGGCGGCTCCGACGGTGGAGGAGGCAACTCCGGCGGCGGGGACCGGCACCGAGCCGGAAGTGATCAAGGAGAAGAAGCCGGACGAGAAGGCGGGTTGACGGATCGAACCCGCCCGGGCCGGCCCTACGGTTGAGGGATCATGAAGCTTGTGGCAGGGCTGGGGAATCCCGGCCGGGAATACGAACATACTCCGCATAATGCGGGGTTTGATGTGGTGGACCGGCTTTCGGCCCGGCTGGGGACGTCGTTGAAACGGAGCTGGCGGTTTCCTGCGCATCTCGGGGAGGCCCGGGTGCAAGGGGAGGCGGTGCAGTTGGTGAAGCCGCAAACCTTCATGAACCGAAGCGGGCAGGCGATCGCTCCGTTGGCCCGGAAGAAGGGGATTGGTGCGGAGTCGATTCTGGTGGTGGTGGACGATGCGGACCTTCCTTTGGGCAAGTTGCGGATTCGGGGACAGGGGGGGCCGGGAGGGCACAATGGTCTGAAATCGATCATTGCCCTGCTGGGTACGGATGCGTTTCCGCGGATTCGAGTGGGAATCGGCCGGGGGGGGGCGGGACAGGACATGGTCGGGTTTGTTCTGGGGAAAATGCCCCCGGAGCAGCGGGCGGCGCTCAACGAGGCGCTCGACCGGGCGGCGGAGGCGGCGCTTTGCTGGCTCGAACAGGGGCTGGACCGGGCGATGAATAGTTTTAATGGTTAGGATTGCCAAGCGGAATGGAATGTGATTATAGTGATCGCTTTTCCGGTTGGACCGGTAAGTTGTGTTGCAGGAGGACGAGTCATTGAATATGTATGAAGCGATGTTCATCTTTCCCGAAACCTTCAAGGAAGAAGAGCTTGAAGAAGCGGTGGATAAGGTGAAGGCAGAAATTGAAAAACTGGGCGGGGTGGTGGAAAGCACCATCCGGCTGGGACGCCGGACGTTTGCCCGCGAAATGAAGAAGCAGGCGGCGGGTCTTTACAATGTGTTGCAGTTCAGCCTGGCGGGTTCGGATGTGGTGAATCTGCGGAACCGGTTGAAGTTCAACGAGGACATTTTCCGGGTGGAAATCTACCGTGCGACCCCGGCTCCGGCTGTGGCCGCGCAGGAAGCGTAACACCGCAGAAACGTTAAGGAGCACCACGCCATGGCCAGTTTTAACAAAGTCATCTTGATGGGGAATCTGACCCGCGATCCTGAGTTGCGGCACATTTCCTCGGGGACGGCAGTGACGGAATTGCGACTGGCGATCAACCGCCAATACCGCTCCGGTTCGGGGGAGGACCGGGAGGAAGTGGTTTATGTGTCGGTGGACGTGTGGGGCCGCCAGGCGGAGACCTGTGGGGAATACCTGAAGAAGGGTTCGCCGGTGATGGTGGAAGGGCGGCTGAAGCTCGACGAGTGGGAGAAGGACGGGAAGAAGATGAGCAAGCTGGGCGTGGTCGCTGAGCGGGTTCAGTTTCTTGGTTCGCCCCGCCGGGGAGCGATGGCGGATGGTCCGGACGATGGCGGGGGCGCGCCCTCGGGATCGGGCGGCAGTTCCGAACGGGGTGGATTCACCGGGGAAGACGACGAAGATATTCCATTTTAACGAGAAAGGATTCCAACCATGCAGAAGAAACCACCGCGCCGCAGGCGCGAAGAAAATGATCTGGGGCCGGTGCTCAAGCGAGGGGTCAAGTACCTCGAAGGAGTTGAGGTCATCGATTACAAGGACGGGGAGTTGTTGAAGAAGTTCATGACCGAGCAGGGCAAGATTACGCCCCAGCGGATTCTTGGTACGTCGGCCAAGCAGCAACGTCAACTGAAGCGGGCGATCCGTCGGGCCCGGGTATTGGGGTTGGTGCCGTAAGCGCGGCCCCGGAGCGAAAACCATGTCGAAACAAGTAATTCTCGTTGAAGATGTCCCCGGCCTCGGGGAACAAGGGCAAATCGTCCGGGTTGCGGATGGGTATGCCCGCAACTTTCTCTTGCCGCGGAAGCTCGGTTCACCGGTGACCCCGGCGACCTTGCGTCAGTTGGACAAGAAGAAGGCGGAGTACGAAGCGCATCGTCAGAAGTTGAAGTCGGAAGCGGAAACGCTGGCCGCGAAGATTCAGGATCTGACCTTGACGTTGAAAGCGAAGGCCGGTGGTGAGGACCGGATTTTCGGATCGATCACCACGGTGCAGCTTCTTGAAGCGCTGGAGAAGGAAGGGATCAAACTCAAGAAACACCAAGTGGTGCTGGAGCGCCCGATCCGGGAGCTTGGCGACTACAAGGTGGCGATCCGCCTGACTTCGGAAATTCACACCAACCTCAACGTCTCCGTCATTAAGGAGTAAGGTGGATGGCCTCAGCGGCCACCAACTCTCCCGGGGCGCCCCGCAAGCTTGAGCCCCGGATACCTCCGCATAGTGAGGAGGCGGAGCGGGGTGTGCTCGGATCGATCCTTGTCGATCCAGAGCGGGTTCTCGACCTTACGCTGGAAGCGGGTCTGACCCCTGAATCCTTTTATTCCCCGCGCAACCGCAACTTGTATGAGCTGCTGGTGGGGATGGGGCGGGACAACCATCCGATCGATTTGTTGACGGTCAGCGAGCGAGCGAAGACCGCGAAACTGTTGGAGGCGATCGGGGGGGGTGAAAACCTTGAGCAATTGGCGCTGGAGGTTCCGACCACGGCTCATGCCCACCATTATGTGGACCTGGTGCGGCAGAAGGAGTTGTTCCGGAATGTAATCGACCGGGCCCGGGAAGCGATCGAACTTTGCTACGGGGAGGAAGAGGAGGCGACGGCGGTGCTCGACAAGGTCGAGCAGTCGTTTTACAGCATCTCGGAGAATCAACATACGCCCACCTCGTCGTGGCCGGCCACGGTCAAGGCGACGATGCAGACGATTGATAAAATCATATCCGACCGGAAGGGAATTACCGGGGTTCCCACGGGATTTGTGGACATCGATCAGTACACCAAGGGTCTGCAACCGGGGGACATGATCATTCTGGCCGCCCGGCCTTCGATGGGCAAGACATCGCTTGCCATGAATATCGCGGAGAATGTTTGTACGGGGAATGTGTACGATAAGATCAAGCGTCCGGTGGCGGTGTTCAGTTTGGAAATGTCTTCGGAGGCGCTGGCCAAACGTATGCTTTGCTGCAAAGCGCGGGTTCCGTTCCATCATTTGTTCGATGGCTATGCCGGGAAGCGGGATTGGCCGAAGTTGATCGAAGCGGCAGATGCGTTGAGCCACGCCCCGCTGTTTGTGGATGATACGCCGGGGCTCGAGCCGAGCGCGTTGCGGGCACGGGCGCGGCGGTTGAAGCGCAAGCATGACGTTCAGTTGATCGTGATCGACTACCTTCAGATGATGAATTCATCCGCGCATTCGCGGGAAGGTCGCCAGCGGGAGACGGCGGCGATCTCGGGGGCGGTGAAGGCGATGGCCAAGGAGTTGAAGGTTCCGGTGGTGGTGCTCAGCCAGCTCAGTCGGGCACCGGAAACCCGGGACCGGCTGGCCAAGCCGAAGTTGTCGGACCTGCGGGATTCGGGTTCGATTGAGCAGGATGCGGACGTGGTGTGTCTACTCCGAAGGCCGTGCAAGTATCCGGATGATCCTGAGACGACGGATAAATCACTGGCTATTCTCGATGTTGCCAAGCATCGTAATGGACCCACAGGGGAAATTCGCCTGAACTTTATTGATGAACTTACGCTGTTTGAAAACCGGGCCAAGGGCACGGATGGCCCCTCTGCGGCTGGAGAGCTTTAAATGTCGCTGATTCGCCGCATGTTTTATTCCGTTCTGTTGGTTTTCACTCTGGGGGTGGCGTGGGCCGAGGCGGTGATGGTCGACGAGGTTCGGTCGATTCGCCGGGACGGGCGTCCGGTGGATATGGCGCTGGTCGAGGCGTATACGTCGATCCGTCCGGGAATGGACATCCGGCGTGAGGTGTTGTCGAGGGATGTACGCGCCTTGCAGGAGTCGGGCCGGTTTTCGTTTGCGGCGGTGGATGTGCGGGAGCGGCCTTCGGGTTTGGAGGTCATATTTATCCTTGAGCCCAAGCCGAGGATACGTGTTCTGACCATTCAGGGCGCGGACTATGCGGGGAACCGGAAAATCCGGGAGCTGTTGGAATTGGGGGTGGGGGATTTCGTGGACGATACGACCCTGGCGGTGCGTTCGTTGGCGGTTCGCGAGTGGTACCAGAAGCGACAGTTTCCCTTTGCGCGGTTGACGTGGACGTTTACGGAAAGGGAAGACGGGGCGCTCACCGATGTCCGGATTCAGGTCAAAGAGGGCCAGCGTGCGAGGGTCCGGGACATCCGGTTTGAAGGGAATGCTACGGTGCCGAGCCGGGACATTCGAAGGGTGATGCTTCAGAAAAGCCGGCATGTGATGTCATGGTTGACGGGATCGGGGGTCTACAATCCGGACCAGGTGGCGATCGATCTGGTCACGATCCGGCAATTGTACCTCGACCGGGGGTATTTGGATGTTGAGGTGACGGGTCCCGAGTTGATCGCGGTTTCGGAGAAACAGGTGGTCCTGGAATTCCGGATTATCGAAGGGCAGCAATATCAGATTGGTGATGTGAGTTTTTCCGGGATCAGCCTTTTTGACGAGGAGGTGATCCGGTCGGTCGCGGAGGCGAGGATGAGTCCGGTGGCGTCGCAGGTCGAACTGAATGCGGCGCGGCAGGCGATCCGGGATTACTACGGAAGCCGGGGATACATCAGCACGCTGGTGAGTTTCCGGTTGAGTCCCGACTTGCAGACGGATGAACAGGGCAATCCGGTGGTGGATGTGGACTTTACCGTCCGGGAGGGGCAACTCGCTTCGATCCGGAACGTTTTGATTCAGGGGAATACGACCACGCGGGACAAGGTGATCCGCCGGGAATTGGCGGTGTATCCGGGCGAGCGCATGGACGAGGTCCGGGCCCGGACGAGTGAGCGGCGCTTGATGAATCTCGGTTATTTTTCCAGTGTAAATTCGTCCACGGTGGAAACCCGCGACCCGGAGAAGGTGGATTTGGTTTTTGATGTTGAAGAAAAGCCGACCGGACAGTTTCTGGTTGGGGCGGGCTTTTCGAGTATCGACAGCCTGATCGGTTTTGCCGAGTTGTCGCAGGGCAATTTCGATTTGTTCAACTGGCCTCCGGTCGGCGGGGGGCAAAAGTTGACGCTGCGGGGAACGGTGGGCACCAAGCGGCGGGATATCGAGTTTGGATTTACGGAACCCTGGTTTCTCAACCGGCAGCTTTCGCTGGGGCTGAATTTGTTTCAGCGCGATCGGCGGTTTCTTAGCGATGACTACGATCAGCGCAACACCGGGGGCAATGTTGTCCTCGGGGTGCCGGTGGGCCGGTTTTCCCGGATCAATTACATCTATGGGTTGGAGGAGATCCAAGTACGCAACGTCTCGGAGAATGCTTCCGACCTGATCAAGAGCGAGGCGGGAACCGCACTCAAGAGTTCGTTCACGACCGAATACATTTACCAGACGATCGACAGCATGTTTGTGCCCACGCGAGGCACAAGGTTGGTGCTGGCCGCTTCGGTGGCGGGGGGACCGCTAGGTGCAGATGTGGATGTGTACGGATTTCGGGGCCGGGTCAGTCACTACTTCCCGTTGTGGAATGATCATGTGTTTAATCTTCGGCTGGAGTCGGAGGTGGTGGACCGGTATGGGGATTCCGACCGGGTCCGGGTGTTCGACCGGTTGTTTCTTGGCGGGGCGCGCTCGTTGCGCGGGTTCCGTTTCCGGGATGTGGGACCGAAGGATGAGTTTGGCGAGCCGGTGGGGGGGCAGACCATGTGGAGCGCAACTGCGGAATACATCATTCCGCTGGGACGAATGGTCAGGTGGGCGGCATTTTATGACATCGGGATGGTTTATCCCGATGTTTACCAGTACAATTTCAACGACTACAATTCCGATGTCGGGGTAGGTGTTCGTTTGGATTTTCCGGGATTCCCGCTTCGCTTCGACTATGCGTGGCCGCTGGAGGCGGACGAATTCAACGATCGGTCGTCGGGAAGGTTCCAATTCTCAATCGGGTATTCACTTTAATCGTTTGGTTTCAACGAAGGAGCAAAAGATGAAGAAGCTGTTTGGCATGGTGTGTGTGGTTCTGGGGTTGAGCGTGTGGGCCTCGCCGGTGGAGGCCCAGGCGGTGGCGTCGGCGGGGATCGTGTTCGCCGATATGGAATCGGTGTTCACAAACTTCTTCAAGACGCGCACGGCGAACGAGCAATTGCAGGAGCAAGTTTCGGAGATGCGGAAGGAGCGGGAGGGCTTGGTCCGGGCCTATGAAGCCATGCAAGAGGACTATCAGGCCAAGCGGGACCGGGCGTTGAGCACGGCGCTGAATGAAGATACGCGGGCGAGCTTGCGCCGGGAGGCCGAAGAGAAGCTGATTGAAATGCGGGATCAGGAAACCAAGATCCGGCGGTTTGACGAGATGTCCCAAAAGCGTTTGGACGAGCAAAGTTTGCGGATGAGGCGGAGGTTGCTCGATGAAATCAACGAGAAAGTCGCTGGTTTTGCGAAAGAAAAGGGGTATCAGGCGATTATCGACACGTCGGGCCTGACCATGAATGGGATTCCTCCAGTGGTGTATGTCGATACGCGCTTCGACATTACGGCTCAACTGGTCACCATGCTGAATAACTAATCCGATGGCCACGGTCCTACTTTCGGAAATCGCCCGTCGGGTGTCGGGAGAGTTGGTGGGTTCGGGGGATGTGGAGATCCGGGGGGTGTCGGGCATCCGTACCGCCGAGGCGGGGGATCTTTCGTTTGCGGGCTCGGAAAAATATCTTGAAGATGCCCGGCGAACGGGAGCGTCAGCGTTGCTGGTGGGCAGAGATTGGACCGCTGAGCTCGCGATTCCGGTCGTGAAGGTCGACCATCCGGGCCAAGCCTTCGCGAGCATCGCTGCGTCGCTTTCGCCGTCGCCATCGACGTATGCCCCGGGCATTCACCCCACCGCATTTGTGCACCCTGAAGCCACGGTGGGGGACGGGGTGCATATCGGTCCGGGTTGCGTGGTGCAGGCGGGAGCGGTGATCGGGGCCCGGACGTCTTTGGTGGCTTTGGTGTATGCGGGCGAAGGGGTGGTGATCGGAGAGGATTGTCTGATGCACAGCCATGTGGCCCTGCGTGAACATGTTCGGATTGGGGATCGTGTTACTGTGCATAATGGATCGGTGATCGGGAGCGACGGGTTTGGGTTCGATGCGGACTCAGCGGGGGTTCGAACCAAACAGCCCCAGCTTGGGATTGTGGAGGTCGGAAACGATGTGGAAATTGGCGCGTGTGTGACCATTGACCGGGCTCGTTACGGAAAGACCCGCATCGGGAATGGTGTGAAGATCGACAACCTGGTTCAGATTGCCCACAATGTTTGGATCAAGGATCACGCAGTGATTGTTTCGCAGGTGGGAATTTCCGGCAGTACGATCATTGGCAAGGGGACGATTCTCGCCGGGCAAGCGGGCGTGGCCGGGCATTTGGTGGTCGGTGACGGTGTGGTCGCGACGGGTCGTTCCGGGATCACCAAGGATATTCCCTCCGGTCAGGTGGTCTACGACTTCCCGGCGATTTCCAAGCGAGAGTTTGCGGCGAAACTTGTTGCGATGCAACAGGTTCCCAAGTTGAAACAGCGCATCGTGGAGCTTGAGAAGGCGGTGGCGCGCTTGCTGCCCGAAGCCTGAAAAAGGTCGATGCCCGGGGGTTAACCGCTCCAATAATTGGGGTTGAACGTTTCTTTGCCACATGGGTAATGTTTTCCGAATCAGGAATAAATTCTTTCCGAATTGGAGTGCGACTATGATGATGTCTCGGAGTTGGTTGGGTTCGGCAATTTGGGTTCTTTTCGGGGTGATCTTTGGCGCGGTGGCATCCGCACAATCACCGTATTTGGCGGTGAATGGAGCCAATCACGACTATTTGACCCTGAACTACTACATCGATGAGGATCTCAACGAGTTTGAGTCGCTGCAAATCGAGTTCTGGCCCAATGAAGGGAACGTGGCGGAAGCGCAGATCTGGTCGAACTTGGGGCGCCGGGATTACGCGACGCTCAACGATCAGGACGCGGCCAGCGTGCCCGGTCCGAACCCGGCGGGCACGAGTTACTTTGTTGGTTTCCCGTTGACTCAAGATGGCCAGAAGTGGGTGGCCACGATGCCGATTGATAAGACGGGGGCCTACCGTCTGACCGCTCGTTACCGGTTGCAGAATCAAAATACGTGGAAGTGGGTGGGGGGCCGCGATACGGCGGTGATGGTTTCACCGAAAAAGGCTCGCGATGTGATTCTGTATGAAATGCAGGTCAACGTGATCAACGCGACCGGCGATACCGAAGCGACCCGGAGCACGTTTGAAGATCTCATGAATCCGGCGAAGAATGCCAACCTCGACTACTTCGAGAACCTGGGCATCAATACCCTGTGGATTCAGCCGATTCATCCGATTGGCGACCACTATTGCGTGGACAAATCGCAAGGCCCGGGCAGTCCGTATTCCATTCAGAACATGTGGGAAGTTGCCCCGTTCATGAGTCAGGGCAACACCCGTCAGGCGGCAATGGCTGCCTTCACCAACTTCGCGGCGGCGGCGGGAGCCCGCGGGATTGACTTCTTTTTTGACATCATTTTCAACCACACCTCGTGGGATGCGGAAATCGGTCAGGATCCGGACAATCCGAGCCAGCCGGCGGTGAATCCGGCGGCGTTGATCAAGGACATCCTTCCCCAGTGGTATTCGCGTTACAACTCGACGTGGCTTCCGTGCGGCGAATACGACTACAACCAAAACGATTTTCAATTCTGGCTGCCCGCCCAAAACGCGAACCAAATCGGCCCCGCCCCGGCTGAACGGAATGATTTCGGCAAGTGGCCGGATGTCGCGGATCTGTTCTGGGGAACCTACCCGGCACTCTTTAATCCGCAGTCCGAAGACGACACGACCTGGGATGTTTCCCAAGCCGGTGCGGATGTGAAACGGATGACCGAATACTTTGCTTACTTTGGCACCTACTGGATCGAGCGTTCGGGGGGAACGTTGGGCGGATTCCGGTGCGACTACGCGCAAGGTCTTCCTCCCCAGGCGTGGGAATATTTCGTAAACAAGATCCGGCAGACCAAGTGGGACTTCATCTTTATGGCGGAGTCGCTGGACGGCGGGCCGGTGTCGCGGCGGGCGGGCCGACACATGGATATCATCAACCAGAATTGGGTGTGGCAGGTCCTGGGGGCGGGCGGCAACACCACCGGCCTGCGGGGCATCATTGATGCCAACAAGCAGGATTACGGATTTGCCGGGATCATGCGGGGACTGATCAACCACGACCAGAATGCCCCCGCCGACAAATGGTACAGTTTTTCCCGCTATGCCGTGGGCGCGGTGGTGGATGGCGCTCCTCAAATGTATCAGGGGCAGGAACTCGGCTATACCGACAACTGGGGTTTTTCCCGATTCCGTTTCCAGTTCGGGCGTTGGATTCCCGATATCTTCAAATGGCATAACATGATGCCGCTGTGGAACAATCAGGACCTCCCGCTCAAAGATGCCTACTCCCGGCTTAATCGGGCCCGCCTGCAAAACCTTACCACCCGGTTGCATGACCAATGGTATCTTGACCGCACCGGTGGCCAGGGTCCGGACCAGCAGATTTTCTCGGTGCTTAAATATGACCGTTTCGGATGGGATCCCGCCCATCAGAACGTGGTGTTGAACTTTGTGAACCTGACCCCGTGGACGGGGCGAGGCGCGACGTTCGACCTCGCGACGGTACAGGCGATCTACATCAATCCTTCGCGTAACTACAATGTCCGCAACCTGCTGGCGGACGATCCAAATGTCTACCTGTGGCCGGGGAACGGGCGGACCGGCCAGGATCTGATCAACAACGGCCTCGCGATCGACTTCCCGTCTGACGGGATCGCGAACCCCGACCGGGCGTTCGTGCAGATGCTGGTGCTTGAAGAGCATGGGGGCAATCAACCGGTGGATCCGTGGGTGACGTGGGATCCGGAAAATCCGGTGGGTTGCGGGATGGTGACGATCCGTTACCGCAAGGCGGACAGCCCGCTGGGGGCGGGGCCGGTCCACATCTACATCGGGCGGAATGGCTGGCAGGATATTATCGAGCCCGCGCCGCAGATGGCCAACGATGGTGATTTCTGGGTCTACTATCACAATGTGCTGCCGGGGACCTTCAGTTTGAATTTTGTGTTCAACGACGGCAACTCCGATCCCGACGCCCGGGTGTGGGACAACAATGCCGGTCAGGATTGGAGCGTGGCGGTTACCGGTTGTACCCTGCCGACCGATCCGGTGGTGTGGACGGATCCCGTTTCGCCCGAAGGCTGCGACCCGGTCACCATCTATTACGACGCCTCCACCCGCAACTTGTCCGCCGCCAATCCGGTATATATTCACATCGGCTACAACGGGTGGAACGACGTGATTCTTCCCAACCCGGCGATGACCTCCGAAGGCAACGGGGTGTGGTCCTACACGTATGATGTTCAGCCCGGAACCGAAGTGCTCAATTTCGTGTTCAATAACGGGTCGGGAACCTGGGACAATAATAGCAACAACGACTGGAGCGTTTCGGTGGCTGATTGTCCCGGTTTGCCTCCGCCTCCGAGTGGCTTTGTGGTGACCAACCCGCCTTCGGCCGCGGTGGTTGCCCACACGGTAAGCAATGCGACGCTTCAGGGCATCGCGGACAACATGACCGGTTCCATCACATGGACCAACAGTTTGACCGGGGCCAGCGGCTCGTTTGCGGTGGCCAATCCGTGGACGCTTCCGAATGTTGCCTTGGGGTACGGAGCGAATGTGTTCACGCTGAGCGGAACCTATGATCTCCCTGGTGGCACGGTGACCACTGCGGTTGATGTTGCGGCGAACTACGGAACGTGGACCGACGGGTCGAATGAAGGTACCGGCTTCGGCGCATGGGCGTTTAATCACAGCCAAGGATCCGGCTTTGCCGGTTCGTTTGTGGGCGATCCGGCCAGTGCGGGGATCAGCGGCATGCCCGCGAGTTCGTTTGGGTTCTACGCGAATCCCCCCGGCTCGGGGGCGAACGCGGAAGTGTCCCGTTCGTTCTCGGCACCGATGGCTCCCGGGGATGTGTTCCACTTCCTGCTCGGTCTGAACTGGGACAGTGATGATCTAAACTCCAACCGGGGCTTCAACCTCCGAGCGGGCGCCACCGAGTTGATCAACATCAACATGGGCAACAGCGCGACCATCACCATCAACGGGAATCCCATGTTTACGGCCTATGGGACCCAGGCGGTGGGCTTGTCCTTCGAGTACGTGTCCAGCGGCTCGATCCGGGTCTGGGGAACCGGCCGGGACGGAGTGGAAACCTACGACCAGACCCTGACTGTGCCAGCGGGAGCGCCCAGCGGGTTCAGCTTGTACTTCAATGCGACCTCGGTGCCGGATGCCCCCAATCAGGATAATCGCCAGATGTATGCAAATTCGTTTCGGATCACCTCAATGGCGGCTCCGTCGTCCGGCTCCACGAATGCCGCCGTAACGATCACCCGCCTCGATCCCCCGGTCGATCCCGACAGCAATGGCGACGGGATTCCCGACTGGTGGTACATCCAGTATGGCTTGAATCCACTTATCCCCAATCTTGCCTCGATCGACTCGGACAGCGACGGCATGACCAACTGGGAGGAGTACATCGCGGGAACCCATCCGGTGAACGGGAATTCGTTCCTGCATGTGCAAGGACTCAACCAAGGCGCGGCGGTTTCCGGCAACATCCTCCGCTGGCCGTCGGTTGCGGGACGCGTCTATGATCTGCATCGCTCGGAAAACCTCCTACTGCCCGGCGGCGGATTCAGTCTGCTTCAAGCCGACATTCTGGCCACGCCTCCGTTGAACACGTTTACCGACACGACCGCCACCGCGACCGGCACGTTGATCTACCGGCTCGAAGTGGATTGGGAGCCGTGATGTGGGGTTGCGGGTTGTTTCTCCCCAACCGGGATCTGACCCCCGAGGCGTTGCGACCGGGGATTGGCGTGGCCGCGCCGGACCGCATGGCCGCGTTGCTGCGTGATTCATCGGTTCGTCTCCTTACGTTTTAATCATGATGCGAGGAAGGATTTGAGGATGTTTTCAAGACGTCGACGTGGTTCCGGTTTGTTGTTGAATCGCGCGGTCTGGCTGGGGGTGTGGCTGGCCGGAAGTGTGGGGTTGGCGAGTGCGTCGGGTGGCGCCTTCGGGTTGTCCGCAGAGGAAGCCCATGCGCTCAAGACCGGGGCGGATGGCGATCGAATTCTTTTGCTGGATGTGCGTGACCCGGTGGAAATCATGTTCACGGGCGGGATCGACCTCGCCGACTTTATCATTCCGTTCCGGTTGGTGGACACAACCTCGTGGTCGGAGGGGTCGGGCACGTTTCCCATGCCGCTGAATCCCGCGTTCGTTTCGCTGGTGAAGGAAGCTCTGGCCCGGCGCGGGCTTGATCACGACACGATGATCATCACCATTTGCCGGTCGGGAAGCGCCCGGGGAGAGCCGAGTGCGCGGGCGTTGCGCGACCATGGATTTTCCAACAGTTATTTCGTCGAATTTGGATTTGAGGGGGATCCGGCAACCGAGGGGCCGCAGCGCGGGTTGCGGGTGGTCAATGGTTGGAAGAATTCCGGCTTGCCCTGGACCTCACGAATGAGCCGCGACAAGCTGTTGTTATCGGCGGGCGACGAGTAACCAGGGACGCAGGTAATTCGGCTTGGCATAGGCGGGCTGACACGTATGCTTTTGCCTCCATGAGCGAGTCCGTCTCCAGCATTGAATTAAGCATCGTGATTCCCACCATGGGGCGGCCGATCCTGCATAAGACGCTGGATTCCTTGTTGGCGGCTCAGGGAATCGACCGGGCGGAAATTCTTGTTTGCGGGAAGATCAGCGATCCGGAGCTGGCGGAACGAGTGGCCCGGCTATGTGAGGAGAATGACCGGGTACGCCATTTCCCGGTGGTGTTTGAGGTCGGGGACTCCAGCGAAAAGAAAAATGTGGGTTGGCGGGAGGCGACGTCAGATCTGGTGGCCTTCATCGACGATGATGTTGCGGTGTCCCCGGATTGGCCGGACCGGATGATCGAGTGTTTCGCCGATCCTTCGGTAGGCTTGGCCAGCGGCCCGAGTTTGGTTCCCGAGGACATCCCATTTATCGCGCGACTGGCTGGTCTGACCCTTGCCTCCAAGGCGGCGGGGTATGTTTCCGAGCGCTACTTGACCGGGGACGCGGGGGTGCGCGAGGTCAAGTGGTCACGACTGATCGGTTGTAACATGGTGTACCGGAAGAAGGTGATTTCCGATTTGGGCGGGTTCGACCCCAAGTTTTGGCCGGGGGAGGAGATGATTTCGGCGTGGTTGGCCACTGAAGCGGGGCATAAGTTGGTGTTTGTCCCGCATGCGTACCTGTACCATTATCCCCGCGAATCGCTGGGCCGGTTCTGGAAGCAAATCTTCGGGTATGGAGCCACCCGGATCAGGTTGTATCGGGCCGGGGTGGAATTCGAACCTTCGGCGCTGGTCCCGGGGATTTGGGTCGCTTCCCTGATTGTCTTGCTTGCCGCATGGCCGTTTGGGTCGTGGGCTGGCCCGTTGCTGGGCTTGAACCTGATCGCTTATGGCGGGGTGGCGGCATGGATTACCGCAGCCAAGGTGATGGAAACGCGGAGGGCTTCCGATGCGTTGATGGTGTTTATGGTGCCGTTTATGCATCTGGCCTATGGCTGGGCGGAATGGGTCGAAGTGTTCCGGCCCGACCGCGATCTCTCCATGAGGTAGAGGGGCGCTAACTTTTCCGCCAGAATCCCGGCATGAGTAGTACGAGCAGGGTATAAAGTTCCAGCCGCCCAAGCAGCATGAGCAGGGACAGCGTGACTTTGGCCCCCTGAGGCATGGTGGCATAGGTTTGGGCCGGGCCCACATCGCCGAGGCCGGGACCGATATTGCCAAGCGCGGCGATGACCGAACTGACCCCGGTAATCAGATCCTCGGTGTAGAGGGCCATGACGAGGCATCCGGCGGTAAAGGTCATGGTAAAGATGAAGAAAAATACGGAAATGCCCGCGACGATGGATGGCTCGAGGATCTGTCGACCGAGCTTGACCGGATAGACGGCCTGGGGGCGGAGGAACAACCGGATTTCACGGGTAAGTTTCTTAAGCAGAACGAGGATGCGAATGGCTTTGATGCCCCCCGAGGTGGATCCCGCGCACCCGCCGATGAACATGGCGAGGACAAGCAGCATTTTCGCGAGGGAAGACCACTGATCGTAGTCGGCGGTGCCGAAACCGGTGGTGGTGAGGATGGAGGTGACGGTGAACAGGCTGTCCCGCAAGGAACCCCCGAGGGAGGCTTCGCTGCTCCACCATCCGTCGAGGCCGATGGCAAGGCCGAGCCCGAGCCAGAGGAAAAAGAAAAAGCGCACTTCGGGGGATCGGAGGTAGGCGGCCCGGTCGCCCCGCAAGGCCTGGAAGTGAAGGGCGAAGCTGATCGAGCAGATGAACATAAAGACGATGAGGATGGCTTCAATCAGGGGACTGTTGAACGCGGCGATGCTGGCGGAGCGGGTGGAGAAGCCTCCGGTGGAGACGGTGGACATGGCATGGCAGACCGCGTCGAATCCATTCATTCCCGCCCAGCGGAGCAGGCCGGTGAGAAGTACGGCGAGACTGATGTAGATGCCCCAGAGGAATTTTGCGGTGGAGGCGATGCGAGGGGTGAGGCGGTCTTTCTGGGGGCCGGCGACTTCGGCGCGGTAGATCTGCATGCCCCCGACGCCGAGGAAGGGGATGATGGCCACGCACAACACGAGAATGCCCATGCCGCCGAGGAAGTGGGTCATGGCCCGCCAGAAGAGCACGCCCCGGGGATGGTTTTCGAGGTCGGAGAGGATGGAGGCGCCGGTGGTGGTGAAGCCGGAGGTGGATTCGAAGAGGGCATCCGCCCAACCGGCGGTGCCGGGGGGTTCGCTCAACAGGAACGGAAGCATGCCGACGAGGATGGCCATGACCCAACCGAGGACCACGATGAGAATGCCGTCGCGGCGGCTCAATTCGACGGGGCCGCGGGTCCCTGCCCACAGCGCAATGGACGCTCCGAGGGTCAGGAGGAACGAGTAGAGGAATCCGCGAATGGCGTCGGTCGGGTCGTGGCTGGTATAGGACACGACGAGGGTGAGGCCGAGCGCGGCGGCAATCATCATGAGGAGGAACGAGAGAAGATGGAAAACGGAGCGGGGGTGCATCGCGCGGTTTAGTGGTTGAGCCGGTCGGCAAGCTTGGTCGCGGCGCCCGGGGAGGCGTACAGTATAAGCTGGTCGCGGGCCTTGAGGGTGAGGGTGCCCACGGCGGGGCGGAGGATCCCTTCGCGGAAAACCATGGCGACCATGAGGCCGGAACCCAATTTAAGATCCCGGATTGCCTTGCCGCACCAACTGTGGGACTCAGGGAGGTTCATCTCGATGAATTCGCCGGGGAGGCGATGGGGAATCGAGACGGCCTGCACATGTTTGCCGCGCACAAAATGGAGGATGGAGTTGATCAGGGACATGTGGGAGCTGACCGCGCGGTCGAGGAGGCTCAGGTTGTTAATGATCGGCACGTAGTCGGGCTTGGCGACCTGGGCGAGGGTGAAGCTGGCCCCCGCCTCTTCGGCGAGGAGACAGATCATGATGTTGGTCTCGTCGTCCCCGGTGGCGGCGACGACGGCGGTATGATGGTTGATATCGAGGTTGGCGAGGGTCTCCTGCTGGAGGGCGTCGCCGAGGATGACGAGGGTTTTGTCGAGGTGTCCGGCGCAGGATTGGGCGCGGATCTCGTCCCGCTCGACCAGGGTCACCTTCATGCCGCCTCCCTCGAGCTTGGAGGCGAGTTCGAGGCCGAGGTCGCCCCCGCCGCAAATGATGATCCGCTCGAAGGGTTCGTGTTCGGGGTGGGCCCACTTCAGGAAGGGCCGGATCGCATCGGCGGTGGCGACAAAATAGACTTCGTCGCCGATCATGAATTGGGTATTGCCGGTGGCGAGGATGAGTTCGCCGCCGCGGAGGAGGGCGATGAACCGGACTTCATCGAGGAGGTCGGGCCGGGAGAAGGTCTTGAGCTTCTGGAGGAGCATGGGGCTGTCCATGTGGACCTTCATGCCGGCCACGATGGCCTTGCCGTCGAAGAGGTCGATGGCTTCGATGGTTCCGGGCATGCGGAGGATGTTGTAAATTTCGATCGCGCATTCCTCTTTCTGGCTGATGAGGAGGTCGATTCCGAGTTTTTGGAGGTCAAACGTCGTTTGCTTCCGGTAGGACTGGGGATGGGCGACGCGGGCGACGGTATTGCGGACCCCGGCGAGATGGGCAAGGGCGCACGAGAGGATGTTGACCTCATCGCGGTTGGTCACGGCGAGAAGGAGGTCGGTCTTGGATATACCAGCTTGGGTGAGGATGTCCGGTTGGCAGGCATCGCCGATGAGGGTTCCCACATCGAGCCGGGATTGGATGCGGTTGATCGCGTTCTCGTCGGTATCGACGACCGTGATGTTGTGCCGTTCAGCGGACAGCTTGGTCGCGAGATAGGTTCCCGCATTCCCGGCACCTAAAATCAGGATGTTCATTTCCGGAAAAGTCTAGGCAGGACGGGGATATTAAGCAAGGGGTCTGTGGTCTTCATGACTTGTCGCCATGACGATTTCGTCCTCATTTTCATGGAGGAGCGCCTGTTTGGGGAGGGTTTTGAGCGCTTGACATCATGACATCAAAATATTTATGCTTTGATTCATGAGGACGACCTTGACGTTAGAACCGGATGTGGGGGCGCGTTTAGAGAAGTTGCGGCGTCGCAGGAATCTCTCGCTTAAGGCAGCGGTCAACGAGGCCTTGCGGGAAGGGTTGGCTCGCCTCGACGAGCGGCCCAAGCAGGGTCAACGTTTCGAGACATCAACCGTGGATTTGGGAGCGCTCCGGATTCCGTTCGACGATGTCGCCGAGGCGTTGGAGATTGCGGAAGGCGATGCGTGGCAATGATCCTGGTCGACGCAAATCTACTCGTTTATGCACATGTCCGCTCCACCGCGCAACACGCCCGTGCCAAGGCGTGGCTGGATGAGCGCCTCACGGGACCCGGCCGGGTTGGCCTGCCGTGGCCCAGCCTGCTTGCGTTTGTGCGTTTGGTTGCCAATCCGCGTGTTTTTGAGCGTCCGGTAACGGTTAAACAAGCCTGGGATCAAGTCGAGGAATGGTTGGGAGCGGAAACGGCTTGGATTCCTCAGCCCACGGATCAGCATGCCGACATCCTTGGGAAGCTGATACCGACCTGTTCCCGTTCCAGCCTGATTCATGATGCTCATCTGGCGGCGCTCGCCATCGAGCATGGACTTGAGGTTTGCTCAACCGATGGCGATTTCGCGCGTTTTCGGGGCGTGCGCTGGGTGAATCCGCTCTTGTCCTGACCGTTTTCAGTTTTCGGACTGGAGAAATTCGAGGACGTCTTCGGGGTGGGTTTCGGCTTTGCGCACGGTTTTCCAATGCTTGCGGACCTTGCCGTCGGGACCGATGACCACGGTGGAACGAATCACGCCGGTAACGGGTTTGCCGTACATGAGTTTTTCTCCCCAGGCTCCGTACGCGGTCATGACCTTGGCGTCGGGATCGGAGAGGAGGGTGAAGGAGAGGTTGTACTTCTCGATGAACGTTTTGTGGGACGCGAGTGAATCTTTGCTGATTCCGAACACAACCGCTCCGGTTTTGGCGATGTCCTGATGGAGGTCACGGAAGGTGCAGGCTTCCTTGGTGCAGCCGGGGGTGTCGTCCTTGGGGTAGAAGTAGAGGACAACGGTTTTTCCCTTGTAGTCGGCGAGGGTGTGGCGGCGGCCATCGGATCCTTCGAGGTCGAAGGCGGGCGCGGGTTTTCCTTCTTGGATGGTCATAAACGGATTCCTTTCGCGGGTAATGTAGTGCGTAAGGGGAAAAAATCAAAATGAGCGCAAAAGAAAACGCCGCCATGCGGGGCATGGCGGCGTTTTTTGATGGATTGAATCAGCGCAGGGCGTTATTGAACGCCGCGGCCGCCGACACCTTTGGTGGCCTTGGTGATTTCCTTGGCTTTGTCCTTGGGACGAAGGGCGCGCACGGCGGCGCCAGCCCGCCACATTTCGGAGTCGCGGATGACGTTGAGTTCCTTGGTGAGCTGCTCCTTATAGTTGGGCTTGCCGCAGGTCTTGGAGACGCGGGCGGCTTCCTTCTTGGTCTTCACGGCCTTGTACAGCTCGTTGAAGACGGGGAGGGTGGCCTTCTTGAATTTGGGCTTCCAGTCGAGGGCGCCGCGCTGGGCGGTGGCGGAGCAGTTGGCGAACATCCAGTCCATGCCGTTTTCGTCGACGAGGCGGATGAGGCTCTGGGTAAGTTCCTCGACGGTCTCGTTGAAGGCTTCGCTGGGGGAGTGGCCGTTCTTGCGGAGGACATCGTACTGGGCTTCCATGATGCCGGCAAGGGCGCCCATGAGCACGCCGCGTTCGCCGGTGAGGTCGCTGGTGACTTCGTGTTCGAAGGTGGTGGGGAAGAGGTAGCCGGACCCGACGGCGATCCCGACAGCGATGCAGCGCTCTTCAGCCCGTCCGGTGGCGTCCTGGCCGACCGCGTAGCTGGAGTTGATGCCGACGCCGGCGAGGAAGTTGCGGCGGACGGAGGTTCCGGAGCCTTTGGGGGCGACCATGATGACGTCGATGTCCTTGGGGGGAACGACTTTGGTGAACTCGCTGTAGACGAGTCCGAAGCCGTGGGAGAAATAGAGGGCCTTGCCGGCTGTGAGGTGCTTCTTCACGAGGGGGAAGACATGCTTCATGGCGGCGTCGGCGACGAGCATCTGAATGATGGTGCCCTTGGCGGCGGCTTCCTCGATGTCGAAGAGGGTCTTGCCGGGAACCCAGCCATCCTTGACGGCGCGGTCCCAGTCGCGCTTGAATTTTTTGGACTGGCCAATGATGACATTGATGCCGTTGTCTTTCATGTTGAGGGCCTGAGCGGGACCTTGAACGCCATAGCCGATGACGGCGATGACTTCGTTCTTGAGGACTTTGCGGGCCTTCGCGAGTGAGAATTCTTTGCGGGTAACCACCGTTTCGAGGGTTCCGCCAAAATCGATTTTTGCCATAGTGTTACAACTCCCTTTGTTTAATGAAGGGGAGGACTATAGCGAAAGCCCTTGCCGCTGGCACGAAGAAAATCGAGGGTCTTTGGGGTTTGGGCGAGGGTGGCTTGGAGGGATTGGATGAGGGGGGGGGTGAGGCGTTGGGGGATGGAGGTGGCGAGGCGCTGGTTGAGTTCGAGTTCGAGGCCGAGGTAGCGGTGGGGCGGGTAGGCGGTACGGAGGTCGGTGACGAGGCCGTCGGAAGTGCCCCGGTAGGGGCGGTTCATGTGGATGGTGAAGCGGGGGGCGA
>DAOLCW010000050.1:0-22966 GCA_035327665.1 Kiritimatiellia bacterium
CGGTGGAGTAGGACCACTGGATGGTGGAGCCGCTGTTGTATCCGATGAAGCCGCCCGTGTCCTGCGTTCCCGCTACCTGTCCTTGAGCATAACCGTGTCGCGCATGGCCGGACATGAGCATACCCGCCAATGCCCCCACATAGCGGTTGCCGGTTACATCCGCGTTCTCAAGACCCAGCAGAACGATTTCGCCACCATTGATATAGCCGAACAAGCCCTGGTAGTTGCCGGCCGGGCGATGGATAAACAGGTTGCGAATCACGTGGCCGCGTCCATTCAGCTTCCCCTGGAAGGATTGCGCACTGGAGTGTCCGATCGGTTCCCAGCCAGCGCCTTCATTCCACGGCTCCACGCCGAGGTCGATGTCGGCAATCAACGCAAAATGCTTGTTGTTGTGAGTGCTCCCGAGGTAGTTCCGCAGGCGGCTCAACTGCATCGCATTGGCGATTCGCCATGGATCGGCGGCGGATCCTGAACCATGCGTGAATTCCAAAATCGCGCTTACCGGCGCGCCAGGATTGCCCTCGACATCGCGAACGGTCACTTCAAATTGGTACCATTGGTTGTCGTCGCCGGAAACCAGGGTGTAGGTCTGATTGGTTGCATCGGAGATTTCCAAAAACGGCCCGGCCTGATCATCCGCGCGCAACCAGCGGAAGGTGGTGGCGCCCTCGAGGTCACCCGCGCTGTTGGGGTGATAGGTGTAGTGACCGGTCAGCGTCTCACCCACGCTGTCGGTGCCGGTGACGTACACTTCCGAAGCGAAGGGGATCGGCAAGTCCACGTACGGGATATCGTTAGTTCCCTGCCATTTCATATATGGATAGGTGTATTCGCCCCCGTGGCCGATGGACCAGATCGTTCCGAAATCCCAATCGACGAAGGTGACCTGCTGGATCATCTCGGCGGTGGAGCGAGAGAAGGCCAGCGCATCCTCCGCACCGGAGGTTTCATGATCGTAATAGCCGCGATGGATCGTCCCCGGGGAATAGGTGCCCGATCGACCGCGCGCACCGAGCATGGCGTTGACGTTGGTTGCGCCGGTCACCGCACCGGCATTGTATCCGAAGCCGATGGCGACGGCAGGCGTGTAAATGCCCCGATAATGATAGCCCATCAATCCGCCCACGGCGCCGTGGCCGCTGACATTGCCGTGGTTGTAAGCGTGCGTCAGTCCAATGGAGGCATAACCGATAACGCCGCCCACGGAGTTGCTGCCGGTAACATCGCCGTAGTTGTAGAAGTAGTTCGCGCTTCCGCCATATCCGCTGGTCGTCATGCTGGCGGCGACCCCGCCCACCGTGTTTCCCGAAGCGGTGATGGTCCCATAGTTCGCGGCATAATTGAGTGTGCTGTCGTAGGTGCCGGTCAGGACCCCACCCACCGTGTTATTCCCCTCCACAGAAGCATAATTGATCAGATAATTGCCACGCCCGCGCGCGCCCATGATCCCCGCCACCCCGTCGCGCCCCTTGACGCTCCCCCGCACCGTACAGCGATCCAGGGTAAACGCAGAGTGATACGGCATATTGGCGCCCACCATGCCTGCCACGGCGTCCATACCTTCCACAACGACATCCGCCGTGCTATCGCGGAGGGTGCCATTGAAGCGCCCGAACAACCCCGCGATATGATTTCCGGTCCCGGTGACAGTGCCCAACACATGAAGGTTTTCGAAAACTTG
This sequence comes from Kiritimatiellia bacterium, assembly GCA_035327665.1. GTDB lineage: Bacteria > Verrucomicrobiota > Kiritimatiellia > CAIVKH01 > CAIVKH01 > DAOLCW01. The sequence goes on from DAOLCW010000050.1 coordinate 1,685, forward strand.
TCCCGAGGAGGAAAATCCCGCGACGGCACCGACCGCATTACTGCCGAGAACCGACACATTCGTTAAGGTAAGATGTCGAACCCACGATGAGCCCGCCATGTAGCCGAACAGGCCGACGTACTCCTCGCCGGGCCGATCAATGGTGAGGTTGGCAAGGGTGTTGGATCCACCGCGATACGTACCCGTGAACGGATCTGCCTCCGTGCCAATAGGCTCCCAGTTGGTGAACGCAGAGACATCAAAAGACGCGATTTGCAGGAAATGACTCGTCAAGTGATCGCGCACCGCATTCAGATGGTCTGCGGTCTCGACCAGATAGGGATCTCCCGACGTTCCGCCACCCCCCGCGAAATCTCCTCCCTGCGCCCCGAACACAATCAACAAGGCAAAACCCCAATGCGTCACCCCCCGCAACTTCCGGACGCGACAAAAACCTACAGGGTTCCATCGAACCAAACGAGGTCGCCCGTTCAAGCCATGCCTCGTTTGGACACGTCGCCCTAAAAGACGTGGTCCCGCACTCATGGCTAAACCTAGTGTCCCCCCGAATTCTCAGGATTACGAGTCAGACCTGCCCGCAAAACCTATTTTCAGGCTTTTGCCTATGCTCCCCCCCCATCAACCTCAGCCCCGATCCAAATCGACACTTCCCCATTGTTCCCTTCCCCTCGCACATCTATACTCACCCGACTTACGGCTCATGAATACTTTTCGCCCTAGCAAAAGCTTGCTCCTGCTACCTTCGGGCGGATTCGCCGTCGCCATAGCAATCCTCGCTTTCGCCATTCTCATTCCGGGAATGGCTCGGAACGCCGTTCCCGGTGAATCCGCCACGCTAATCGCCATATATGAAGGGCTCGATCCGGCCAAGCCTTCGACCTCGCTCATATGGGGAACAACCGGACGTGTCCTTGGCCATCTCTTCCCCGGCAACCTCGCCCTCGGATGGAATCTGCTCAGCTTGTTATCCTCGGTGGCCGCTTGCGTGCTTCTCTACCTGATCACCATCCACCTTGTCGGCACGTCTCGGGACAAGGAAATTCTCATCAACCGGAGAACCCCCTACCGCAACTTTGCCGGCCTCGTTGCCGCAGGGTTGCTCGCCACAAGCGCCGCGCTTCGCCACACCGGATCGATGGCCCATCCACTCCCCTTTCACATGGCCCTGCTTTTGCTGGCGATATGGTGCGCACTGAATTGTGCCTCATCCGGAAAATCCTTCTGGGCAGCAGCTTGTTTACTTGTTTACGGATTGGTCCTCTCCGATTACTCGCCCGCCATCCTTGCTTCCCCCGTGATCGGAGGCTTGATTGCTTACGGCTTGTGGAAGCATCAACGCCTCTCCATCCGCTTGTGCCTGACCTTTACCGGAATCTTCTTGATTGGCTTGCTACCCGGCCTTCTCCTCGCCCTTGGTCAGCAGAGCAGCACGACCGCCCCCACCTTGCCCGAGCTGCTTACCCTCATCGCCCGGGAGCACGCTTATCGGCTGCGTCATGCCGTACCGCGTCAAGGATGGATCCTCGTCCTCATCTTCACCTTGATCCCCCTTTGGATTCTTCTCGTCTTTCGACAAACCCTAACCCTTGCCACCGTGATCATTTGGACCGTCCTTGCAGTGATCGCCTTCCTCCTCTTTTCAAATTCCCCCATCTCGCCATGGATGATGTTTGGCACCCAGCCCGTTCTCCTCATGCCGTATAGTATCGGAGCTGCTTGGGCCGGATGCCTTGCCGCATACATCCTTGCCTTGATCCTCACCTCCCCCCCGGGTGTCCGCGAACCGTCGTCCAAACTGCGCGTGCGGCGGACACTGGGTGCAATCTACCTTCTGCTCATCGTGGCCCTAATTGGCGTTTCCGGATACCGCAACCATGGCCAACATCCCCGATCCTTGGCTTCGGTTTCTTCCATCACCGCCGCAATGATTCACCACCTCCCGTCCGACGCAGCCGATCCCGTATGGATTCTCGACGACGAGCCTTGGACATCCCTCTTTCGCATCCATATCGCCGATCAACCGCGGTACGCCCTGACCCTTTCTCCTTCACGAATCTCCCAACCTGCCATGCGCACCGCCTGGCGACACGCGCTCGCCAACAAACGCCTCGGTCTCCTCCTCGAAATCGGGATCGTCCCTGCCCTCCGCGAACAACAATCCACCGCCTCCCCGCAGCCCCCCCTCCTCGCCACCTTCACCGAACCTGTGCTCATTCGCGAAGCCGCCGGTCAGCTCTACCCTCAACATGGACTGTTTGTCAGCCGGAACCTGAACGCTGCACCCGAGTCCCTGATCCTCGTCCATCAGGAGTTCATGACCCTTGCTACACCTCTCCTCGACACCAGATCCAACCTCCCCCCATGGCAAGCCCACATCGCCGCCACCTTCCTCCGCCTCCTCAGCCGGGTCGCCAATGAAACCGGGGTCACCCTCGAAGCAACCGGCTTCCCGGATCTCGCGATGGCCCTCTATGAAGACGCAACCCGCCTCCACCCCGACAACCTTTCCGCCCACCTCAATCTCCAGCAACTCCTCGACCCCCGGGACCCGCGCTTCGATGCCCTCTCCAATGAAATCGAACACCTCTCCGCCCCCCTTCGAGGACGTGCGGACATCCGAACCCTCACCGAACGCTTTGGAACCATCCGACACCCCGACCTTTCCCCCCTTCTCCGAACGCCGGATACCCATCCGGACCACCCAACCCTTGCCGACCACCCCTTGATCCAACCCTTCGAATCCGCCGATGACGATCTGGTTTTTCAAACCATCATCGCGATTCTTCCTGCGTTCCAACCTGAATCCACGCCTTCAACCGTCGGCAGGGCTGCCACCATGCTCGGCGTCATCCGCACGCCAATCGCTCAGGGCCGCACCTCCCTCGCCCGTCGACTGCTTGACACCCTCCCGCCCGACGCCTTGCCCCCGGAGGTATTTGCGATCGAATACGCCCTCCTCGACCTTGCCGAAAACAACCGCGCTCAAGCCCTCGCCCGCCTTACCGCGATCCCCCCCCGCGACATCAACGACCCCCGTGCCCTCGCCTTGCTCGCCCTCCTCACTGCCGAAGAACGCCCAGTCGAAAGCGACCGTTACCTCGAACGCCTCGAACGGTTTCCCGAACTCGTTCCACAGTTTTCCCTGCCCCTCGCCCGCCTCTACCTCCTCCGTGGAAAGCGTGACCCTGCACGTGCTCATCTGGGCCGTATTCTTCAAAACGACCCTGCAAACATCGAAGCTCTCCGCTTACTGGTTCGTGCCCGCATGGATGAACCGCACGACGAACTCCTCTTCAACGCCATACGTCAATTGCTTCACCTCGATACCACCGACCCCATCGCCAACGAAGCTTGGGCCGCTTGGCTCGAACGCACCGGCCGCCCCGATGCCGCCCACGCCGTTCGCCAAGGACTCACCCGCTCCACCGACCCTTGAAATCGCGAGACTCGACACAACACGTTGGGCCTTACCATGCGCGACGAATTCAGGGTGGAGCGCCGCGCTCCCGCGCATCCGGAGAATTCATGATCCCCACATCCATCGCCCGGTAAAACCTCGCAAACTCCCCGCCTTGCGCGATGCCTTCGGCAAGGATCTCGCGCGCCCGATCCGGCTGCCCGGTCCGCAGGTACGACATCACCAAAGCCTGGTCCGTCGCCACCACGTCAAAACCTGAAAGCCGCGGACGCGCTCCCCACAAGTACGGAATCGCCTCCCCATACTCTCCCCGCAGTTGATGCAATCGCCCCATATACCGTTCCGTCAATCCCGACTCGCCGAAGCCATGAGCAAGCAGAATCCGGCCTCGCTCCAGCTCTTCTCCGGCAAGGGCAAGATCCTCCTCCGTCAAGCCTCCCTGAAGCTTCTCCCGGCATGCGAGGTCGAAATAAAGATACTCCATATGCCACGACGTAAAAGGCGGCACCGCCCTCCGCGCAATCTCAAAAAGCCTCTGCGCTTCCGTCACCTCATCCCGCCGCAGCAACCCCCGTGCAATCATTCCCGTAATCGGCCGCTGCGCCCCCGCATGTGCCGACCGGCCCTGCCACTGCTTCACAATCTCCAGTAAATCCGGCGAAAGACTCCGCTCAAACGCCACGGCCCGCCCCTGAAACCGCGCAAACCCCTCCGGGTTGGTTTCCTTCATAAACGGAATCGAGAACAACACCCGCATGTGATGATCCACCCCGTAACGGTCAAACCGGTTATCCCCTAACCTCTCCGCATACCCCTCAAAGGCGTCCAGACCCGCAAACGCTTCCGTGCTCACCCGCAACCTTCCCTCCGCCTCCACCAGCCGCTCCACCAACGCCCGCGCCACCAAAGCCTGACCCGGCAACGAGGGATGAACATGATCGTCCATCCACTCCCAACCAATCGCCCCTCCCGGACTTTTCGATCGGAACAGCTCCTCCACATCACACAACATCACTCCCGGTCGCTCCGCCACCTCACGAATCGCCGCTTGGGTCCGGCTCGTCGCCCGCCACGGCATCGGATCAAAATCCCGGGCCAGCCTGAAATGCCTTGCCGCGTCCGCCTCCTCCCCCTCCTCAAATAACCACCGCGCCAAACGATAATGCGCAAGCGCATCGAAAGGAGATCGTTCAAGCCATCGCCGCAGCCCCCCCACATCCGCCGGCAGCTCACGCCGCAACGGCGAATCCCCCAGCGGAGCCAAATCCCGCTCATTCGTTGGCAACGTGCAAACCATCAACGGAATCGATCGCTCCTTGCAGGCCTCGGCAATCCGGTGCAAATGATATCCCAAATTCCGTTCCGCCGCATCCCGGCGCCAATGATCCGGCGGAACCTGCGCCCTCCCCACCATCATTTCCATCAACGTCGCCCCCTCCGCGAACGTCGGAGCCGGCCACCATTCGCGCAACGCCTGAACCATCGCCAACCCATGCAACCGGCGATGCCATCGCAGCATCCACGGATACCCGCCCGCCCGGTGCCGCGACGCCGTTCCATACGCACCAAAAAACTCGTTGTGCCCTGCAAACACCACCACCAAATCCGGGTCGAACTCAAGCCCTGCCAACGTAAGCTCCATCACCGGAAAGCTCGCCGCTGCCGTCGTCCCCAGATTCAGGACCTCCACCCTCCTTTCCGGCCATGCATCCTCCAGCATCGCCCGGAGGAACGCTGAAGGAGCCAAATGATACGGCTGCGGATACCCCTTGATCGCTGACCCTCCCGCCATCAAGACCCGGAACACCCCTTCCGGCTTCGGGTCCATAAACGTCGCGGTATGATGAAACCCCGGACGGTTCCGGTTGGCAAAAAAGAACGACCGAGCCATCGCCACATCCGCCGAAACCAACACCCCCGACTCCACCTCGGCAATCGCCCGAAACAACCTCGGATGCCCCCCATACCCCATCCACCGAAGCCCTCCCTCGATCCCCGCAAACAACAAACCAACCAGCAACAGCATGACCGCTCTGAAGAGATACGGATGCCGCGGCGCTTGATGCGAGGACTCAACCATCTCTCAAATCTATCCCAACCACGAATTCAAGACACAAAAAAACCGCGCCAACGGCGCGGTTTTTTTGTGAAAACCAAAGGATCGCGTTACCCGCGTTGCCGGCGGCGAATCGCCGCCATCGCCAGCCCCCCCAGTGCCAACAAGGCCAGACTGGAAGGCTCAGGCACAACCGTGTAGCTCGATGAAAGCGTGGAAATGTAAGGGTCACTCCAGCCGGCAACCGTCTGATTCGGGTTGTTCAGCGCATCGATCGCCGCATCCGTACCGCCTGTTCCTGAAGAGAACACGTCAAAGAACAACGTGTCGTTCACCGAAAGTCCCAGGCTCGCCAAAGAAAACGTGAAATTCACACTGCTACCGCTGAAGGTATACGCAGCCGGAGCCACCGGGCCACTCCAAGAACCATTGTAGCTCCAAAGTTGAGATCCGCCACCGCCATCCGTCCAACTTCCCACCCAGTAGTTGATCTCACTTCCCGAAGCAAACGAGATCGGACGCACCCACGGATTGCTGCTGTCCCCACCCGGACCCGTCTGAATCCCGATCATGTAATTGCCCCAACCCGGATTGGCCGCTCCCACCGTGATCGTGAAGAAAATGTCATTCAGGTCATTCTGAACCTCGACCGACACAATGTCCATGTGCCCGCCAAAGAACGTGTCTCCCACCGCATCATTGTAAACGGTGGCATACGACGAAGCTCCCAACAACGAAGCTATCGAAAGCGCAACAAGCAACTTCTTCATAGAATGGATCTCCTAAAGGAAACGTCTTTCCGTCCAATACGCTCTCAATCTAGAGGATCACCAACCCTGATGTCCAGCGAATTTTCGAATCGAAACCAAATCCTTTTCAAACATGCTGCAACCACCCGACAAACAGCACGTTACACAAAAAAATCAGGTCTCGAACCCTTGCCCTCCTCGCCGAAACCATTCATGGTCACTCTCAACCCCTCAGCGCTTCACGAACCGGGCCACCGTGCGCGCCGTCTCCCGGTCTGCCGTCCGCTTCTTCAAATCCTCCCGCTTATCCTCATGCAGCTTGCCCTTGCCCAGCGCGAGGTCAACCTTGATCATCCCCCGCTTCAACACCACCTTGGTCGGAACCAGTGCATACCCCTTCTGCGCCATTTGCCCCGTCAACTTGATCAACTCCCGCCGGTGCATCAACAATTTCCGGGGACGCGTTGGAATCTGGTCCTCCAGCCGGGTATGCGGATACGGCTGCACATGCATCCCATAAAGCCACAATTCATCCCCATCCATCCGCGCAAAGGCTTCATTGAGGCTGAATTTCCCGTTCCGGATCGATTTCACCTCCGCCCCCGTCAACACAATCCCCGCCTCAAACCGCTCAACAAAATGGTACTCATGCGAAGCCTTCCGGTTCGTCGAAAGGATGGTCAGGTCCGATGAGGTTGCTCCGCCCGGCGCAGTCATGGGCCGCCCTCCCGGCGGACCGCCCTTACAGGGCGATCAGGTTGTCCATCGCCGTATTCCGCTGCTCGGTGTTCGTAAACTCCGCAGTCAGCTTCCCTTCGGCGATTTCCTTCAACGCCACATCCAGATTCGACTGGTGCTTGTGATCCGGCTTGCTCATCGGCCGCTGGCCGTTGTTAAGCTGGCGAACCCGGCGGGAAACCATGTTGATCAACAACGGAATGTTGGTCACACGATCTTTGGCACGTTCGAGATAGGCTACATTCATGGTGGGTTCAAACCTTCCTTAAAAAAAGCAGTTGGACACTCTAGTGGGACCCCTTATCCTTGTCAAACCGTATTTTCCGGTTGCCCAACCTCCCATCCTTCGGCATACCTGAAGGGCTCACCAAGGCAAATCCATGACCTTACAGGAACTAGAACAACTCATCCAGCACGCCACCTCCGAGGCCGCCGCAGCCTCAACCCCCGCCAACCTCGAGGCCGTCCGCATTGCCTACCTCGGACGCAACGGGCGCATCAACGACGTCCTCGCCGCCCTCAAGGCCGCCCCCGTCGAACAAAAAAAGGACTACGGCCGCCTCGCCAATCAATTCAAACAGCACGTCGCCGAAGCCATCGAAGCCCGCAAAAAGTCCCTCGCCGACTCCGAACAGTCCCGCAAGGCCGCAGCCTTCGACTACACCCTCCCGGGTGCCTGGCCCGCCACCGGCCGCCTCCATCCCATCACCTCCCTCATTCACAAGGCCACCCACATCTTCCGCTCCATGGGCTTCACCGTCGCCGAAGGCCCCGACGTCGAAGACGAATTCCACAACTTCGACGCCCTCAACACCCCCTCCGACCACCCCTCCCGCGATGCCCAGGACACCTTCTACCTCCCCGGCGGCTGGCTCCTCCGCACCCATACCTCCCCCGTCCAGATCCGCTACATGGAGAATCATCAGCCCCCCGTCCGCATCATCGCCCCCGGACGCTGTTACCGCCGCGACACCACCGACGCCACCCACAGCGCCAGCTTCCACCAAATCGAAGGCCTCTACGTCAACCACCGCGTCTCCCTCGCCGAACTCAAAGGCGACCTCGAATACTTCGTCCGTAAACTTATGGGACGTGACGACATCCAGATCCGCATGCGCCCCCACTTCTTCCCCTTCACCGAGCCCAGCGTCGAAGTTGACTACTCCTGCCATGTCTGCGGAGGCAAAGGCTGCCGCGTCTGCAAACACTCCGGATGGATCGAAATCGGCGGCGCCGGCATGGTCAACCCCAAAGTCCTCCGCGCCTGCGGCTACGACCCCGATCACCTCACCGGCTACGCCTTCGGCATGGGCGTCGAGCGCATGGCCATGATCCTCTACGGCATCCCCGACATCCGCCTCCTCTACGAAAACGACCTCCGCTTCCTTTCCCAATTTTAAACCCTCTCCCTCTTACTCTTACTCTTAATCTTAATCTCCCCTGAACCCTGACCCCTCCCCCCCTTCAGCTTTCACCTTTCATCCCTTATCCCTCCCTTCCCTGAACCCCTGAACCCCTCCCCATCCCCCCCATGAAAGTCCCCCTAAGCTGGCTCAAAGAATACGTCGACGTCAACGCCTCCCCCGAGGACATTGCCCGCGCCCTCACCTTCGCCGGCATTGAAATCGAAGCCATCCAGCGCTTCGGTCTCACCGCCACCGGGATCGTCATCGGAGAAGTCCGCTCCGTCGAACCCCACCCCAACGCCGACAAACTCCGCGTCTGCCGCGTCTTCGACGGCGCCTCCGAAGTCCACGTCGTGTGCGGAGCCCCCAACGTCGTCGCCGGCGGCAAATACCCCTTCGCTCCCCTCGGCGCCGTCCTCGACAACGGAGCCTTCGCCATCAAAAAAGCCAAGTTGCGGGGGGTCGAATCCTTCGGCATGCTCTGCGCCGCCGACGAACTCGGCCTCTCCTCCGACCACGATGGACTCCTCGTCCTCGATCCCGCCCTCCCCCCCGGCACCCCCTTCGACTCCATCCTCCCCCCTCCCGAAACCGTCTTCGAAGTCGAAATCACCCCCAACCGCCCCGACTGCCTCGGCATCATCGGCATCGCCCGCGAAATCGCCGCCGCCTTCGGACTCCCCCTCAAAACGCCCGACGTCTCCTTCCCCGAAGGCCCCGAATCCGTCCACGACGTCACCACCATCGAAGTCCAAGACCCCCACGCCTGCCCCCGCTACACCGCCCGCATCTTGCGGGGGGTCACCCTCGCTCCCTCCCCCGAATGGATCGCCCGACGCCTCGAACACGCCGGCATACGCGCCATCAACAACGTCGTCGATATCACCAACTACGTCATGCTCGAATGCGGCCAACCCCTCCACGCCTTCGACCACGCCCTCCTCCACCAAGGCCGCATCCTCGTCCGCCACGCCCGCCCCGGTGAAACCCTCGCCACCCTCGACGACATCGAGCGCCCCATCGACCCCTCCATGCTCGTCATTGCCGACGCCTCCCGACCCGTCGCCCTCGCCGGCGTCATGGGCGGAGCCGGCAGCGAAATCCGCGACACCACCCGCGATGTCCTCCTCGAAAGCGCCTGCTTCCATCCCTCCCTCGTCCGCGCCACCGCCAAAAAAGTCGGCCTCTCCACCGAATCCTCCTACCGCTTCGAGCGCATCGTCGACATCGAACGCGTCGAGTGGGCCAGCCGCCGCGCCGCCCAGCTCCTCGTCCAAATTGCCGGAGCCACCGCCGCCGCCGGCGTCATCGACATCTACCCCGCTCCCCCCGCCCCTCGCCAAATCATCCTTCGCCACACCCGCGTCCGCGACCTCCTTGGCCTCCCCGACCTCCCCGCCACCGACATCCATCGTCACCTCCAAGCCATCGGCCTCTCCACCGCCGAAGCCCCCCACGGCGCCTCCACCGTCACCATCCCCACCTTCCGCCCCGACCTCGAAGCCGAAGTCGACCTCATCGAAGAAGTCGCACGCCTCCACGGCCTCCACAACATCCCTCCCCGCCTCTCCGCCTCCGTCAACCCCGCCGCCAACGACGACCCCGCCCGCCGCGCCGAATCCCTCAAAGCCACCATGGTTTCCCTCGGCTTCCAGGAAATCATCACCTACTCCCTCGCCTCCCGCGAACTCCTCGACCTCTTCGACCCCGCCACCTCCGGCCAACGCGTCTCCCTCCTCCGTCCCGTCACCACCGACCAAGCCATCCTCCGCCCCCGCCTCATCCCCCAGATGGCCGAAACCCTCGGACGCAACCGCTCCCGCCAAATCCGCCAAGCCGCCCTCTTCGAACTCAGCCGCGCCTACACCGCCTGCCCCGACGCCCCCCCCGCCGAAACCCTCAACCTCTGCGCCGGACTCATCGGCCTTCCTCAAAGTGGCGGGATGACCCTCCGCCGCGACCCCTCCCCCGAAGAAATGTTCTTCCACATCAAAGGCCTCTGGGAACGCCTCGCCGCTTCCTACCCCGTCCCCCTCTGGACCCTCGCCCCCTCCACCCAGCCCTGGCTCGAACCCGGCATGGGCGTCGACATCCTCCTCGACCAAACCCCCATCGGCGTCCTCGGCCTCCTCGCCCGCAACCTCGCCAAAGAATGGCGCTTCCAGGATCCCGTCGGCCTCCTCGAAATCGACTCCGCAATCCTCATCGGAAATGCCCCTCCCCTCCCCGTCCATCGACCCCTCCCCACCTACCCCTCCACCTCCCGCGACATCGCCCTCCTCGCCGACGCCTCCCTCAAACACCAAACCATCGTCGACACCATCCGCAAAAACAGCCCTCCTGAATTAGAGAACGTCGAACTCTTTGACATCTTCCAGGGCGAATCCATCGGCCACGGCAAGCGCAGCCTCGCTTATTCCCTCACCTACCGCTCCCCCGAAAAAACCCTCACCGACGAAGAAGCCAACCGCTTCCACGAAGCCATCAAAGCCACCCTCAAAACCACCCTCGGCGTGGATATACGGGAGGGGTGACCGCTCCCATAACCTCAAAAAGGCAAACTCGGCTCACGGCATAAAAACCTAATCACTTGATGATCTATGCGGCAAGGCTGCACCCCCCATTGAGCAGGAGCCCCGCAGTGAGCAACAAAATAAACTTGAGGCTCTCGTTGCGTTCCGGGGCCGAGGGTTTTAACCCAACTCGAAAGCGGGAAGAGTATTGGCGCAGCATCCGCATAAAATGGCAAAATGGCAAACTTTCCTCTTGCCTCCCCGCCTTTGGTACCTCATTATTTGCCTACATGGTAAATGCTTACAGTAATATGGGAGGTCTAGATTATGTTAAATAAGTACATCGCAGCGATACTCCTTCTTCCTTTTTTTCTAGCCATCATGGTTCCCTTGGCTAGATCTCAGGAGGCAAACGAGGCGACCCCAGGCTTCCATGCTCACGAAGAAAAACGGGCGGCGATTTTCATCAAGAACCGAGTTGGTGCCACGTTCTCTGACAAGCTTGGCGCATTCGAAGACCTAATTATTGGTGAAATAGCCGACCTTGGATTTCGCGTAGTCAGCCCACAAGACAGTCGAAAATCTTTGCAGACATTCGCGAACGAGGAGCGCCTTACAGACCTTGACAAACTACTGGAAAGTCGTACGTCCGCCATACGTCTTGCTCAAAATATGGGAGTTGACTATTTGATCGTTGTTTCCGTTACGACTTTCGGCACAGATGAGCAACACCTTCACCGACCCGACCTAAAAATTAACAGGACCGTTGTAGACCATTCACTGCGGGCAACATACAAGATCGTTGATGCCGTTACAGGCGATTCAAGATCGGCGGGAACCGTCATCGCAGCCAAGCGTGTTCAGCAAAGTCCAGAGGCAAGGATCAAGGCCGATGTGGTGAACTCCCTCCTCTCAGATGCCGCCCAGCAGATAGCCGGGAAACTCGATCAAAAAGGCGCAGTTACACTACTTGCAGATCTCTCCACTGCAAACAATAAAGCTACTTTTTTTGTCGTTTGCAGCATGCAAGACTTAAGTGTACCTGAAGTTGTAAAGGATGAGAACGGCGACCTTGTTCTCGCAGGAAATCGGTACAAGCTTGAGCCCATAGCTGTAACCGTTGAGCTCAATGGGGATGTCATTGGGACCGCCCCTGGTGAGTTTACCGCCGCACCCGGTCAACACACATTACGGCTCACACGGGAGGGTTTTAAGGACTGGGAACGGTCAATTAATGTGATAGATGGGCTTCAACTCAATGTTGCGCTGACGTTAACTGACGAGGGACGAGCTTATTGGCTTCAAATGGCAGAGTTCTTCGCCAAACTCAAGCGTGAGGAACGGATATCCGAAGCGGATGCGGAACTGATAAGGGGTGTTGCTCAAAAAATGCGCCAAAGCGGAATTCGGCTGGACAAAAAAGTAGATGTGAATATTGATACTGATCAATCGCCCACCATTCAGCAGACGAATGTTGATCAACAAAATGTTGCCGCATCCGTGTGGCCCTAGTCATGTTTCAAAGGATAACAAAATGAATAAGTCATATATACTTCGATGTTCGTGCCTAATCGCTGGGCTTATTTTCGTCGGGCACCAAACCTTTGCAGAGCCGGTTGCCGGTAAGCGAAGAATTGGCGTCCATTCTGTTGAGGTCACCGACGGTGTCGCAACGAAAATTAATTCAGAAGGAAAGGATAAAATACTGTCTCTGCAACGCGTTGCAGATTCACTTGGCCAGCAACTAATTGATCGAGTTCACAACACGCGAAAATTCGACGTCGTCAGCAGAAGCGATCTGAATACTATTCTTAAAGACCAAGACCTTCAGCAGTTTCTGACCAACCCAAGCGATGGGAACATCGCTCAGGCCTTCATGATTGCCGGCTGCAAGTATGCTCTTATCGTCACGATCGATGACTTTCAGGACGTTAATGAAACCCTTAAGTTCGAAGGGCAGCAAGCGCGCGCACACAAGAGGACTGTACGATTGTCGTCCGTCGGCAAGATCTACGATACAACAAGTGGGTTACTCCTTGAGTCTGCCAATTTTCAATTGAGTGAGACGGGGGGAACAAAAATCCAAGCGGGAACACAGCGAGACAGCGGACATGCTGACGGCTTGCTGACCGGCATGGCTCGTGAAATGGCTCATCAGATTGCAAACCGCGTTGCCGACGTCATTTTCCCTGCAAAGATCATTAGCAAGATAGGTCGACAGGTCTCGATCAACCGCGGTGACGGAACGAACATTGCACTTGGTCAGGTATGGACGGTTTATGCTGTCGGAGATAAACAAATCGACCCGGATACTAAAGAATTTCTGGGGTACGATGAAATCCCTGTCGGCAAAGTACGAATCTCGAACATAACACCGATGGTCTCGTACGCCGAAATTATCGAAGACTTTGGCGTGGACAAAGACCAGATATTGCGCCTTTCTGAATTGAGCCCGAACTAGGAGTAGACATTCGTGAGTTATTCTTGGTCAATTCCGATACTAGCCATCATCATTACCTGCGGTGGATGCCAAAGCGTCAATACATACCAGAGAGAGCAAGCTCTCGCTATTGCGAACCCTGTTGAAGATCGCCGTGTCATTACCGATTCATCTCTTGCCAGAAAAGCGCGCGTAGTCGGAATTCAAGAAACAAAAAATATAAGCGGTTACCTGAAAATTCAATGTGAGCTTCAAAACACGACGCGTAATCATCAATCACTGTACTATTCGTTCGAGTGGTTTGATTCAGAAGGCTTTCTGGTGAAAACACCAATGAGTCGTTGGCAAACGCTCAATCTGTCCCCACGAGAGTTGAAGTCGGTCGATGCAACGGCGCCCACGAAAGATGCCGTAGATTTCATATTCAAACTGAAAGAGTATTGATCATATGAATAATGTAATTCACAGGATGTTCTCATGAAGATCATGATTTCAACGTTACCGCTTTTAGTCGTAGCCATCCTGATCTGCGGCTGCGCTTCACCATCCCGGATAGACCCCAAAGGCACCCAAACGGTTACAACGGTATCTAAACTTGATATTCAAGACGCAACCGATGCTGCCGGTGAGTTGGCGCAGTCACTTCTTGATTCAGGTGTTCTTGGCCGGAACGGTAAACCTTCCACCGTTGCAGTAGACTCATTTGTAAATTCAACTGGGGAAAGTATCAACCGGGATGAGGTCCTTAAAAAAATACGTGTTGTCCTGAACAAGGCCGGTGTAGCTCAAACAATGACTGCAATGGGAGATGCTGGAGACTTGCAGGGAGAAAGCGCCATCGCATCCAAGGCCGCAAGAGAACGCCTGAAGAGCGCTCAAATTGATGCCTTCCTCAAGGGCGAGGAAGCACCGGAAGCAATTTACCCAGATTTCTCCTTAACGTTTAAGATCCTCGACAACCGTGTCCGCGTTGGAGTAGTTCGCCATACACAGCAGGTAACATACATTTTCCAAATGTCGTTGACCGACGTGAGCACTGGAGCAGCCGTGTGGGAAGAGGAGACACAGATAACCAAAAAGGGCGGGGTCTGGCAGAAGTAAGTATTAATAGGCTACCATGCGCGGACAATTATCGGGACACCATAGCGTGACTGCGTAGTTTACATATTGTTAAAGAGACAGGGCGATTATTAGCCGCCGTCTTGTGTGCGGCAAAAATCATCAGTTGGTTCATTGGCAATCTCGAGGGGGGGACCCTTCATAAAAAATATGTTCTGTGTGATATATTTAAAATATATACTTGTAAATGAATGGTATTTCATACTGAAACCACGCTTTAAGTGTTGAGCCATATAGCTCATGACTTCGGCTTCTTGGTCATTTTCGGAAAATGATGCGGCAAGGTTGTATATTCCATGCCAATGCCAGTCCGTCCACACCTTTGGTATGTCTCGCTTGTTTACCATAAAGCCAGAGACTGGGTCATTTTTGTGCTGTATCTCAATACCTGAGCCAATGAATTTTTTGAGAGAGTGCCCGAGATATTCTCCTCCGGCCAGAACAACGCGTAAGCTTTCTCGAGGGAAGTTCATGAAATCCTCTTTTGAATACCATTTCTTTTGGTAAGGTGTATAAATAGAAGTGATTCCTCGCGAAGCGTAATCAAGAGCCTGGCCGACCTCATTAATGATTATAGTACCTTCGCTATGGCCCAATAAACCTACGCGCTCGCCATTATCAATACAGTTTAAAATATACGGAATAAGCTTAGCTACTATAGAATTCGGGCTTTTATATTCTCTGGGGGAGGGAGACAATATCGCAATACCAGGTAGGGTTACATTGAATCCAAAGTAATCATCCACATCGTCATAAAGAGCCGCTATGAAATCAATCGCGATACTTTTCTCATCATTGTAAGCCAAAGTAACCGGGACTTTCAACTCATGGTGCAGCTTTTCGGCAATGCAGTAAGCTCTATCTCTCGGTGTTCTTACCCCGTTGACAAATATTACTCGGTCAAGACGCCGGTTTTCGTCTTGTGGTTGGCCTATGGGAATATCTTGAATAAAGCTCCCTGAAACAGGAAGTTTGGCAATCTTAAATCCCATACGCTGAACGCTACGCTCTGACTGAGCCACATATTTTTGGGGTTCAAACAAAAAGGCTTTTTTTGTGGAGTTAGCGATCTGGATATCGAGACTACCGTAGACAGAGCGTGCGAAAACACCTTCTGCAAGTTTCGTATAGTGACTATTATTGTTCGGAATCTCTGTCGTTACGGGCATAGATGCAATTCGTTCTAGTTGCTGCTCGACTGCATGCTCAATTTGTTCATCCGGGATGATCCTGGTTTCAAAATAACCGCTATCACCTAGACCACCAACTGCATCCGCCACTTCTTGCCGGACAAGTCGCTCAAGTTCAGCTGGAAGACTCGATCGGCCTAGTGGTTGCCGAAGCATCTGAAAGTATGCGTAACCATTGGGGTGCGCAGTTTCAAGTATTTCTCTTTGTCTCTGGCTAAGCGAGACAACCTTTTCACCTTTTGGGTCTTGAGCAATCTGGCGTAAAGTCCAGATTAAACCCTGCAACTGCGCGCGAGTCGATGCATCAGAGGCAGCCCCACCCAATAGGCTACTATACAGAACCCCAAGATTACCCGGCAGTAACGTCTGAACGGGAACCAGTTGCATTTTCTCGCCTTGGCGTGGCGAGGGCCAATCTTTGTCCATACAATATGAGGTCAATCTGAGACGACATTTTGTTCCCGGGGGAACGATAAGAATACCACTCGATAGTTGCGCATCTATGGCTATCCGGCGCACAAAAGGGGCTACAACAGCAAGGAGTTGCTTCCTCTCCAACTCCGTTAATCTCTCTTTGCCGGCATGAGCTGCCAGAACCTTTCGAAGCCGATTGCGTTTGATTTTTGCGCTTTCGGCATCGTCAGGATCATATATCTCAGCATCAGGAAATCCATAACCAGAGGCATACTCAAGCGTATTAAACATACGACCCGCATGATTTGCTAAAGCATGCTCGGAAGCAGATAGCTGAAGCGATCGCAAGTCACCAGTTGGAGCCTCTGTGGTACTTCCTACAAATATTCGCGTGAGCGCCTCGTCGAGGACCATTCCGGGGTCTCGACGTGAAGGCGAACCCCGATCATGCCCATGGGCAACACCAATGATTAGTGAACCGATCAGAATTTGCAACAAAATCACGGACCTAAACCATCGCTTAATTCTTGACATGAAACCAACTTGTCTTCATGCTTATTAAAAGTCAATAAGTTAATCATTTTTTTAGGGCGATGCTTGGTTGGTGATCGTTCTGTTCCCACTGAAAAGGAAGTAAATCATGAGACACCTCAAATGTACGCGGCTTGTTGGGTTGAGCAAAGTCATTGGGCTTTGCTTTTGGGCTGTTATTTTCGTTGGATGTGCGAGCACACGGCAAATTTCCGAATCGTATACGATGCCTGCGGAAATCAATATGGCCGACCGAAAAAGTATAGTTCTTGAAAAAGTGCGAGGCCAAAGCCAGGCCTCTGATGCATTAACCAGCAGGCTTAGGCAATCACTGTTATCAAAGGGATTTGTCGTACTCGATCGAGAATCAATGGATGCAAAAGCACGGGAAGCCTTTTTCGGAGATGATCAAAACTCCGATATCGTCAGCGCCACGGTACTGATACGTGGAAATGTGCTGCATAGTGTCGTAAACACGGAAACTGAAAGAAGAATATCGACCACCAAGGAGGGTCGCCAGTACTATGTCTACCAAACAACTGGACGCGGACGAGTAGAGGTCTCTTACGACGTTGTAGATCTTGGCACAACTAAGGTCATAACCTCTGCCACCATAGAGTCTTTCAGTCAACAAAGGTCTGGATGGAGCGAGGGGGGGGCACCCAGAATAGATACAAGCCCCATCCTTAATGCTTGCTACGACGACAACGTAGCACAACTCATGCGAAAACTAGCTCCCTATCAAGTTCGTGCAAATCACACGTTGTATCAAATCAAAGAAGCGCCTCGTTCACAATCAGGTATTTCACTTCTTCTAGCTAATCGTCCAAACGACGCATACAATGAATTCAAAGCAGCACTCGAAATGATGCAGGATCTGCCCAATGTTAGGCCTGCCTTATTAGGTAGACTTACCCACAACATGGCTGTAGCCACAGAATTAGCAGGATTTTATGAAGAAGCTCTTGACCTATATATTCAGGCATCGCTCTTCGCTGGCGTGCCAGATAACTCTGCAAATATCACGCGTTGCCAACTAAGAGCGAGAGATATAACTAGGTTGCGAGAGCAAGGCATACACTAATGGTCGACAAACTGTTTTGTGCGCAAGTAGTTAAACGCTCAAATACTCGTAAGCGTCACGCCAAGCACCCCTTTGACATGACCGGGCCGAAGATGGTGCGAGATTTTTTTCGCATCTTTCTCGATTCGGCTTTTATGCGCTTTGTCCCAGCGGAGACGCATCGCAAAAGCCATGTAGATCAATCGCACTGCAAACGCCCCAACCCCCATGTCAATAGGCATTTGGGTGTGACGCTTACCCACGAAGCCCTCAAAACCACCCTCGGCGTCGAGCTCCGCGAAGGATAAACACGATCCCCACCCCCTGAACGTGACGGGGCGAACCCACCGGGTGAGACGGGGTGGGCACATACAATCTCCGATCGTTCAGAATTCTTTTCCGAATCAACGTGGGTGGAGGTCGCTGGTTCCTCTTCGCGGCACGGGCTTCCAGTCCGTGATTGCATGGGCAACACCATTACCCATCGCCCACGCATCCACGCACCAGCCAAACCAACCCTACGGCAAGAAAAACCAAGAATAACTTGGGAGCCAAAAGATCCGCCTTGGTTTGCGCCTTTTTACCATACCGCCTTCGTGGCCGCGCCATCTCCGCCCGCACCGCTTCCGATAAGTCGGAAGGTTGGGGCTGACTGGAACGCAACGAATCCGAAGACCCGCCTCTCCGTCGAAAGGTTGATCGATTCTGGCTCATCACCCGCTGTACCGTCTGAGCCAAACTTGCCGCATTCCATCCCATACCCCCTTTTACGGGCAAACATCCGACAATCAAAGGTCAAACTCGCGACAGGCACCTCCCCGCGTGATGGAGGGCGGAGCTCTGCGACGCCAATGTTGGGATGAGGCTTGCAACTTCACGTTAGCGTATTGACGCTCAACCTCATGCGTAGCGTTCTGGCTACACCCGCTATGGAGTGCGGCGGCTTGACGCCGCTCTGTACCTCGCTTCTCGAAGCGAGGCGATAACCCATCCTTATCACCGACAGATCGCCACCGCTCATCAAAGCCACCCCCTGATTCTGGAATTTCCCGATTCTTCTGCTAAACTACTCCGACTTCAACATCCCACACATAGATCTTGATACCTTTACCAAGGAGACCCGCACATGACCCAGAACCCCTCGCTCTTCACCCCCATGCCCCTCGGCCCCCTCACCTTGGCCAATCGCATCGTCATGGCCCCCATGACCCGTTGCCGGGCCACCTCTGACCACATCCCGACGCCCCTCATGGCCACCTACTACCATCAACGCGCCTCCGCCGGACTCATCATCACCGAAGGCACCGCCCCCTCCCCGAATGGCGTAGGGTACGCCCGCATTCCCGGCATCTACAATCAACACCAAGTCGCCGGATGGCAAACCGTCACCTCCGCCGTCCATCAGCAAGGCGGAAAGATCTTCCTCCAAATCATGCACACCGGTCGCGTCTCCCATCCCCTCAACATGCCGGAAGGTTCCCGTATCCTTGCTCCTTCCCCCGTCGCCATGACCGGAACCATGTGGACCGACCAGCAGGCCATGCAACCCTACCCCGTTCCCGCCGCCATGACTGAAGAGGACATCGAGCAGGCCATTCAGTCCTACATCGATGGAGCCTCCCGCGCCATCGAGGCCGGCTTCGATGGCGTCGAACTTCATGCCGCGAATGGTTACCTCATCGACCAATTCCTCAACACCGCCTCCAACCAACGCACCGATGCATGGGGTGGCTCCATTGAACATCGTATTCGCTTCGCCGTCACCGTAGCCCAACAGGTTTCCGCCCGCATCGGTGCCACCCGCGTCGGCATGCGCATTTCCCCCTACGGCGTCTTCAACGACATGAAACCCGACCACGACATGGACGCACTCTACCGCGCCCTTTCCGTCAAACTCTCCGACCTCGGCCTCGCCTACATCCACGTGGTCGATCACAGCGCGATGGGCGCCCCATCCGTTCCCGAAGACGTCAAACACATCATCCGCAACCACTTCAAAGGTGCCTACATCCTTTCCGGTGGCTATGAAACCCTCGATCGCGCTCAGGCCGACCTCGCATCCGGCAAAGGTCACCTCGTGGCCTTTGGACGCCCCTTCATCTCCAACCCCGATCTTGTGGACCGGCTGCAAAATGGAGCCGCCCTCACCTCCCCCAATCCCGAGACCTTCTACACCCCGGGCGAAGCCGGTTACACCGACTACCCCGCCACGAACAAGTAAACGTCACGATTCCCACCAACAAACCTGCGAGGGAAGCACCCCCGCCTCATCCCAAAAAAACGCGGCGGAAGGACATGCCTTCCGCCGCGCGTTAACGTTCGAAGCGGTTGTATCTTTACGGGAGGATCACGGAATCGATGACATGGATCACCCCGTTGCTCGCCTTCACGTCCGTAGCAACCACCGTGGCTCCGCCCACCGTGACGATTCCATCCTCAACCACGATCGGCAAAGGCTTCCCGTTTACCGTGGGGGCATCGGTAGTCGTAACATCGGCGGCCATCACCTTGGCCGGCACGACATGGTAAGTCAAAATCGCCACCAACTGCTCTTTGTTTTCCGGCTTGAGCAAGTTTTCCACCGTGCCTTCGGGAAGTTTGGCAAACGCCTCATCGGTCGGCGCAAACACCGTGAACGGGCCTTCGCTCTGCAGCGCCTCAACCAAACCTGCCGCTGCTACTGCAGCCACAAGCGTGTTAAAGCTGCCTGCACCACTGGCTACCGCCACGATGTCTCCCAATTCCTTCTTTTCACCATACGCTGAAGCATACGGGGAGGCCCCGAGGGTCAAAGCTACAGCGGTCATTGCGATCATACTTGCACGAATCATATCTATACTCCTGTTGTTTTGGATTTTCGGTTGATCCGGCAGGCGGGCCCTCTCCCGCCGGGATGAATAGGTACGCCACCTCTACCGAAAAGTCCAATGGATGCCCGACGATTTATTCCCGCACCACCACCGACCGCCCTCGGATTCCCCGCCACCAACTCGGAGTCACACCTTTAGATTAACGCCTGCCTTTTTCAATCCGGCAAACGTCACATACTCCTCATCCCCCTCAGCATAAATCGCCTTCGTCACCACGAACCCCGCCCCCTCCAAACACCGTTGCCATATCGCCTCCTCAAACACCCCCAGACCAAACGTATCCGACTCCACCCGAACCCGCCCCTCCTCCCGGATCACATACACATGCGTCGCTTCATAGCGATCATCCTCCGGATCGGAATCGTACACCGTCTCGACAAACATCACCTCCACCCCCTTGTCGTCACCACCATGAGCCACCGTGGTTTGATTCTGGACAAATCGCTCCTTCGTCGTATCCGCCGTGACCATCATCACCCCGCCCGGTTCCACGTGGGCAAACACCCGCCCAAACACCGCCGCCAGGTCCGCCTCGCTGGTCAGATGAGAAATCCCGTCGTCCACCAGAATAAAATCGAACCGCCTTCCCAGATCAAAATCCCTCATGTCCGCCAATTCAAACCTGCACTCCGGATTCAACTCCCGCGCCAGCCCGATCATCCCCTCGCTCACATCCAGCCCCACCGCCTCCTTGAACATCCGCTTGAGCGTAAACAGGTTCTTCCCCCCGCCACAGGCCACATTGAGTGCAGTATCCAACCGCCGCTCCCCCCCC
>DAOLCW010000051.1:0-22458 GCA_035327665.1 Kiritimatiellia bacterium
CCTCCTGCCTTTCCGCCGGACTCCTCTTCCGCCATCTCTTCCCCAGCCCCCCCCGCCCCCCCCAACCCCTCCTCGCCATCACCCTCGCCCTGTCCCTTCTCCTCTGCCTCCTCGGACTCATGTTCTGCGGAAGCCGGGCCGGCCTTTTCTTCGCCATGTTCCTTGGCCCCGCCCTCGCCATTTCCCTATGGCTTCGCCTATGGCCCGGCGCCTCCCCCGCCCGGAAATTTCACATGCTCTCCATCCTCCTAGCCGTCATCGGCCTCACCTCCCTTCTGTTCTTCACCTACGATCCCGCTAAACTCTCCCCCCGCCTCACCCCCCTCGCCGTCGATCGCATCACCCGCAACCTCGAACGAACCGGGGAACTCAACCTCTCCCTTAGTCCCGAAGTCCGCATCGCCCAGGCCAAAGCTGCCTGGGCCATCTGGACCCAACACCCCTGGTTCGGCGTTGGGGGCTGGGGATTCCGCTACCTCTTCGCGTTTCAAATCCCCGAAGAACAATGGTCCATGGTCACCCGGTCCGGGCGCGCTAATGTCCACATGGACCTCCTCCAATTCCTCGCGGAATTCGGAATCGTCGGGCTCTCCCTCATCCTCACCCTCGCCGCCATCCTCTTCCGCGACGCCCTCCGCGCCCGCACCCCTCGCGATCCCCTCTTCCCTTTTCTCACCCTCGGACTCTCCCTTGTCCTGATTCACAGCCTCATAGATTTGCCTTTACGAAACCCTGCGATTCTTTATTCATGGCTCGTTGTGCTAGCCATTTACCCGGCCCTAAACGAATCAAGCTCTCCTGCAGGCTCCCCCCCGGAAGGCCAAGACCCCAAAGGCATCTTATGAAACAACAAGACCCCACCTCCATGCCCCCCGCGCCCGGTTCCTCCCGCCAGCCCTATGCTTACGATGCCTCCCCTTACCATACCGCCTACCCCTACTACGGTGGCGCTTATGCTCATTCAACCGACCCGTGGCTCAACCTCGACCCCGCCCGCCTCGTCCGCATCGTCGCCAAACGCTGGCGCGCCTTCATCATCGTTCTCCTCCTCTTCGTCACCGGAGCCGGCCTCTACATGGCCCTCGCCCCCCGCATCTATGAAGCCTCCTCCAGCATCGAAATGAACTCCCGACGCCCCCGCCTCCTCGCCCAGCAGGCCGCCGTCATCGAAGATCCCGTCTCCGGACAGCAGTTCGAGACCCTCATCAATACCCAGCTCGAAAAATTTCGCTCCGGGGCCATTCTTCCCTTCGTCCTCGAACTCTACCTCCAGGCCAACCCCAACGACCCCCGCGAACCCGAAGCCATCGCCTCCTGGCTCGAACGCAACGCCCGCTTTAACCTCCTCCGTCGCACCCGCCTCGTCCAAATCACCTTTCGCTCCTCCGACCCCCTCGCCGCCCAACTCGCCGCCGACGCTCTCGCCCATGGCGCCGAAGCCTACGCCCGCGCCGAAAACCGGGCCATCTCCGACAACGCCGTCGCCTGGCTCGAAGCCCAGTCCCACACCCAGCGCGAAGCCGTCGAACAGGCCGACCGCCTCTTCTCCGAAGCCCGCCAAACCTTCCGCATGGATGCCCTCCAGGCCGAACGCCAGACCATCCAACATGCCCTCGTCACCTTCAATGAAGCCCTCGTAAACATCGAGCGCGACATCGCCAAGGAACGCGAACTCCTCGACGTCCTCAACCGGCTTGACCTCACCCCCGAAAACGCCGGAAAACTCCCCACCACCATCCCCCGCGCCGCCGAAGTCGCCGCCGCCCTCGAACGCTGGCAAACCGCCGCCACCGAACGCGAACGCCTCCTCTCCCGCTACACCGTCGAACACCCCGAAGTCCGCGCCCGCGACGCCGACACCGCCCTCCTCCGCAACCAGGCCGCAGCCGCCCTCGAACGCGCCCGTAACACCACCTCGGCCAACCTCCAACTCCTCGAACAACAAGCCCAAGGCCTCCGCTCCGGCATGCAGGAACAAAGCGCCCAAGCCACCGACCTCGAACGCCAAATCCTCGACCGCGAAATGCAACTCTCCTCCTACCAACGCGCCCGCGACGCCGCCGACCTCTCCTACCAGGGCGTTCTCAACCGCATCCAGGAAGCACGCCTCTCCGCCGACGAAAACACCACCACCATCCAAGTCGCCCAAATCGCCAAGCTCCCCGAAACCCCCGTACGCCCCCGTCAACTCGTCGTCCTCGTCATCGGCCTCCTCCTCGGCGGCATGATCGGCGTCGCCTACGCCGTCACCACCGAAATCCTCGAAGACCACGTCTCCGGCATCGACGATGTCGAATACGGCGCCGGGCTCAAAATCCTTACCGTCGTCCCCCGTGTTCCCGTCTCCGATCGCAAGGCCATGGCCCTCGCCTCCCTCCACAAGTCCCATCCCGTCGTTACCGAAGCCTTTTCTGGCCTCCGCTCCGCCCTCAATTCCACCACCTTCGCCCAAAAGAACCAGGTCATTCTCCTCGCCAGCTCCATTCCCGCTGAAGGCAAAACCACCACCGCTTGCAACCTCGCCGGAATCTACGCCCTCAGCGGACAAAAAACCCTCCTCATCGACTTCGACCTCCGCCGTCCCCGCATCGCCGGCATCTTCCCCATGCCCGCCGGACAACGCGGCCTCCTCGACTACCTCTCCGACCCCTCCGTCGACGAACAACGCCTCGACTACAATTCCGACTTCCCCAACCTCCGGGTCATCGCCAGCCGACCCGTCAAAGATACCCACCCCGCCGAATTGATGGGCAATCCCAAAATGCTCAAACTCATCGAGTGGGCCCGCGCCAATTTCGACCGCATCATCCTCGACGCCCCCCCTCTCGGCATCGTCAGCGACACCCTTGTCCTCGCCGGACTCTCCGATGTCGTCCTCGTCATGGCCCGCCCCGGCACCAGCCGCAAACGCGCCCTCCGCCACACCGTCAAACGCTTCCACGAATACGGCGTCACCACCCTCGCCGCCGTGGTCAATGACCTCGACCTCTCCAATACCGTTTACTCCGGCTACAGCCCCTACCACCTTTACCATCAACATTCCGAAGCCTACCTCTCCCCCTCGGCCGGGCCCGAAGCCCCGGCCCGGTCGAGCTGAGGCGGCCTGCTTCCCCGACAACGCCGATGCGCACGCCATCCGGCCCCACCGATACCCGCCCGTCAGGTCTCCCCCGGGACGTGACCGGGACGAAGTCCGCCCGGTTCTTCCAAGCATGAAGTCGCTGTTCCGACACACACCAGCCCTCGCCTGGGTCTTCTTCGAAAAGATGGTGGTCACCGGTATCCCGCGACTCCTGCTCTTTCCCATTGCCGCGTATCTGATCGGCAAGGATCAATTCGGTCTCTTTGCCACCCTCCTGAGCCTGTCCATGCTCATCGGTCACCAACCCGCAATCGGACTCTCCGACGGATTGCTGAGAAACTTCACGTCCTTCCCCCCCGAACGCCAACCACAACTCGCCGCCACCGCCATCCGCCTGTGTCAAACCTTCATGCTTCTTTTTCTCACCCTTGTCGTCCTCTCCGGAGGCCTTGTCCACCTCACGGGAACCGTTGATTCCACCACCTTGGCGACTCTCCTCCTCCTCTTCCTTTCCCTTTATCCGGAAAACCTTTTCCTCCTCAGTCTCACCCACCTTCGCTACCAGAGAAAATTCAAAACCCACGCCCTTTGGCATACCCTTCCCTCCATCACCGCGCTCGCCCTTGGCAGCTTGGGCGTCTATCTCTTCGGAATCCCTGGATTGGCCGGGGGAATCCTTGCCGCAAACCTAATCGCCTGGCTCTCCCGGCGCATGACGCATCAACTTCCCGCGCCCGAATCCCCCCCGGGAGAACTTTCCCGGATCCTTAAAAATAACTGGCTTCATCTCAGCATCGCCGGAGCCTTTACCATCGCAAGTCCCCACCTCAACCGCATCGTCCTCAATGCCTACTGGGACCACGCCGCCGTAGCCGATCTATTCGCAGCCACAAGCATTCTTTTCATCTTCACCATCCCCATAACCAACCTCAGTAAATACATCTTCGGAATGGCCGCAAAATATACCTCGATCTCCCAGCTATCCACTCGCACCTTGCGTACCCTTGCCACTGTCGCACTCACCGGTTCCCTCGCCAGCTCCCTTCTCTTTCTTCTCACGGCCCCCTTCCTGCTTCGCACCCTCTACCCTGCCTTCGGTGACTCCGCTCTCATGCTGTTTGCGATCCTCGTCTGGAAAATCCCCTCAAGCCTTATCACCGCCCTCGTGAAACCCCTCGTGACCAAGTTCGCAGACGTCCGCTGGATCCCCGTCATCAACTTTGTCATCCTGGCATCAACCCTCTTTGTCATGTTTCTCCTCATCCCTCGTTACGGACTCCAGGGTGCAGCATGGTCGATGACCTCCACCTCCATCGTGGCCGCGGTCCTTTACCTTGGCCTGCTCACCTCCCTCATGCTCAAAGCCTCCCCCAACCCTCCTCTCCGGAACCAAACCTCATGACCTCTGCCCGATATCCATGGGAAGCTCCCTCTCCCATCGCGCTCCGTGGATCAGCATGGCAAGGCACCCTGCTCGTCCTCGGCATTAGCTATGGCCTCCTGCTTTGCATCCTCACGGCCGCGCTTCTCGGCATACCCAGCCGGATCCTCGTCGTGCCTTACCGCATGAGTTATGTGATCTTCGCGGCCCTGATCATGTACATCCACCGTCACACCCTCCTCCACCTGTTCCGCGCCTCCCTCGCCATGAAGGCATTCTGCATCTTCTGGTGCTTCTATGGTATCCGTCTCCTCCTTGACCTCTACCTTGACCCCCCTCAGGAACTCCGCCTTCGAGAATCCGAATATCTCCAGCTTGCCATCGGGGGGGCCCTCATCCCTGCCCTGGCCTTTGCCACTGCGCCCAACTTGAAATTCAACCGGAAGCTACTCCTGATCCTCGCCACCACCGGCTTCCTTACCCTCCTTGTCGCCATTTACCTCTTCCGTGACATCCTCGGAACACAATTCGGACGGGTCGGAGGGAGCCAAACCGAAATCGCCTTCGGCTCCCTCAACACCGGATACCTCGCCTCCTCCGTACTCACCCTTGCCCTGTTTATCATCATCGAGCATGCAAAGCTCCGCACCTTGATCCTCGGCGTCGTTCTTTTCCTCCCCGCCCTTGTCGGCATTGCCCTCGGCGCGTCCCGAGGACCGGTCATCGCCGTGATCGCCTGCCTCGCCGCCATGCTTCTCGCCAAACTCAGAACCGGCGGACTGGGGTGGGTCGCCACCATCGCCGCGATTTTTGCCCTCGCCTTGCCCCACCTCACGATCTGGTTTGCCGACCTCGGAAGCAACCTCGCCAACCGCTTTGAAGTCCTCTTCCTCGACGAACGACTCTTGGGAACCACTCGGGCCGCCATCTGGTCAGACTGCTGGCGACAATTTCTTGAAGCCCCTTTACTCGGCAGCGGGATCGACGACCGCTCTCGCATCCATTACCCCCACAACATCATCATCGAGAGCTTCATGACCACCGGCATGATCGGTGGCATGGCCTTCCTCATCTTTCTTGCCGGCGCCCTCCGGTCCTCCTTCGCTCTTCTCAGCCACCCCGCCACCTGCCACCAGATCGGGTGGGTCGCCCTCCTCGCCATTCATTATACTGTCAACGCAATGGTTTCCGGGGCGCTTTACACCAACTTCCTGTTTTGGGCCTTCGCCACCACCGTGATCTCCCTCCGAATCCACTACCTGCCCGCTGTCGACCCGCAACGTTCCCCGAATCACCCCGCCCCGCCGTTTCCTGCGCACGTCCCCCAACCGCTCCGGCCCGTCAATGCCCCATGAACATCGGCGTCCTCACCTTCCATGATACCGCCAATTTCGGCGCGGCCCTTCAAGCTTTTGCCACTGTCGAATGGCTCCGGCAAAACGGACATCACGCCTTCATTCTCGACTACTCCAACCCCACGCGAAGGAGCATCTATCACCCCGCCACCAGATGGCGGAAACAACTTCGCAACGGACAACTCCCCGCAGCTCTCCTCTCCCTCGCCGCAAGCCCCCTCATCCATCGACGCATCCAGAAATTTAACACCTTTTACCTACAGCACACCCCACGCACACCTCAACCCCTTCCTACCCGAGACACTCTCGCCGCCTATGCCCTCTCCTGCGACGCCATCCTCGCTGGTAGCGACCAAATCTGGAATCCTCGAAACAACGGGCTCGATCACGCCTACCTCCTCGACTTCGTCGACGACCCTGACCGCACCTTGTCCTATGCCTCCAGCTTTGGTGCCATCGAACTGCCTCCCGATCAACGCGCCGACTATTCACGCCATTTATCACGCATCCGTTTTCTTTCCGTTCGTGAACGTGCCGGCGCCGATCTCGTTCGCCAACTAACTGGACGCACCGTGCCCACCGTCGTCGATCCCGTCTTTCTCCTTCCTGCCGAAACGTGGCAAAATCTGGCCACAGAAACCCCCACCATCCATTCCGGCATCCTCGACTATACCTCCAAACCCGGAATGCTTGAAACCTTCCTGCGCACCACTCACCTCGACCGCACCAAACCCGCGATTACCCGCATCGGAACCGCCCCTCGCCCGCGCGACCTCCTCGCCCCGCGCATCTCCTTCGCCGGTACCGACGGCCCCCTCCAATTCCTTGCCCGCCTCATCAAAACCAACCTCCTCGTTACCTCCTCCTTTCACGGCACAGCCCTCGCCATTCTCCTCCGCCGCCCCTTCGTCAGCATCCTTTCCGGAAACCCCGGACGGGACGCTCGCATCACCGAGCTCCTCGAAGATCTTGGCATGACCAGCCGCATCTTCTCCCCCGCCATGACCCGGCAACATGTCGAAACCCTTCCCCCCTTCGACCTCGCCCATGAACGGTTGAACGAGCGCCGCAATCAATCCATTAAGTTCTTACGGGACGCCCTCAAAAGCATCCCCCCCCGAATCCATGCCTGATCTCCTCGTCATCACCCCTCATTTCCCCTCCCCCGATTACTATCCCGAAAGATCCGGCGATCCGCGCACCAAATTCCTGCTCGACCTCGCCATCGCATGGACCAACCAAGGCTCCCGCGTCCATGTCATCCATCTCCCCCCACGTTACCCCCGATGGTTCAATATCCTTGCCGCAGGAACCATGGCTTGGCCCGGCCTGCGCAAACTCCCTCTCCAGCGCTTTGTTCAAGATCCCCACGCCATTGGAGCCGCCAACTATGCTCATCTCGGCATCCGAATTCTCCGTCGCCCCATCCCCAAGTACCTTCCTCATCGTGACTACCCAGCCCGGACCCTCAACCGCATCACCCGCGAGATCATCGACCATCTCCTAGCCCAAGGCTTGAAGCCTGACATCATCCTTGCCGACTACCTGTCACCCTCCCTGACCGTCGCCAACGCCCTTGCCGGGACCCTCCGCGCACCCGTCTTCCCCATCATCCATCAAACCGACCTCCGCTACCTCCGGCGCTTCCGCCACCGACTTCTACCCCCCCTTCAATCCGCCCCCGCCATACTCTATCGTTCCGCCGGAATGGCCCGGCGCTTTGATGAACAGGGACTCGCCAATCGCCCACGCCTCTTTCTCTTCTCCGGCATTCCCGACACCCTTGAAACCGGCCCCGTCCGGCGGTCCATTCATCGCCTCTTGTACGTGGGAACCCTCCGAAAATCCAAAAACATCCATCACACCTTGCACGCCATCGCCGAACTCCAGGCCCGTCACCCCCGCATCACCCTCGACATTGTCGGAAGTGGCGAATTCGAACAAGACCTTCGAGAACAAACCCACCGACTCGGTCTGGTCGAGCAGGTGAACTTTCATGGCAAACGCACCCGCGAACAAGTCTTTACCCACATGCGCCAAGCCGATGCCCTCATCATGGTCAGCAAGGAATCCTTCGGTATGGTCTACATCGAAGCCATGTCCCAAGGCTGCATCGTCGTTGCCGCCCAAGGGGAAGGCATCGACGGCATCGTCCAGCATCAGGACAACGGCTTGCTCGTACCCCTCGACGATCCTCCCGCATTCACGCGCACCCTTGATTGGATCCTTTCCGCCCCCGCTGAAGACATCGCGCGCATCTCCACCAATGCCATCCACACCGCAACCCGCATGCGTGACAGCACCCTCGCCCGCGACGCACTCGACCAGATGATCGCAAGAACGACAACATGCTCGCCGCCCCAACAATAACCAACCTGCCCCTTGAAGAAGAGATCTCCCTTGCCCCCCTGACCACCCTGGGCGTCGGAGGCCCCGCGCGCTACCTCGCTCGCATCCGGGATCTAGATCTTCTCCCTGCTTGCGTTCAATGGACGAAGGCCCGGTCCCTCCCCATCATGGTCATCGGCGAAGGAAGCAACCTTGTCGTCGCCGATCGGGGATTTCCCGGACTTGTCATCAAAATGGAAAACCAGCGCATCGAGGAGGTGTCCCGAACCCCCGAGTCCGTCACAGTTAATGTCGGTGCCGGAGTTCCGTGGGACAAGTGGGTTTCCTACACCGTCGAACACGGTTGGTGGGGAATCGAAAATATGTCCCTGATTCCAGGAACCGTCGGCGCTTCCCCCGTGCAAAACATCGGCGCCTACGGCCAAGAGTGCAAACAGGTCATCGTAAGCGTAGCCGCCTTCGACCTTTCCACCCATGCCTTCGTCGAACTGCCCCACGAAGCATGCCGCTTTCACTTTCGGTCCAGCATCTTCAACACCACCCACCGCGACCGCTACATCATCACCTCCGTCACCTTCCGCCTCTCTACCCAGCCCGCTCCCTGCCTCACCCGGGCCGCTGTCCGTTCCCGTATCCAATCCATGCAAAAGCAGCAACCCTCGCCTGATCCCTCCTCCCCCATCACCCAAAGGGCCATCCGAAACGCCATCATCTCCTTGCGCACCAACGGGAAAAATCTCCCCCCACCCGGCAGTTACGGCAACGCCGGCACCTTCTTTCGAGCCAGCCAGTTGCCGCGCTCCCAATGGATCCGACTCCTCCCTCGAGCCCTCTTCCGCCTCGGCCCGTGGACCGCCCTGAAACTTTTCGCGGTGGCCGTAAAATACGCATCCAGCGCCGGAGTGAAAATCCCCTCCCGCATCCTTATCGAAGCCTGCGGACTCTCATCCCTCCGCTTCGGCAACGTCGCGCTCTACCCTTCCAACCCCGCAGTACTCACCACCACCGGTCCCGCCCGCCCATGCGCCACCGACATCCTCCGCATGATCCGCTCCGTACGGCATGCGATCTTTGAAAGAACCGCGTTTGAAGTCCCGGTTGAACCCTGCCTCGTTGGATTCACCGAAGAAGAACTTGATGAAGCCTTTTGCCTTACGTCCCCTCGCCCTTGAAATACGCTTTCGACCACATGCGCATCATTTACCTTCATCAATACTTCGTCACCCCCGACCAGCCCGGCGGCACCCGGTCCTACGAAATCGCCCGCCGCATGGTCGCCGCCGGACACGAGGTCCACATGGTCAGCACCTACCGCAAAACCCCGGCCCCCGCCAAAATCGGCCAGTGGCTGGAAAGCGACGTCGAGGGCATCCATCTCCACCAACTCGTCAATCCCTACGACCAGAGCATGTCCTATGCTGCTCGCATCCGCTCCTTTCTCCGCTATGCCCTTCAATCCATGCGGCGGGCTACCTCTCTCCGCGGGGATCTGATCTACGCCACCAGCACCCCCCTCACCGTCGCCATTCCCGCCCTTTACGCCTCCAAACGAAACCGCATCCCCATGATCTTTGAAGTCCGTGATTTGTGGCCGGAAGGGCCCATCGCCGTGGGTGCCTTGCGCAATCCCCTCGCCATCCGCGCCGCGCGCTGGCTCGAGCGAAAAGCCTACTTCGGCGCCGCCAACGTCGTCGCCCTCTCCCCCGATATGGTCAAAGGCGTCAAAGCAACCGGATACCCCGAGGATCGAATCCTTCTTATCCCCAACGGCTCCGACACCGGACTCTTCCGCGTACCGCCCTCCAGTGGCGAAGCCTTCCTCCGGGAGCACCCCCACCTCGCGGAAGGCCCGCTCCTCGTCTATTGCGGCTCCCTCGGAGTCCTAAATGGCATCGACTACCTCATTCAACTCGCGGCTCACATGTCACAGATCGACCCCTCGGTTCGCTTCCTTGTCGTAGGCTATGGTCGCGATGAAGAAAACCTCGTCACCGAAGCCCTCAAGCTCGGCATCTATGAAAAAAACCTCTGGTTCATGACCCGCATACCCAAACGCGAGCTCCCCCCCATTCTCTCTGCCTGCAAAATGGCCTTCTCCCTGTTCATCAATCATCCCTATACCGCTCAAAACAGCCCCAACAAAGCCTTTGATACCTTCGCCGCCGGACGCCCCCTTGCCGTCAATCATTCCGGATGGATTGCCGAACTCATCTCGCAAACCGGTGCCGGACTGACCCTCCCCCCTGGCGATCCCTGCGCCGCTGCCAGATCCATCCGGGACTTCCTCGCCGACCCCGCCCGTCAGGAAAAAGCATGCGCGGCCAGTGCGCACCTCGGCTCCACCCGGTTTGAGCGCAACCGCCTCGTTCAAGACCTGCTTGATCTCATCGAGGATCTCCCTCCTCATCACCGACCCGCCCAGGAGGTGCATCCATGCTGAACATTCTCCGCAAATCCGTCTTCCACGTCATGGATCTCCTCCGCGGACAGCCGGTGGGTCGGCATCTCCGCGAGCTCGAAGCCTTCGTCGGCATGCCCCGGGAAAAGCAGGATCAACACATCAGTTCCGCTCTCTCCGCCCTGCTCAGCCATGCCGTCGAAACCACCCCCCGCTACCAGTCCCATCAAGACGCCAAACACCTCTCCGCCTTTCCTGTGATCAACAAGCGCGAACTGGTCAGCGGGCCTGAAACCTTTCGTTCACGCTCATTCCCCGCTGCCGGGTTAGTCGAACGGACCACCAGCGGATCCTACGGAACCCCCATGAGCGTGTTCTTCTCCCGGAACAAGTTCAACCGGCAGGTCGCGGAACTGATCCACTTCAACCGGAAAGCCGGGCTGGAAGTGGGTGATCGCTACATCAACATTACCACAAACCGCAAAGGACCGCTCGAACGCTGGTTGAAAAACATTGCCGTGCTCAACCCTGCGGTGATGAACCCGGAGTGGTACCCCCAAGCCATTGACCTCCTCCGCCAAAATCCCCGCGTTGTCATCGTTGGCTTCCCCTCCGTCCTGCTCCCCCTCGCCCATTACCTCGAAGAGCACGAACTCTGCGGATCCCTTCCCCTAAAGAGCATGGTCACCATCGCTGAACCCCTTCACGAGCACGTCCGGCTTGTCATCGCCCGCGCCTTCCAATGCCCCGTCTACAACCGGTACGCCACCATGGAAACCGGAGTTCTTGCCCACACCGCCGACGCTTCCGGAAATCTCGAAATCAACCGCGCTTCCTACATCGTCGAACTCTTGTCCGCACACACTAACCAACCCGTGCGGGAGGGGGAAGAAGGCCGGATCGTCGTCACCGATCTGTACTCCCACGCCATGCCCTTGATCCGCTACGAAACCGGCGATACCGCCGTCCTCCGCTCCGCCGATTCCTTCGGTGCCAGGATCATCTCGCACGTGGAAGGCCGTCAGGTCGAATTCATCTACAGCACCGACGGGTCCCGCCTCTCCTGGGCCGTCATCTACGATATCATGAGCTATGCCGAGCACCTCATCCAATATCAGTTCTCCCAGGAATCCGATACCCGCTACCAGCTCTCCATCGTACCCGGCAAGGACTACTCCCAACACGATCAGGAAACTCTTCAACGCAAGTTCAAAGCCCTCCTTGGCGAAGATGCGGACATTGAATTCAAGATCCTTGAGACCATCACTCCCCTACCCTCCGGCAAGCGCCCGATGATCATCAACCGCAATCCCGCCCATCGGATGCCTCCCCCCCGGTCATGACCCGCGACCTTTACCACAAACGAACCCGCTTCGAGCGTCTTTACAACATGGTGCTCGACAACCGCGCCCTCGCCTGGGTCCTCGAACGCGCAACCCGCCCCCTCATTGCCAAGCCCCGCCCCCCCCGAACCTTCACGCCCATAGTAATCGTGGGCCCCGCCCGATCCGGCACCACCCTCGTCTACCAATACCTCGCCCACCGCCTAAGCTGCTGCTACATCACCAACCTCACCAACCGCTTTCCTCGCGGTGTACCCATGCTCGACCGTCTTACCCGCCGTTTTCCCCACCCTCCACCCTCCTACACCAACGCCCTCGGACGCACCCCGGGACTCCTCGGTCCCTCCCAGGCCATCACGTTCTGGAAGTTGCTCTACGCTCCCCAACGCGAGGACGACCCCGGACTCGCTCGCAACATCATCCTCCGCCTGCAGGAGGATCGCCGGGCCCCGTTCCTCAGCAAATGGCAGGGGCACAACCCCCACATCGCCGATCTCGAAATCACGTTCGCCTCCCCCCTGTTCCTTCACGTCACCCGCCAACCGGGAGAAACCGCCCGCTCCATTCACGACGGATGGCTACGCATCAATCAGGATCCGAAAACCCCCTTGTCAAGCCCGACCCGGTCCTACCCCCGAATCGAGGGCGAATCCATCTTTCACAATGCCTGCGCTTATGTCGCCGCCGCATTGCATGACCTTCATCACGACCTCGGACGCGTGGCCCATGCCTTTCCAATCTCCTACGAAGCCTTCTGCTCCGATCCCGAATCCACCCTGCATCGCCTGATCACCTGGAACCGGGAGCGAAACCTAGCCCCCCTCGCTCTCCGCAAAGGCAGCCAACCAGTCCAGGCCTTCCCCCAAAAACGATACCCGCTCACCGAAATACAGCCTTATGTGGAGGCCGTGGCTGCCTTCACCCAACAACTGAAGGTCAACCCCTCATGAACTACGCTACCCGTGGGAAACGCTTGCTCGACCTAGCCCTCGCCCTGCCCGTCCTTATCCTCGCCACGCCCATCATGATTCTACTCGCCCTCCTCATCCGCTGGCGCCTCGGCTCCCCTGTCCTCTTCCGCCAAACCCGCCCCGGGCTTCATGGCCAGCCCTTCGATCTCGTCAAATTCCGCACCATGACCGATGCCCGGGACGATCAGGGCAACCTCCTTCCCAACCAGCAGCGCATGACCCGGTTCGGCATGTTTCTTCGCTCCACCAGCCTCGATGAACTTCCCGAATTGTGGAACGTCATCAAGGGTGAAATGAGCCTCGTCGGTCCCCGCCCCCTCCTCATGGACTACCTGCCCTATTACACTCCGTCCATGGCCCGGCGCCACGAGGTCCGTCCCGGCCTCACCGGATGGGTTCAGGTCAATGGCCGAAACGCCCTTGACTGGGAGGCCAAGTTCGAACTCGATACCTGGTACGTCGAAAACCAAACCTTCCTCCTCGATCTGAAGATCCTTTTCCTTACCCTCGGCAAAGTGCTACGCCGTCAAGGCATCGCCCACCCCGGCGATGTCGCCATGCCCCGGTTCGACCTCTACATGCAAAACCAACGAAAATCCGATCCCGCCCAACCATGAAACAAGCATCTCGGGGGCGGTCATTATCATGAGGCGGGGTGGTTGCGCATGGGGACACTGATGATCGGCGCGAACGGGATCCTGATCCCCATCCGTAATGTGGCGGCGCTGGTGCAGGCGATGCGGGTGTTTATTGACCACCCGGAGTTGATCCCCGTCATGGGCCGCGAAAGCCGCCGGTATGCAGAGGAGCGCTTTGATGTACACAAAGTGAATGAAGTGATGTTGCGGGAGATGGGTCTTTCGACCGGTCTTGCGACCGGGCTCGCGACCACTTAGTGTTCGCGACAAGAGGGGGAAGAGGAGGAGCTATTTATGGGAAACCGCCCCACCAAAAACTACGACTACAACCGGCCGGGCGTGGCGATGCTGACCCTGAAGACGCTGCCGGGGGTCAGGTTGTGCCGGATCACGCAGGATGAATTTGTGTTGAGCGAAGCGGGTAGATTCGTCGAGAAAGAACTGGTGGGAATTTCGGGGTACTACCCGCAAATCAAGATCGGTACGTATCAGATCATGCCGGATCACCTGCATGTGATCGTACATGTCACGAAGCAACTTCCAGTCGGGGTGACGCTGCAGCGGGTGATTCGGGGCTTCAAGCTGGGGGTGAACCGGGCCTGTGGCGAGGCGAAAGGTAAAGCCCGCGAGCGGGTATTTGAAAAGGGGATGAATGACAGCCTGGTGTTCGATCAAGCCCATCTGGAGCGTGAAGTGGCGTATGTGCGGGATAATGTGAGGCGCTACCGGTTGCTGAAGGCGAATCCTGATTTATTCCGCAAGCCCGTGGTGCTGGAGAAAATGAAAGACGGCACACCGCTGTGGGGTTTCGGAAATCGTTTTCTGATCAACCATCCCCGCCGGGCTCGGGTGCAGTTTTCGCGGTGCGCCAGGGAGGCGGATTGGCCGGAAATTTCCGAGCGGTTGGACGAGTGGGTGGCTCGCAGGGGGATTTTTGTCTCGCCGTTTATTTCGCCCTTCGAGAAGCGGGTGCTGCGCGAGGTGGTGGAGCAGGGCGGGAGGGCGATCCGGCTCACGCACCGATTTTTCGGCAAGCGTTATAAACCGGCGGGCCAGATGTTTGATCTCTGCGCGGCAGGGCGGTTGCTGGAAATTTCAGTAGCGGGGGAGTTTCCAAGATTTGCCCGGCTAGATCGAGCGGCGTGTTTGAAGCTTAATGAGGTGGCTGCTCTTCTTGCGACCACTCAACTTGCGACCACTGAGTGGTCGCAAGAAGAAGGATGGGGACGGTGAACTAGGTGTACAAACAGCACCTCAAGCGCCCTCTGGATGCGCTGGTCGCCGGGCTGGGGCTGGTGGGGCTGGCCCCGCTCCTAGCTCTGCTGGCTTTGCTGGCGCGGTGCAATCTGGGTACACCGGTGCTGTTTCGCCAAGTGCGGCCTGGTTTGCCCGGCATCCCTTTTGAACAGTTGAAATTCCGCACCATGACTGATCCCCGGTTCGACCTCTACATGCAAAACCAACGAAAATCCGATCCCACCCAACCATGAAACAAGACCTCTACATCATCGGGGCCGGCAGCGTCGGTTGCCACCTCGCCTGGAACCTCGAGGCCTACACCAGCCAGTACCGCCTCGCTGGCTTCCTCGACGACGACCCCGCAAAACACGGATCCCTCATCGCCAACACCCCCGTCCTCGGACCCGTCGAACAGATCCTCGAACTCCGGGACGTCGCGGTGGCCCTTGGCATCGCTTTCCCCTCCCCCAAAAGGAAGATCCTCGAACGCCTCCGCGAAAACCCCTCCCTCACCTTCCCCTCTTTCATATCCCCCCGGACCTGGATGTCCAACCACGTCACCACCGGCCAAGGCGTCCTCGTCTACCCCGGTGCATCCATCAACTACGGCAGCCACCTCGGCGACTTTGTCGTCATTAACATGAATTGCGCCATTGGGCACGATTGCCGCATCGGAGCGCTTACCAGCCTCGCTCCCGGGGTAAACCTTGCCGGACATACCCGCATCGGAGAAGCCGTGGAAATGGGCATCGGATCCGCGACCCGTCAAAACGTCCGCATCGGCGATCGCTCCATCATTGGCGGCAACGCCATGGTCCTTTCCGACCTCCCCCACGATGTCCTCGCCTGCGGCCTGCCTGCCGTCATCACCCGAAATCTTCCCAATCATTCCTAAGCAGATTCGATACACAACCTGCTGCAACAACGATCAGGAGTGCGGAAGAATGGGAGGGCGGACAAAGCTTTCATCCCACTGTAAAACACCGGCAATCCTTCTCGTAAAGTTGTCTGGTTCATGTAATATCCAACGCCTAGCACGACCGACCAACGTCATGACCGAGTTACCCCACGCATCCCGCATCTGGCTCTCCTGCCCCCACATGGGCGAAGACGAATTCGCCTTCGTCAAGGAGGCCTTCGACACCAACTGGATCGCCCCGGTGGGGCCGCATCTCGAAGGCTTCGAAGCCGACCTCGCCGCCTATACCGGCATGCCCCATGTCGCCGCCCTCGCCTCGGGAACCGCCGCCATCCATCTCGCCCTGATCCTCCTCGACGTCGGACCGGATGACGAAGTCATCTGCCAAAGTTTCACCTTCTCCGGTTCCGCCAACCCCATCGTCTACCAGCGCGCAACCCCCGTCTTTGTGGACTCGGAACCCTACACCTGGAACATGGATCCCCAATCCCTGCGGGAAGCCCTCCACGCCCGCCTCGCCCTCGGCAAAAAGGTCAAAGCCATCATCGCCGTCGACCTCTACGGAATGCCCGCGAAATGGACCGAACTCAAAGCCGTGGCCGAAGAGTTCGGCGTCCCTCTGATCGAGGACGCCGCCGAAGCCCTCGGCGCCCGCTACCGGAACACTCCCTGTGGACAATTCGGAACCTTCGCCATCCTCTCCTTTAACGGCAACAAGATCATCACCACCAGCGGCGGCGGCGCCCTCCTCGGTCGCGACCAAGCCCTCATCGACCGCGCCCGCTATCTCGCCACCCAGGCCCGCGACCCCGCACCCCATTACCAGCACTCCACCATCGGCTACAACTACCGCCTCAGCAATGTCCTCGCCGGTATCGGGCGCGGCCAGATGCGCGTCCTTGACGAACGTGTCCGCCAGCGCCGCGCCCATTTCGACGCCTACCAGCGCCACCTCGCCCACCTCCCCGGCGTCTCCTTCCCCGCCGAACCCGCCGACGCCTTCAGCAACCGGTGGCTCACCACCCTTCTCCTCAACCCCGCCCGGACTTCCGCCCCCCCCGAATCCCTCCGCCTTGCCCTCGAAAAGCTCAACATCGAGTCCCGTCCCCTCTGGAAGCCCATGCACCTCCAACCCGTCTTCCGCGACGCCCCTTACTATGGTGGCAACGTCGCCGAAACCCTCTTCCACACCGGCCTCTGCCTCCCCTCCGCCTCCAAAATGACCGAACCCGAACGCAACCTCGTAATCGAACACATCATCCAACATCTATCCTAACCATCTCCTCAGCTTTCATCCCTCCTCCCCCTTCCTGACCACCCCTCAGCTTTCAGTTTTCATCCCTTCTCCCTCCACTCCCACTCCCCCCCTAATGCCCTTCCCAAAACAAATTATCACTTGGCGCCGCCCCCTCATCATCGCCCTCCACATGGGGCTTGCCGCCCTGATCTATTTCCTCGCGTTCCTCATCCGCTTCGACCTAAGCCTCGACCACCGCTTCCACCTCGCCTTCTGGCAAACCCTGCCCTATGCCATTCTCATCAAAGTTCTCGCCCTCGGCTACTTTGGCCTCCACCGGGGCCTCTGGCGCTACGCAAGCCTCAACGACCTCTGGAGCATCATCAAGGCCTGCGTCATCGCCGCCATCCTCCTCACCGTCGCCATCGCCTTCTATCCCGGATTCCGGGGCTTCCCCCGTTCCGTCATCCTCATCGACCTCGGCTTGAGCATCCTCGTTTTTGGCGGAAAACGCTTCTCCATCCGACTCATCCGCGAATTTCTTGACTCCCGCTCCGCTATCGGCAAAGACGCCCGGCGTATCCTCATCGCCGGAGCAGGCGCCGCTGGCATCATGGCCATGAAGGAACTCAAGGCCAATCGTAGCCGAAACTGCCACATCGTTGGCTTCCTCGATGACGACCCCTACAAGAAAGGCATGCTCCTCGACGGCCACCGCGTCCTTGGCCCGCTATCTGAAGCCCCCCAATGGATCGAATCTTTCGAAGCCGATGAACTGCTCCTCGCCATGCCTTCCGCCCCCAAGCGGGTCGGACGCGAACTGGTAGAAGCCTGCCGAGGCCTCGACATCAAACTCCGTACCCTCCCCCCTCTCTCCGATCTCCTCTCCGGCCGACTCCGCGTCTCCGCCATTCATGACATCCAGCTCGAGGACCTCCTCGGACGCGACCCCATCGCCCTCGACCGGGAGGCCGTCACCCGCATAATGCACGACGCCACCGTGCTCGTCACCGGAGCCGGCGGATCCATCGGCTCCGAAATCTGCCGCCAGATCGCCGCCTGCAGGCCCCGAGCCCTCGTCCTCCTCGACATCGCCGAAACTCCCCTTTTCCACATTGAGCACGAACTCCGGGCCGCCCACCCCGGTCTCGACATTGTACCCCTTCTCGCCGATGTCCGGGACTCCGACGAAATCTCCACCCTCTTCAATCTCCACCGCCCCCGCTACGTCTTTCATGCCGCCGCCTATAAACACGTTCCCGTCCTCGAGCAGCGACCCTCCGAAGCCATCCTCAACAACATTCTCGGCACTCGCAATGTTGCCCAAGCCTCCGCCCGGGCAGGTGTCGAAAAATTCCTGCTGATCTCCACCGACAAAGCCGTGCGCCCCACAAGCATCATGGGCGCTACCAAACGATGCGCCGAATGGATCATTCAAAACATGAACCAAGGCCACACCGCCTTCTTCGCCGTCCGTTTTGGCAACGTCCTCGGCAGCAACGGAAGCGTAGTCCCCCTCTTCAAACGCCAAATTGAAGCGGGCGGCCCCATCACCCTCACCCACCGCGATGTCACCCGCTACTTCATGACCATCCCCGAGGCCGTCGAGCTTGTCCTCCAGGCCATGCGAATCGGAACCCCCCGCGACATCTACATCCTCGACATGGGCAACCCCATCCGCATCCTCGACCTCGCCCACCAAATGATCCAACTCGCAGGATTCGTCCCCGAAGAAGACATCGCCATCACCGAAGTCGGACTCCGACCCGGCGAAAAACTCCACGAAGAACTGGCCACCCATGAGGCCGACCTCCTCCCCAGTGACGTCCCCAAAATCCGGAAGCTCATTCCCCGAAACGACCCCTCCCTTCCCCCCCTCGACCCCCAACTCGACCAACTGATCCTTCTCGCCCGAAACCGCGATGCAACCAACGCCGCACTCCGCCTCCACGAAATCATTCGACTCCGTGAAACACAAGCCTGACCCCAATCATTCAAAAACGATAATCCGCTATTGACACCCCACCTTTTAATCGGTTTAATCATTTCCAATATATCAACAATTCCCACGCTTAGTGCCGTTGACAACTCGAACAAAAAGGACAAAACGACGATGAAACGAAACTTTATCACCGCGCTTGGAGCGGCAACCATCCTCTTCATGCCCGGATACGCCATCGCCCAAACCGAAACCGGTATGACCTCCGGATCCTGGATGTTTCGTCCCTATCTCGACCTCCGCGCCGTCTATGACGACAACGTCTATCAGTCCGAAAACAACAAAACCGACGATTTCTACGCCGAGCCCGAAGTCGGACTTCGTTTTAGCTCCGGCTCCTCCCACAACCTCATCACCCTCAGCGGCGGGGCCTTCTACAGCCGCCGCGAATACGCCTCCGAAAGCGACCGCAGCCACAACAGCTACGGTCAAAACCTTTCCCTCTCCTACGGCTCCATCGAGCGCACCAGCCTCCAGCTCGTCCAGGGCTACCGTGTCCTCGAAGATACCGACCGCCACGCCGACAATGTCCAACTTGAAGGCGTCAACCGAAGCCTTATTCAGGACATCGATTCAATCAATCAGGAGCGCGCCATTCTCGACCTCGGAGCCGGTCTCCAACACCGCCTATCCGACCGCACGGGACTTGGACTTGCCATCCTCTACACCTCCCTTGACTACGACAAGGATGCGTTCATCGACATCGACGGCATCGTTGCCCAGGGAGAAATCGCCTACCGCGCTACCGACAAAGCCTCCACCTTCCTCGTCACCTCCTACAAAAACCAGGAACAGGACGGCGATAACCAATCCTCCGATGCCTACGCCG
Source organism: Kiritimatiellia bacterium (assembly GCA_035327665.1). Taxonomy (GTDB): domain Bacteria; phylum Verrucomicrobiota; class Kiritimatiellia; order CAIVKH01; family CAIVKH01; genus DAOLCW01. The sequence continues at coordinate 19,741 of DAOLCW010000051.1, forward strand.
CCCGCCTCGGTATCCGGACCAAGGAAACCGATAAAGTGACCCTCCGCGCCAGTGTCGGTGCCGAGCGCTACGAGCGGACCCTCCTCTCCGGGGAAAAAGATGAATCGGACAACTTCAGCTTCTCCGCCAACGCCCGCTGGGCCGCCACCGATAAACTCACCGTCACCGTCGGCGGGTACAACGGGACCCAATTGTCCTCCCTCTATCGCGACAACGCGCTCGACTTCGTCAGCGCTTTCCTCGGCCTCAACCTCAAGGCCACCGACAATGTCAACCTCAGCCTCCGCGGAACCTACCGCGTCGACGATTACGTCGACGCCGTGGTGGTCGACGGCACCTCGTTTAGCCGCAAGGACACCCGCCTCCAAGGCACCGCCCGCATCGAATACCAACCCCCCGCAAAATACCTCCAACTTTATGCCCAGATCACCGCCGAAGATGTTGACTCCGACGTACCCGGCCTCGATTACTCCCGCGTCCGCGCCATGGTCGGCGCCCGCATCTCCTACTAATCCCATCCGAATCAAAGAAAGGACCCATCCCATGAAACCCTACTCCTTGCTGCTTGCCGCGATTCTCGCTTTCAGCTCCACCTTGACCGTCCGCGCCCAAACCGTGGCCGAACTCGCCGAAAATCCCGCAGCCCTCTCCGGCCTCGTGGCGGAATCCACGGTCGAACAAGCCGCCGGACTCCTCGCCAGTGTCCTCATCGCCATCGAAGGCCTCGACATCGATGACGCCGAAAAAGTCGCCCGCATGGAAGGCGCTCTCGCCGCCGTCTTCGGCGCCTTTGAAGGCCGGGAAGCCGAACTCGCGGCCGCCCTCGGTACCGCCCTCGGCTTCGGCTCCGCTGTAGTCGCCGGAAAAGTGGAACGCCTGCTCGACGCCGCCGGCATCGATGCTTCCGGCTTTGCCGCCGCGGTCGCCAATGCAGCCGGCGGGGGAGATGCCTTCTCGCCCCCGGTACTCGACCTCAGCCCCGCCTCCCCGCCTCCCCCCGTCATCCCTCCTCCCGCTGGCACCCGCCCCCCGCGTCGCCCCCCCATAGCTCCCCCCTATCAGGGCCAGCTCTTGCCTTGATCGCAACACCAGCCCTTCAACGTCTCACCAAGCCCCGCCTTACGGCGGGGCTTTTCATTTCCCTCTAAAAGCCCCAGCTCATCGAAACACCCCACACCGTCTCGTACACCTCAAAATCCCTGATCGCCGAAAGCGGAATCGATCGCGCCACAAAAGGTGTCGCCACCACTCCGCCTCCCACGGCAACCGGTGCCTTCACCGCCACCAACCCATGATTCCAATCCGTGCCCGGCGTAAAGTACCGCAACGAATAGCCCGCCTCCGCTCCCACGTCCAGTCCCACCCGGTCCGTCAACGAGGTATAATAGCCCCCGATTCCCCGAACCAGATACCCATCCGCATCCGTGTCATAATGGGTCCGCAACGAAAACGACCACGGCCCTTCCGCCACCGTGGCATGCACCGCAACCTCATGCGCCTGACGGCTCGCCTCAAATGGAACCTCGATATAATTGAAGATCGAATACGCCACCCCCAGCGTCAGCCAGCTATTCACCGCATGGTCCACCCCCACATACCCATCCACCTCCCGGTAGGTCCCATCCGTCAAATACCCGAACCAACTCCCGCCCCACAACGAGGTCCGCTCGGACACTGGATAATGCAAATACACATCCGCATGCCACAAGTGACGGCTCAACCGGAATCCATACAACACATACCGGCTGTCGTACCCCACCGTCACCACACCGCTTAAACCCCGCGCAGCTTCACCCCCCGCAACTTCCTCCGCCACCGAAGCAACCGGTATCCAACTCAACATCCCCATCAACATACCCATCATCATTCGCTTCATCTTCGTTCCTTTCTTCGTTTCATCGTTATCTCGCAGCTCGTGCCTCCAGAGAGGAGGAGGAACGCGACCGTTCCCACGTGATCCAGCCGTAAACCCCCAACCCGAGAAAAAACGCATATTGCACCGAATAAATCGGCGCCTCCTTCACCCAGTAGATATGGATCCCCAACACATTGACGATGAGCCACCCCACCCAGTTTTCCATCCGCTTCCGAGCTTGAAGAAACTGGGCAAAATAATTCAACACCGTCGTGGTCGAATCACGAATCAACAAATCCGGTTCCGGAACCCACTCCACCTTCCGGGCCAGCGCCGAAACCCCCACCACCCACAACCCGACCGCCACCACCGCCGACCCGGCAAGAATCATCTGCGCCTTTACCGGCATCCATGTGGGCAAAAACCGCCCGTCCTCCACCGCCTTCCCCCGCTTGATCCACACCATCCAGCAATACAGTTGAATCGGAATGTAGGTCAGATACAAAATGCCATCCGAAACCAAACTCCACTCAAACAGCGCGAGATAAGCGGAAATCGCCGCCCACACAATCCCCAGGGGCCAACCGAGGATATTCTGCCGCGCAATCAGCACAACGCCGATCACCGCGCACACCGTCGCAACAATTTCCAGGGGAGTGGAGCCCGCGACGTACAACCATTCTATCGCCGGCATCATTTCTGTCTCATGCATCGTCTTGTTTCCTTGGGGTAGCCGGGAAAGCCAAGGCCAGCCCCGGAAACAAAACGACCCGCAATAATGCGGGTCGACGGATCACGGTTGAGCACGTCGACTTCCTTCGGCGGTATGAACCGCATCAGGTTCCAAGGGTCTTCCGTTCCGG
>DAOLCW010000052.1:0-21430 GCA_035327665.1 Kiritimatiellia bacterium
TTTGCGAAATTTGGAGGGTCGAGCTCCGCGAGACCGAAGTCTCTATCGGCCAAGCCCGGTCTCGCGGAGCTCGACCCTCACCGGAAAGTTACAGGTAATGGTATTATCTATGAGGATGCGTATGACGACACGTTGGTTTTTATTCATCATGGGCGCGATGGTCGGTCTGGCCGGTACGCTTCGTGGCGAAACCGAAGCGGTTGAGGTGATCACCCTGCCCCGCGAACCGGTATCCGAATCGCTGCGCCGGGAGGCGGATGCCGCGATGAGCCGGGCCATGCAATGGCTGATCTCCCGGCAACATCCCGAGGGATACTGGTCTACCCCCGACTTCCCCGCCCTCACCGCCCTTCCGCTGTGGGCCTTGATTCAAGGTGGATCCGGAGATCGCGAAGCCATGAACCGGGCGGTGTCGTTTCTTGTTTCGCGGGTGAACGAGGATGGCTCGATCTGCGTCGTCCCCACGGAAATGCGGCGCGGCGGAGGCCTCTGCAACTACAACACCGCGATGAGCATGGTTGCCCTTCATGCCTGGGGTGACCCCGAACATATTCCCATCATTCAGCAAGCCCGCCACTTCGTGGCCGCCGGACAGCATCTCGGCGGTGATGTCTACTTCGGCGGCATGGGCTACGACGCGGACACCGGACGGGCCTACGCAGACCTTTCCAACTCCTACGTCGCCTACGAGGCCATGCGGCTGACCGAAAGCGTCGAAGATCTCCGCGCCGACATGGGCCAGCGGGCCGACCTCAATTGGGAAGCCGTCGTCACCTTCCTCGAACGCGTCCAAAACCTCCCCGGACCCCACGCCCAGCCCTGGGTCACCGACGACCCCAACGACCGCGGCGGCTTTGTCTACACCCCGGAAATGAGCATGGCCGGAAGCATCACCAATGAAGCCGGCGACATCCGCCTCCGCTCCTACGGCAGCATGACCTACGCCGGCCTCCTCAGCTTTATCTATGCTGAAGTAGACCGCAACGACCCCCGCGTCCAAGCCGCCTTCGAATGGTCGCTCCGCCATTGGAATCTTGACGAAAACCCCGGCATGGGGCTGCAAGGCCTCTATTACTACTACCAGACCCTCGCCAAGGCCCTCGCCACCTTCGGGGAGGAAATCCTTCACCTCGAAGGCGACCGGGCCATCGCCTGGCGCGAACACCTGATCCGCAAGCTCATCAGCGTCCAACAGGTCGACCCCGATTCCGGTGGCGTCTTCTGGGTGAATTCGGAAGGCCGCTGGTGGGAAGCCGACCCGGTCCTCGTCACCTCCTATACCCTGCTCGCTCTGGCAATCGCCCTGAACCTCTAACCCCCAAACGGAGATGAACCATGGGACGACGATCGACAACCGTTTTTCTCGTCGCGGCTTTCGCGGCGGGCCAAACCAACCTCTACGGAGACCTCTTCGCCATGCGCCGCGACGCCATGGTTCGCGAGACCATTGAAAACCGGCAAGTCACCGATCCCGCCACCCTCCGGGCGATGCGGGCGGTGGAACGCCACCGGTTTGTCCTGCCCGAACTCATCGGCAACGCCTACGACGACCGCCCCCTGCCCATCGGCTTCGGCCAGACCATCTCCCAGCCCTACATCGTCGCCTTGATGACCGAACTTCTCCAGGTCAACGAGGATTCCGTGGTGCTGGAAATCGGCGCCGGATCCGGCTACCAGGCCGCCGTGCTCGCGGAAATCGTCAACCGTGTCTACACCATCGAGATCGTCCCCGAACTCGCCGATCTCTCCGCAAACCGGATGAAGGAACTCGGCTACGAGAACGTGGTCGTCAAGGAAGGCGACGGCTATTTCGGATGGGAGGAACACGCCCCGTTCGACGGCATCATCGTCACCGCCGCCGCCACCCACATTCCCCCGCCCCTCATCGAGCAGCTCAAGCCGGGTGGCCGCCTCGTGATTCCCGTGGGGCCCCCCATGCAGGTCCAAAACCTCATGCTTATTGAAAAGACCGAGGATGGCGAAATCCGCCAGCGCAGCCTTATGCCGGTGCGGTTCGTGCCGTTTACCCGCCGCTGACCGTCCGCTCGGCTTCAAATCATGGCAACTCCGGCCCATACGAATTCGGCGGTCCGGGACGCCCTCGCCGTGGGGTTGGTCAGCGGGTGTGGAATCGCCTACCAGATCACCCTCATGCGCATCTTCTCGATCGTGCACTGGCATCACTTTGCCTACCTCATGATCAGCGTGGCCATGCTCGGCTTCGGAGCCAGCGGCACCCTGCTCACCCTCCTCCGGCCCTGGATGGCCGGACGTGAACGCCAGGTCCTCGTCGGATCCATGGCCGGATTCGCGGGGGCCATGCCGCTCGCCGTCCTCGCCGGTTTCGCCATTCCCTTCGAGACCTTCCATCTCGTCTCCGATCCCCGCCATATCGCCTACCTTTTCGGGCTGTCCCTCGTCCTCGCCCTTCCCTTCCTCCTTTGCGCCACCGCCATCGCCACCGCCTTGATCATGCACCGGGAACGCTTCGGATGGCTCTATGGCATCAACATGACCGGCTCCGCATGCGGCGCAGTTGCGGTGATCGCCCTTCTGTTCCTCCTTCCCCCCGCCGCGATCCCCATCGTCCTCGCGGTGCCCGCCCTGATTGCCACCGCCCTCGCCGGAGGCATGGCCGGTCGTCGACTCGCCCTCAGCCTCGGGATCGCCATGGTCGTTCTCGCCGCATGGGCCACCCCCCGCAACTTGCCCGTCTCCGAATACAAGATCCTGTCCTACCTTCAACAGTTCCCTGATTTTGCAGAAGTGGCCCGCACCCAAAGCCCCCTGTCCATGATCCAGGCCGTTACCTCCTCCCTGCTCCGCGAAACCCCCGGCCAACTTTCCAACTACCCCTTCCGGGAAAAAGGCCCCCTCCCCCCCCAGGCCGGATTGGTCATGGACGCAGGATCGTTATCCGCCGTCCACCAGTACGATGGCGACCTCGCCCGCTTCGCGTTTATGGACTACGTCACCGCCGCCCTTCCCTACCGGCTGCTCGACCGGCCGGAGGTTCTCGTGATCGGAGCGGGTGGCGGAACCGATGTTCTCATCGCCCTCGTCGGAGGGGCCCGCCAGATCACCGCCGTGGAAATCGACCCCCGCGTCCGCCCTCTCCTCGACGGCCCCCTCCGTCATTACAGCGGTGGCCTCTTCGACCGCGATGATGTCGACTACCGCGTCGCCGAGGGTCGAGGCTTCCTCGCCGCCTCCCCCCGCGCCTACGACCTCATCCAAGTTGCCTTGATCGACGCATTCACCGCCGCCGCGGCTGGCGTGTTTGCCTTGAGCGAGAGCTACCTCTACACCCGCGAGGCCGTCGAACTCTACCTCCGCCGTCTCACCCCCGACGGAGTCCTCGCCATCACCCGCTGGATCAAAACCCCCGCTCGCGACGAAATCAAACTTTTCGCCACCCTCGTCGAGGCCCTTGAGCGTACCGGGATCCAGGAACCAGGTCATCACCTCGCCTTCATCCGCTCCTGGAACACCGCCACCCTCCTCGCCAGCCGGTCCCCCTGGACCCCGGAGCAAATCGAGGCCATCCGCTCGTTCAGCCGCGACCGCTGGTTCGATATCAGCTTCCTGCCCGGCCTCGCCGAGCACGAAACCAACCGCTACATCGCCCTGGAGGAAGAAACCTATTTCCTCGCCGCCCGCGAAATCATCCATGGCGACCGGGACGCCTTCTATCGCTCCTATCCATTTCACGTCCGGCCCGCCACCGACGACAAACCCCACTTCTTCCAATTTTTCCGGTGGCGTTCCCTCCCCGTGCTAGTCGAAACCCTCGGCTGGAGCTGGTTGCCCTTCATGGAGTGGGGCTATGTCACCCTTCTTGCCGCAATGGTCCAAGGTGTGGTAGCCAGCGCCATCCTCATCCTGCTACCGCTCGCCCTTTCCCGTCATCGTCGCGAGGGAGCCGGAACGAGGAGCGGGGTCTTCATCTACTTCGGCTGCCTCGGCCTCGCCTTCATGTTCCTCGAAATCGCCATGATCCAAAAGTTCATGCTCTTCCTCGCCTACCCCATGTACGCGGTCGCCGTGGTCCTCGCCTCCTTTCTGCTTTTTGCCGGACTGGGCAGCCTTGCCGCCGACCGGTTCCTGCGGCCCGGCCCCAAAGTTGCGGGGGGTGCCGTCGCCGGCCTCGGCACCCTCGCGATCCTCTACCTCCTTCTTCTCCCCCCCCTGTTCACCTCCGCCGCCACCGCGTGGTCCGACCCCGCCAAGGTTGGACTGAGCGTGCTTCTCCTCGCCCCTCTCGCCTTCCTCATGGGCATGCCCTTCCCATCCGGAATGACCTGGCTCGGACACCACCGGCCTCCCCTCCTCCCCTGGGCCTGGGCGATCAACGGTTTCACCTCGGTCCTCGGGGCCTCCCTCGCCACCTTCACCGCCATCCACCTCGGCTTCCGCGTCCTCGTCCTCTTCGCCATCGCCCTCTACCTCCTCGCCGCCATCTCCTTCTTCAGAATGGCCGGAAACGATGAAACCATTCACCCGAAGTTTATCGCCTTAAGAAAGGCTTCAATTCACCGCGCGGGTTAACCCAATTTCAGAAGTCGTAACCCCAGATTACGAGGAACAGGGCTCGGAACTGTTCATTTCCTTTCAATCGTTGCCCTCTTGATTTCTTTTCTGTGTTCTTCTGAGTCTTCTGCGGTTCCCATTCCGGTTTTCGGGTTAACGTTAGGGTTCAGGACAGTTGCCTGGGTAAGGCAATCGTAAAAAAACCGCGCCGAAAGGTTACCCCTTCGGCGCGGTTGCATTCTGGATTCAGACTTGGGTCTTAGTACCGGTAATGCGCGGGCTTGTAGGGCCCTTCCGCCTTGATCCCAAGGTATTTCGCCTGCTTCGAGTTCAGCTTGTCCAGCTTGACCCCCAGCTTGCCGAGATGCAAACGGGCCACCTTTTCGTCGAGATGCTTGGGCAACACGTACACCCCCACCGGGTATTCCGCCGACCGCGCATACAGCTCGATCTGAGCCATCACCTGATTGGTGAAGCTGTTCGACATCACGAAGCTCGGATGGCCGGTCGCGCAACCCAGATTCACCAGGCGGCCCCGGGCGAGCAGGATGATGCTGTTGCCCTTCGGGAACGTGATCTTGTCCACTTGGGGCTTGATCTCGTCCCATTTGTACTTCATCAGCTTCTCTACTTGGATTTCGCTGTCAAAGTGCCCGATGTTGCAGACAATCGCCATGTCCTTCATCTGGCGCATGTGCTTCTCGGTGATCACATCGCAGCACCCGGTCGTGGTCACAAAGATGTCGCCGATCTTGCACGCTTCATCCATCGTCATCACCTCATACCCTTCCATCGACGCCTGCAACGCGCAGATCGGATCGATTTCCGTGATGACCACCCGGGCATGCTGGCCGCGCAGCGATGCCGCCGACCCCTTGCCCACATCCCCGAAGCCTGCCACCACCGCGACCTTGCCCGAAAGCATGACATCCGTCGCCCGGTTCAGCGCATCGATCAGCGAATGCCGACAGCCGTACACATTGTCGAACTTCGACTTCGTCACCGAATCGTTCACATTGAACGCCGGGAACAACAGCTCCTCCCGCTCCATCATCTGGTACAAGCGATGCACCCCCGTCGTCGTTTCCTCGCTGACTCCGCGAATGTCTTTCGCGAGCTTCGCGAACCGGCCGGGATTGCGCTTGACCGCCTTGCGCACTTGCCGGAGAAGAATTTCTTCCTCTTCGCTGCCCGGCTTGCGGTCGAGAATCGAAAGGTCCTTCTCCGCCTGATAGCCGAGATGAACAAACAGGGTCGCATCGCCACCGTCGTCGAGGATCATATTCGGGCCAGGACCGTTCCCCCAGTCGAGGATCTTGTCCGTGTAGTCCCAATATTCTTCGAGAGATTCGCCCTTGTAAGCGAACACCGGGGTGCCTTTGGCCGCGATTGCCGCCGCTGCATGGTCCTGGGTCGAGTAAATATTGCAGCTCGCCCAACGGACCTTCGCCCCGAGGTGCTGCAGGGTCTCGATCAACACCGCCGTCTGGATCGTCATGTGCAACGAACCGGCAATCCGCGCCCCCTTCAGAGGCTTCGACTTGCCGAACTCTTCACGCAACGCCATCAGACCCGGCATCTCCTTTTCCGCCAGTTCGATTTCCTTGCGACCAAACTCGGCCTCGCCGAGATCACGAACCACGAAGTCGGGTCCGACATCGAGGCCTTTCACTTTTTTCACGCTAACTGCCATGAGGTATGTCCTTTCATTGATGGGATGGTTTGTGGGTGATGGTTAAAAAATGGGAGTGGAGGAGGATTGGGCCCGCGCGACCGCAAGCAGGACCTGAAATTCCGGAACCGACCCTTCGAGAACCTCGCAGATCACCGCTTCGAGCCCCGCGTCGGCCAACCACTGACGGATATCCGCAGGCTCAAAACCAAGCCACACATCCGCCCATTGGTCCCTCACCCATTCCTGATCATGCCGGGCGAGATCGAGTAAAATAAGTTGTCCATCCGGCCCGAGGATCCTCGCCGCCTCCCGCAGCGCCGCCGCCGGGTCCGAGGCATGATGCAAGGCCTGACTCAAAAATACCGCTTGGACCGATTGGTCGGGCAACGGCAGCGACTCAAAATCGCTCTCCACCGTCCGGATCACCGCGCCGAACCCTTGTTGCTTGGCCCGGATTTCCACTTCCTTCAGCATCCCCGACGACTGGTCCACCGCGATAACTTCCTTCGCGAACCTCGCCAGCAGGAGGCTTAACGCCCCTTCCCCCGCTCCGAGGTCAGCAACCACTTGTCCCCGGAATCCTGCCGCGAAGCCCGCCGCAAGAGCCGACCATCCGCCGCCCGGTTCGGTCAACTGGTTGTACGTTCCCGCCATCCGGTCGAAAAAGTCCCGGCTTCGCTGCTTGCGCAGATCCAAAACCCGCCGCACCGCATTCCGGTCCATTGGGGCCGTGGGCAAATACTTCAGACGATCTTCAAGAAGCCGGAACATCGTCGGTTCGGTCAATGCCGCTCCCTTCCGATAGTACACCGACGTGCCATCCCTCCGGGTCTCCACCAGCCCCGCATCCCGCAACGGCTTCAGGTGACGACTGACCGTCGACTGCGGAAGCCCAAGCGCATGAACAAGTTCCGCAACTGAAAGCTCCGACGTCAACACCGCCGAAAGCAACCGTAGCCGGACTTCATCAGCCAGCGCGCGAAAAATTTCAATGGGAGCTACTGCAATCATTTATCTGCTTGTTCGGATAAAAGAATATATTCAATGGGTCCGCCCGTCAAGGACTTATCCCCCGTATTTATCGTCCCCCTTGGGTCACTGCCTGCCCGGCCCCAGCCGGGGACAGTTTCTGGCATGGATGATGCAACCGTTTCCAAACCTTGGAAACGACGTATCGGCGGCTCACCCGGAGGGTTCGCCCTACCATCTTCCTCCTGCAACGTGGACCGCACAACCGTCAGGTCGAAGCTGCCTGCCCGCCTATCCAAGTTCCCGTTGAGCCATGAGCGAGATGGGGCGCCAAGTCAATGAAGTTCCGCGAATCCAAAGTCATGATGCCCCTCCCTTTCCGATAAAAACCGCGCGAATCCGTTCGACCGCAGCCTTCATTTCCGGTGACAGCTCGGTCACCGGCTCGCCCTGCAGATTACAGATCACCCCCGGTTCCGGCAGCGGGAAAAGCTCGAATGGATTCTTTGAGAGTCTCTGCCCCGCCTCCCAGCCTGGACTCGAAAACAAACTCGCAACCACCTGCTCCTTGATCTCCTTGGGCACCCGCTTGTTGCAAGCCAACTGCATCTGACCGGCATCCCACCCGTCCCGACTACGATAAATCGCCAGCGTCGCCCGCACCGGTTCCAGCACACGGTAAATATAAACCCCACCCCCCACAACGTTGTCGCCGTACGACGCCACACAATGGTGCATGATCCGGCCCTCATCGAAAAGCGCCAAGGGTGTCGAAATCGGCTGAATCCATGGTGTGCCGGCATAAGGAGGATCAGGAAAACCGACCTCCCCGTTAAGCCAATCTTTCGCCATCAAGTTCTCTAGTTCCCTTGATAAGACGTCATGCACATCCTTCAACCGGTTCAGGCAGGTGAAGCGTTCCGGGCACCCTCCCCCGCCCATCCGCCGATCCATCCGTAGCGCATCCCTGAGTAAACCATAGGTATGAGCCTCATGGTCATTGTCTTCATCCCGTGCCACCTCCTCCAAAAGACTTGGCGTCAACCGGTCCGTCATCCACCCCGTGCAAGCAAGACGGAGCGCCCCCTTGTTCAGCCGGGGCACGTGGGCCAGGCGTTTCGCCTGTACCGGGTTCTTCAGCGCGTCCCGAAGATACAGCAAACTTTCCACCGACACCGCCGACGGAACCACCTTCATCAAGACGCGCCGCGCCGACTCCGTGGCCGGAAAACCCAGCCAGCCTAGAATATGCCGCTGCTTTTTGCGGATCAAACTTCGCGCCGCCCGCATCGGTTGCTTGACTGCGGGTTGATGAAACACCCAGTTGCTGGCGAGGGCGAAACCCAGCGCCGGATTCGCGTCGATCAGGTCATCCGCCCCCCGACACCGGGCCAGCAGGTTCAACACATGCCAGCGCCGCTTCTCGAAACGCAACAACCGGTCCTTGATTTCCCCGGGAATCGTATCAAAAAAAGCCCAATACGCCCGGGCATCCTTCCACGCCCGCATCGCCCTCCAACGCTTCAACCCCAGTCTCTTCTCCACCTCGTCCGGCGTCCACCGAGGATTCACCAAGTCAGCATCCGTATCCAACGTAATCGCGTTAACATCCGGCGGCTCCGCCGACGGCCGATGGGATTCATCCATCAAAAACCTACAGAATACCTCATCCGCAAATTTCCGCTCCTGCCTCCATCCCTTGTCCTCGTCCTTGGACCATGACCGCGGATCCGGCCAACCCTTCATCACGTAGACCGACCACTTCGAAAAATCATAGAGCTTCCCGCCCTTGAACTCGACACCCGTCCGGCCTGGCTTGAATAAGGTCGTCACGATGTTCCTATCCATACCGGATTTCAGCCACACTGGCCAACCCACGACAGGTCGGCCATCTGCTCCTGCATGGGCCCAACTTCGCTCGCCCTCCGCTCCTCATTCCGCCTCCAGTCCGGCGAGCTCCGCCCAGTGCTCCTTCGCCTCCCGGTTGTTCGGATCCAGCTCAAGGGCCCGGGCAATCAACGTTCTTGCCTTCTCTCGTTGGCCCATCCGCAGATACACATACCCCAGCGAGTCGACATTCTGGCTCGTCTCCTCCAATTCCGACGCCCGGGAGCAAAGGATCAGGGCCTCGTCCAGCTTGCCCTCCTCGGCCAGCAGGTACCCGAGATTGTTCAAGGCGAGGGCGAAACGTGGGTTCACTTGCGTCGCCAGCTCAAAATACCGTTTCGCGTCCTTGCGGTTCCCCCGCCGGTAGTAAAGAACCCCCAGATCCAACGCGGCGTAATCAGTCCACCGGTTGAGGCCGATGACCAGGATCCGCCGTTTTGAGGTCGTGAGGAAATGGCCTCAGCAGTCCACCACCGAACCGGTTTGGGTAAACAGCAACCGGGTGGTGATCTTCCGGGGATCCAATCCGGTCAAGGTGGCGAGAACGCGGCGGTAGAGGTTTAGCTGTGGAGCGTAATGGTCGCGCCAATAGGTTTCGTCGTGCTCGGCGGTAATCTGGTTGGTCTTGAAATCGACGATCTCTCCGGAGAGAAACCCGCCCTTCTCATCGCGCGTCAAGACCACCCGGTCAAAGGTTCCGGTAATCCATGTTCGATCAAGCAAGACATCGAATCCATCCTCTCGCCAGGTTTCGGCGTGCGGAGCTTCCGGCTTGCGAAGACAATTTTGGGCCGCCACGGTGGCGAGTGCGCAGGCAAGATGCCGGCCCACAGCTTCGGCGACCGAATCATCGGGTAGACGGGCAGCCTTCCACTCCGCCAATGCACGCTCCATGGCACCCTCTTCGAGCCACTCGATCCGCTCGAAAACCTCATGCACGCCCCGCCCGATCGCCCGGCTGTCCCGGGCAGTGGTCGAGAATACCTGCCGGGCCTCGCGGGGGGCTTCGGCCTCGGTCGAGGGGGATTTGCGGTCGAATTCAACCGGGGCGACGGCGCGGACCATTTGGATGACCGGCAAAGGTTCAGATGCTTCCCGGGCTCGAAGGGGATGAGCCTCGTACCAACCACGCTGGCCGGAATCGCTTTCGTGCATCAATCGCACCGGAAGCCCGGGCGGCATCACCGTCGATTCTCCGGTGGTTGAGTTCACGTCGTGGCCAAAACATTTTTTAATCAGTCCGGCATGAGAAAGAACCTTGGAATCCTTGCCCGGATACGAGGTTACCAGATACAACGCCTCTGCGGCCCGGGTCATCGCCACGTACAATACACACAGACTTTCAAATTCCTCCTCCGCTTCCAGGTGGAGGTTCTCCCTCGCAAGAACGGGATCGGCGTCGACCATTCCGTTGCGCGGTCGCTTCATCGTCCATGCCGGCGCCGCCTGTGGATCATGGGCGTTTCCGGTCAGGAACACCTCCCCTCCCCCGCCCCGGGATTGAAGGTCGGCAAGAATCACCATATCGAACTCGAGCCCTTTGGCCTGATGCACAGTCATGATCCGGATCGCCCGGGCCCGCTGCTCCCGCAGCGAGTAGCCCTCCATAAAGGCGAGAAAGGCATCGGGATCCGATTCGCCCCGGGCATCGAAGGTATCGGCGGCAGCGAGCAGTTCATCGATGCGACCCCGCGAAAACGCGCAGGGCGCCATCGTTTCGGTCAACCGGATCGCCCATGGGCGAAGCAAACCGGAAAACCCATGACGTTGCAGGGTCTGCAAGCCTTCGCGGACAAAGGTTCCCCGTTCCGCCCCGGTTGCGGGGAGGTCGGAGTGGAGAGGCGACATCGCGAGGTGTCCCCATGCCTCGGTATCCCCGGGATGGGCAATCGCCCGGACGAGGGAAAGGAGAACGAGCACGGCCATGCTGTCGGCAAGGGAAAAACTTCCTTCAAGGGCCACCGCCATGCCGGGGCAGGCGATGCGCAGGTAGGGAGCGAGTGCGTTCCCGGTGGTGTTGGCGCGCACGAGAATGCCGACCGACAACCCTCGCTCAAGCGGACGAATCTGGTTGAGCAAGGAAGCGACCACCGCAAACCGCTCCTCGTGGGTTCCCTGCTCGCCCTCCGGCGACTCGTACTCCAGCAGAGCGGTGTAACCGGACCGGGAGACGTTGGGCCGCGGCCGGTGGTTCGTCCACAAGGCCGACCACTCCATGAACGCCTTTTCCTGATCGGCCCCCATGGCCGCGGCAACGGGTAAATTGCCGAACACCTGATTGACGGTGTCGAGCACGGCGGGACTGGAACGGTAGGAAATGCTCAAGGTTTCCGCGATCAGAGCCCGCCGGTAATGGTCGCGGAGATGAAGCATGAGCCGTGGATTGGCCCCTCGCCACCGGTAGATCGATTGCTTGATGTCACCTACGCAGAAGAAGCTCCGATCCCCCTCAGGATCTTGAAGCACCTCATCGATCAGATTTTCCAGCACCTGCCACTGGAGGGTGCTGATGTCCTGAAACTCATCGAGCAACCAATGGTCGATCCGGCGGTCGAGTCGGTAGTCGATCCACAACCGGTTTTCGCCCCCCCCGCTCTCTCCGGTGGCCAGCGAACAGCCGGCCAACAAATGAACCGCATCCTGAAAGGTCAAGTTGCCCCGGCGGCGAATCAACCGGTCATAGCGCTCCTCGTAGAGGGCGAGCAGGCGGTACAACCCGGTGGTGCGCCGGAGGGACGATTCAACTTCCCTTCGCACCATCGACCCGAGCACCTGACGCCATGCCTCACATACCTCGCGGGTGAGAAGGCAGTCCTTGCCATAGGATCTGATGACCGATGGCTCATCAGGACATTCAACCGCAGCGAGGATACGTTGGAATTTGCCCGATGCATCGGAAACGGTCTGCCCTGAGGACGGATCATAATTCACCATCCAGTCCACCAATCCCGTCCACCACGTCATCAATCGCTTATCGGTCCCGGAAACCTCGGTGATCCAGGTGCGGATCACCTCCACTGCCGGTCCAGTGTCCTCCAGAGCGAAATACCACGGAGGGTGTCCTTCCCAAATCGTGGCCGGTTCGCCCCATTGATGGGCATGGGGCAATTGGAGCAGGAGGGCATGATGCGAGGCGATGTAACGGTCGAGGTATCGCGCCGCCCCCCGCTCCTCGTGGCCCCAGGTCGCGAGCTTGAAAGCCTCCAGAAAGGCCTCCCGTTCCAGACGGGTCATCGCACTCGATCCGAGCAACCCCCGCAGGGTTTCGGTCCGAAGCCGCAAGCCATCAAAACCACTTTCATCCGAAAGCGAAAAGTCCGGTTCGATCCCTAGTTCAAGGGAAAATGACCGGACAATTCCGATAATAAAACTGTCGAGGGTGGCGATCTGCAAACGGGGCATGGCCCGCACCAAGTCCCCGAGCAGCCGGGCAAAATCATCCGGGCCGAGTTCCGGCAACTCGATGAGGGCTGCGGTCTCTGCGGCAATCCCCGGATCAGACGCTGCATCGGCGAGGCGGCCCAGAATTTTGTCGAACATTTCCCCGGCGGCTTTGCGGGCGAAGGTCAAGGCGAGGATACGGCCGGGATCGGCTCCGAGGGCGAGCAGGCGGATAAATCGGTGGGCAAGCTGAAAGGTCTTCCCTGACCCCGCCGAAGCCATGAACAGCCGATGCTCGATGCGCACGGTCATGACCCCGCCTCTCCGGATCCCATCAGCGAACGAGGATCAAAACACGCCTCCAGTCCGGCCGTAATCAAACGCTCGTTATCCCGTATCCGACTGCGGCTCGACGGCGGCCAAAACACCCGGTCCCGGATGTTCCCCACCACCGCCTCGGCGCAGGTGACGGCCGCATCTACCAGCTCCCCGGAAAGGTCCGCCCACGCGACCAGCGACGTCTCATGAACCGCCTTGGGGAGGTTCGCGTAACCGACGGTAATCTCTTCTGCCTCCGGCATCTCCAGGCTCAACATGCGTGCATAAAGAGGAAGTTGCAGATCGATCCAACTTCGCGCCTTCCCCTTGATCTCGACCACCGCCTCCGGCAAGCCCTCCGTCCTCGCCGCGACAAGATGGGTCCTGGCCGGATCTTCGGCCTTGTCTCTGGTTTTATAATCGATGATTCGCACCCGTCCATCGTCATGCCGGTCTACCCGGTCGATGCGACCTTCCAGCGAAATCCCACCGAGCGACATCGACAACTTCCGCTCCGCGTCCACGATCCGCCAACCCGCCTTCACCTCGGCGGCCTGAATCGATGCGAAGGCCCGCAGCCGCTGACGCATCGCTTCCGCCTGGGCCATCACATGCAACGCCGGGTACCGTCCAAACCGGTGCGCCATCAAACGATCAAGCTCCTCCTCCAACCGTTCTGCGATCAGCTTCTCCTCCTTGCAGTCGTGAAGTTCGGCGAGGGTAAACAACCGTCGCAGGGTGTCATGAACCACGATCCCGAAGTCGGCCGGACTCATCTCCAGCTTATTCGTTTCCACCCGCTCCATCCCCACCTCATGGCTCAAATAGTACTCGAAGGGACAGGTGAGGTAGGTGCGCAACGCGGTCACGCGCAGCCGGGCTGGAGCCGGACCCGGAGCCGGCGGAATCAGGCGGAAGGGAATCGCCGGTGGCGGGCGAAGCCGGTTCACCGTTGCCTCATGAAACAACCGTCGAACCCTTCCCACCAGATCCTCCGGCGCGCATTGCAAAAGTAGCCGGGAGGGCTGACGCGAATCTCCATCCTCGGTGGTCCGCGCCGGCACCCAAATCAATCTGCCCCGCCGCCTTCGTTGCTCGGTGAGAAGATAAAAGAGATAGGCATCGCGGGCATGGCGGCGCGTGTCGCTGCGCAGACCAAGACGCGCCCGCAGCGAATCAGGCAGAAACAAATCCGCGGCCTGTCCATCCGGCACGGACCCTTCGTTCATTCCCGCGACCAGCAGGTCCGGCGCATCCTGCCATGCGAGTTCCAACCACCCCGTCATGGCCAGGGCATCCGGTGGCGCCGCGGGGTACACGCAGGCCTCGCCCGCCATCGACCACCACACCTTGAAGACCTCCCCCGGATCGGTCCGCCCGCTCGCGCGGGCCGCTTGGGTGAACGCTTGAGCCGACTCCATGATCGAACGCCCCGCCGCCATGAAAAGATCATCCTCCTCCCGGCCCGGAACAAGTGTCGCATCTCCGTAGTGGGTCGCAAGCAGATCGGAAATCGCCTCATCCAAAGGAAGGTCCGTGTGCTTGGCGATTTGCTCGAAGATCTTTTTGAGCGCTCCTCCCAACACCGGAGTTCCTGCTTCGATTACCGGCAGACGCTCCTTCACCGCTTGAACATCCGGCGGCAGGTCGCGTTGAAGGAAGTCATCCCACGCGTGCAGAATGTCTGCGGAACTCGAGCCGCCGGCATCCCGCTCAAGGCAAGTGAGAAAACTCCCATGGCGCAACCATCCGGTAAGTCCTTCCAGACGGCCCTCGAAACGGGTCTGACCATACGCCACGACCAACTGACCGCACGGATGCGTCTCCACCGTCATGCCTCCCGGGTCGTGGGCCACATTTCCCGCCTGCTCCGCTCCCGCCATGATTGCCGAACGCAAACTTGTATCCGGCATCCCAATCAACGCCTTCTCCTCTGCTGAAACCAGAAATTCCCTCACCCGTTCCGTGCATTCCGCCGGTCCACCCACGGGATCGATCCGATGCGTCGGCGCCAGGTCAAGCACCCGGGTCGTCCATGCCTCTTCCCGCGGACGCCCCCATTCATCAAACCGTTCCCGGTCCTCCGATCGCGCCGGGATCAAACAATCCACCCGGATCGAATCCGGCCAGGATGACATCGCCTGAATCATCAACGGGGTTGGATCGGACACTGCGGCAATCACCACGCGGGAAATCCCCTTCGGCGATTCGCCAGACTTGGCCGAGGACAGCAAGACCTCCAGCGGATCCCTTCGACCCAACTCTTGCATGTCCCTCGCCGCCCGGGCCTCCAAACGCGCGATGGCCGCCCAGCGCTTTCGCTCATCCCCCGGCAGATCGTCCAAGCCTTCCACATCCCCCGGTCGCAGCCCGCCTTCGACCAGCGAACGCCGCACCGACATCATCATCCTCGCCGTAGTCACGGCCCACGTCGCATCGCGCTCCGGAGGCGGGGTCGGTAAGAGCGCCTCCAAATCGTTTCCCGGGCAACCCTGAAGCACGTCCACCCAAACCGAAAGAACCAGCGCGTCATCCGCCATATCCGGCAGGTCCCGCCCATGGGTGACGACCTGAAGCGGTGTCAGCACCGGACCCGTCAACAAGCCCGTCTCCTGCCCGGCCGCCCGGGCGGCCAGCCCCAGCCTTAGCCTCCGCCCCGCCTCCAGCGTCGGCACCACCACCAGACAATCGCGCAGGGAAAACGGCCGCCGTAACGCGTCCAGAAGATAAGCGGCAACTTCTTCGGCCAGCGGGCGGGCGGGATCAAGCCAGAACGGAACCGGACGCGCCATCCCTAGATCCGCCCGGTTTCCTTTAGATATCCCCGCAACCCCTCGCGCCAGGTCGGCATCGCCCGGCCGGTCAGGGTTCGGTACCGTGTCGTGTCGAGGATCGAATACGCCGGGCGCGGGGCAGGATACTTCAACTCCGCTGCCGACATCGCATGCACGACCACCGAAGCCTTGATTTCCTCAACGATCGCTTCCGCAAACCGGTGCCACGAACAACCATCCCGCGAAGCCACATGCACAATCCCTTCCCCCTCGGGATTCTCGGCAAGCAGCAACAGCGCCTCGGCGAGGTGCGGGGTATAGGTCGGCGACGACACCTGATCGCTCACCACCTTCAACTCGGTCTTTCCTTGATCCACCTGTCCGAGAATCGCCTTGGCGAAACTTCGTCCATTCACTCCGTAGAGCGACTGGGTTCTCGCGATCAGATAACGCCCCCCCGCCTGCGCCACCGCTTCCTCCCCGCCGAGCTTGGAGGCCCCGTACACGCTGATCGGATTCACCTTGTCCTCCTCGTGATACGGCTCCCCCTTGCCCCCGTCGAAAACATAGTCCGTACTTACGTGGATGAGGCGAATGTCCCGCTCCTTGCACCATGCCGCGAGATTCCCTGCCCCCTCCGCATTGATTTTCCACGCCAGCTCCTTTTCCGTCTCCGCGTCATCCACCCGCGTGTAGGCCGCGCAATTGATCACCACATCCGCAGACTCGATCCCCGACAGCGTTTCCGGCCGGGTGATATCCACTTCGGGCAAATCATACCCCGCCACCATGATCTCGCGGGCCGCCGCCGCCCCCTTCAAGTCATGCCCCAGCATCCCGTTCGCCCCGACCACCGCAATCTTCATGTTCTATGCCTCCATAAGGCTTGAGCCCACCTTCACCGCATCGCAGAAAAATTCGACCCCGACCTTACCTCCGCCCGGAGGATCCGTCCAAACCAATTCCCGGTCGTCGTGCCGTCCGCTGCGACCAAGCCAGAGCGCCTGCCACCACCGCTCCCATGATCGCCGCCTCCCACGCCAAGGGAACCAGATTCCCAACTTGAAAAAGCTCACCCCAATCCGCCTTGTCAAACGATTTGAAGACGGACACCGGCGAATGCACCACCCGGTCCGAAAAAGGCCACAACGCCTGGAAGCCCGGCGGGACCCCGCGATCCTCGGTCATCCAGTCCATCGCCAAATGACTGCCCTGGACCAGGCCCAGCCATACCATCGGTTTCCACCCCAGCTCCGGATGTAGCGCATGAACCACGAACCCGAGGCCAAGGGTGGTCACCGCCCACCATCCGATACTGTGGGTATGAAGCTGGTGATAGGCGTTCAACTCGCCAGTGAAGATACCCGGGAGGTAATCGAGATCGGGGAGATTCGCCACCACGATCCCGAGCAGAAACCAACCCCGCAACGACCATGCCGCCTCCCACCTTTCCCGCCATGCCGGTTTTGCCGGCATCCACCACAGTGTGGTAAGAGCCACTCCGGCCAGACTATGGGCAAGCGGGGACGGCATGCCCGGAATCAGGGCCGCATACCGAGAGCTTGCCGGATCGCCGCGTTTAACTCCGAACCCCGGAGATCGCGAGCAAGGATGATCCCCTGACCATCGATTAAATACGTCGCGGGTTGACCAAAGATGCCCAATTCACGGGAAAGCGATTGGTCGCCATAGACCCGACGCCATGGAATCCCGTTCGCCACCGCAAAGGCCTCCGCTGCTTGAGCGTCCCGCTCAAGGTTGATCCCGATCACTTCAAGACCCAGCGGGTGAAAACGGGAATACATATCCATCACCTGCGGCAAACCGTTGCGCCAAGGCGTCATCCGGTGCGCCCAAAAGTCGACCAGGACCACCCGGCCCCGGTAGTCGCTCAGCCGCAGCGGTCGCCCCGACGAATCCACCAGATTGAAGTCCGGAAACAACTGGCCGGGCGCAAAGTGAGCCCGTTGACGTTGCACATTCATCGACGTCACCGCAATCGACTCCGATCCCGCCACCCGCGGACGCGTCACCACCAGCGGATCATTCGGACCGCGCCCCCCCTGAAAGTCATAGAACGTCGGATCAAAATGCACACTCTCCCGGAACTCGCGAATCACCCGGTTCACTCCCGCCTCATCCCCCATTCGCCCAAGGATCGCCGCTTCCTCCACATACACCTTCCGCATCGAGGTCAAATCCGCCCTTGTCCGGTACGCCTGTTTGACCCCCCGCAACATGGCGAGGGCCTCCGCATGCTGATGCCTCATCTCCGAGGCGATTTTCGCTTTCAGGACAGTTGATTCGATCACCCAGTGATCATCCCCCCGCTCCCGCGCCCGGTTCAGCACCACGTCCAGACGGTCGGTGTAGCTGTTCCACTCGTCCATGCTGAACGTCCCCTGAGCCAGCGCCTGCAATCCGCTCAAAATGCCCAGCAGTTCCGTCTGGTAATCCGGTGCGCCCGACGACGTTTTACGAAGGGGCGTCCCCTCCACCAAATTCGCCAGGAACAAAGCCGAAAACACCGTCCACACCATCAAACTCTCAAACCGCCATGCTCGCATAGAAACCCCGCGTTGTTATAGATGACGCTTTTGAGTCTACCACATCCCCCCGTGTTCAACCAGCGAAGATTTTCTTACCTGAATCGTCGAAGGGCGAATCTCCCGAAACGTGAGGTCATTGATGCGGCCATGTGGAGTGCGGGATCTCGATCCCGCTTTGTTCCTTCGCTTCTCGAAGCGAAGGTGACGAAAGTCACAATTCCTCTTCGCCCAGCAGCTCCTCGATCGGAACCATGACCAAAGCGACGGAATTAATACAATACCTCAACCCGGTCGGCTCCGGTCCGTCCTCGAAGACGTGCCCCAGATGTCCTTTGCAGCGGGCGCAATGTACCTCTGTGCGAGGGTAATGACGGCCCAGCAAATAATCGGTCTTCGTTCCAATGTTGTTTTCATGAACCGGCAACCAAAAACTTGGCCACCCCGTTCCGGAATCAAACTGGGTCTCCGACAAAAAGAGGTCCAACCCGCACGCCGCGCACTGATAAACCGCCTGAATGGATACCGGCTTATGGGAACCGCTGAACGCCCGTTCCGTTCCGTGCTGACGCATGACCCGGCAGATCTCTGGAGCCAGTTGCTCTTTCCCGGAAAGATCCACAGCAGCCGTCTCGATCAATCCTTGTTCTTTCACTGAATACACGAGCATGGTTTTTTCTCCTCCTTCGTCACCGGATACCACCCTCCAGGCCATACCGGCCAACAGGGCCAGCGCCACCCCGAGGGCTGGCTTTATAAACATGGAACGCCGGGAATTCATAGCAACACTATACACCACCTGTAGCCGACTTCCACCCGGGAGATCCGTCCGGTCATGGAGTCTACCCCACCTTGAACATTGACCTCCCGCTCCCCGCCTGTTCAAATGGCACCCGGAGCTTCGGGTGAATCTTCTCCCGGAGCCGACAACCTAAAAAAAGGAGCGCTACCATGAAACGACTCGTTCTGTTTGTCCTCGCCCTTGGACTCGGCCCCACCGCCGCCCTCGCTCAATCGATTGGCCTTTATGGGTCCTTCTGGAAACCCAAGGATGACCTCAGCGCCTACGGCTACGGAACCCGCATCCTCTGGCCGGTCGCGGAACCGCTCGCCATCGAACTTCGAGCCTCCTCTTTCCTCTTTGAGCAACGGATCGCCAGCGTCAAACGCGAAACCGAAATCATTCCACTCGAAGCCGGCCTGCTCCTCACCCGCCTGGTGGACGACCTTACCACCTGGTATGCCGGCGGCGGGGCCGGGTACTATTTGATCGACCGGACCTTCCGCGAGGATCGGCAAACCATTTCCGCATCCGTCGATGATGAGTTCGGTGGCTACCTTGTCACGGGCCTTAAGCTTGCCTTGTCCCCGTCCCTGTCATTCGTTCTCGAAGCCAAATATACCTGGGTTAAAGCGGAGTCCATTCGATTCCGTTTCGACCAGGGCGGTTCCGAAACCCGGAGTTTGAGCGACTCCTACGACGGCCTTTCCGTGCAGTTGGGATTCGCTTACGCATGGTAAACCATCCCCGCCCCCTCGCCACCCCACCATCATGTCCGGCACCTCGACGACGTTCCGCTCCCTCCTTTGGGCTGGTGCGCGCATCTACCTCCTCGTGCTCCTCGTGATGGCGGCCTGCCAGCGCAAACTCATCTATCACCCCACCCGTCTCGCCGAGACGGCGGCCCTTCCGTTTGCCGCCAACCAAGGCCTGCAACCCTGGAGGAGCAGCGAGGGCGAACTCATCGGATGGACCCACCCCTCCTCCGCTCCTTCGGATCGGGCCATGCTTGTTTTCCATGGGAACGCCGGGTTCGCCGGGCATCGAGGGTACCTCGCCCAGGGCTTCCGCCCTTGGTTTCACGTCCATATCCTCGAATATCCCGGGTATGGCCCGCGCTCCGGCAAACCCTCCGAAACCGCCTTTCAGCTAGCCGCCAGCCACGCCCTCGGGGAACTCAAACTGGCTGGCTATACCCATATCGTGCTCGTCGGTGAATCCCTCGGCTCCGGGGTCGCCGCCCGACTTGCCGCCAGCGAAAGCGAAAACGTCCACGGACTCTTTCTCATCACACCCTTTGACTCCCTCGTCTCCGTCGCCCGTGGCCACTATCCCTTCCTCCCCGTCCGACTGCTTCTGCGCGATCGCTTTGAAAGCGCGAAACACCTCACGAACTTTCACGGCCCGGTCGCCATCCTGCTCGCCGAACGCGACGAAGTCGTCCCCGCCCGCCATGGTCAAGCCTTGTACGACGCCTACCATGGCCCCAAACGCATATGGATTCAGTCCGGCCGCTCCCACAACACCCTCGACTTCCACCCTGGCCAAACCTGGTGGACCGACGTCGCGAAATTCCTCCTTGAGGATCGCGATTGACAGCGGGAGTTCTCCCGGTCAAGGCGTGTAGGTATGGTCGGCGGCAGCGGTTGCGCCGGGTAAAGCGACCCGATACGGACGACGCTACCGACGATCCAGCGGGTGGCGCCACGAAAGACCGGGGAATCTCGAGAAATCACGGTCGGTCGTGATCCATTCGGCCCCGCTTTCGATGGCGAGAGCGGCAAGGTAGGCATCTGCGGCGAGATTGCCTTTGGCCCCGACTTTTTCGCACAAGGAACAAAAAATGCCCCAGTGGCGCGGCCCTGGGGCGACCCTCACGGCATTCGGCTGTTCAAGCAAGGCGTTACAGAAAGCCAACGACTCCTCGATCCGGCTCGGTTGTTGAAAGACGCGCGGATGCGTGGTAATGCGCACCACCGAACTCAACACCAGTTCGGATAGCCCGAAAGCCGTTTCCTCAATCAAGCTGCGCTTCAGCCATGCATGATACTTCTTGTCCCCTCGGCATCCTTTCGGAAGGCATAGATCAGGACATTCACATCAGGAAGAATCATGCGCGCCCATCCATGCGGTCGAGCACATTGGAGGCATCATCCAAATCTACGCCCGGCTGCAGACCCCCGGCGCCCGCAGTCGGGATATCCAAGTTGGATGCGCCTTTCCTTTCCTCTATCTGGTTCAGGGCAAGCCTAAGCGCGTCTTCGATGGTCGCGGTAAGGGTCCGTTGTTTCAGCGCGGCCACACGCTTTGCCTCAACCAAAAGGGCGCTATCGAGGTCCAACGTCGTTCTCATGCATATTTATGTTTCATTAATACAGATCTCTGTCAAATGATTCGCCCCACGCTTCATCATATCCTGGCCTTGCGCCAGTTCGTGCATTTGCAAGGAATTGTTCGCTCCGCAAAACGAATCCCCATCCGTGACGCACGTTGCCTGCAACATGATGAGGGGCACTAATACCAACCCCTACAACTTTACGGTATAAAGAAACGTTTCTTTGCGAAATTT
>DAOLCW010000053.1:0-20768 GCA_035327665.1 Kiritimatiellia bacterium
CGTCAAGCCGCCGCACTCCATAAGAGCCGCTGCCGCAGCTCAAAAGGCCAAACTCAAGACCGGCGACGCAAGGTCGCCGGGGTCGAGGATAAACCCGCACAGGGAGGGCGAGCCGGGAAAGCGTCATCCGAAATCGTTGTTGCGATTGTGCCGGTCGGGCCTGACCTTGCCCCCATGGAAACCCCGATTTCTCCCATCTCGTAATCATTCATGCAGTAAATCCCCCTCTTTATCCGTTATGCTCTCAATAGACCCATGGTTTCGCGAGGTCTCATGGAAAGGAGTCCGGTCATGATGAAGTTATGGTGGAATCGATTCGTGGATTTTTTCCTGTGGATTTCCGTCTGCCTCATGTTGTCGACGGGATTTATCCTCCGCTATCGGCTTCCTCCGGGAGGTCGAGGTGGACGAGGCTTGGAAACTTGGGGTTGGGACCGGCATGAATGGGGAGATCTCCATACCTGGATCGCCTACACGGTGTGCGGGCTGGTGGTGCTTCACCTCATCCTCCACTGGAATTGGCTCATGCGCACCGCGTGGCCCAAGGTGAAATGGCCGGTGGTGACCGGATTGATCCTCGGCGTCCTGCTTTCGCTCAGCGCCTGGTTCCTCCCCGTGGAACGCACCGACGACTCGGGCGGACGCGGCGAGGGCCGGGGGGAACGGCGCAGCGAACTGCCGAGCCGGTAAATCCGCGCTTAGTCCGCCCCGCGCGTCTCCCGATCCCGGCTTCGGGTCATCAGCTCGAGCAGGGCGGTACCCGATCCGACAAGGTTGTAACCGGAAGCTACCACCCCCGCGACGAGGATCAGGAGCGCTCCCACCCCCGCCCACGGGGTCGGGACTTCCGACCAAACCATCCACCCGATCAGGGCGGAGAAGAGGACCGAACTGTATTGATAATATCCCACCTGTCCGGCAGGTGCGGAGGCATAGCCCCGGGTCAGTAGAAGCTGGGCCAGCGTAGCCAGTCCGGCCATGGCGATCGCCATCATCCACTGCTCCGGGGTCGGAGCAACCCACACCCACACGGCGACCGGGAGGCTGATCAGCGTCGAGACCACCCCGAAGTAGAACACCACCCTCGCCGCCGGTTCGTTGTTGGTGAGGTTGCGAATACCAACAAGAGCGATCGCCGCGAAGACGGCGGACACCAACCCGGCCACCATCGCGGGCTCGATGTCGAACCCGGCCGGGCGCACCACGAACGCGACCCCAACAAATCCCACCCCGAGGGCGACAAAGATCTTCGCCGACAACTTTTCCCCCAGCCAGCACCGGGCGATGAGCGGGATGAACAGGGGCGCGGTGAAGTTGAGCAGCACCGCCTGGGCCAGGGGCAACCGGGACAGGGCAAAAAAGAACAGCGCCATGGCAAGGATACCCGATACCCCCCGGACCGCGTGATCTTTCCACCGGCGGGTTCGCAGGGTGAAGCCCCGCCGGTTCCACAACCAGGGGGCCAGCCACGCCAACCCGATCGCGCTACGAAAGAACACCACCATGGGTACGGGAAGATCCTGGGTCAGGGTCTTGACCAAACTACCCACGCAGGAAAACAACGCGGCGGAGGCGATGATGTACATCGCCCCCGTTCTCAGGCTTTGCCGGTAAAGAAGGGAAGGCACCTCCTCACTCATGAAGGGTCCGGCTTCCTGGCAGGGCCGCTGCGTCCTTTGACCATGAACAACAACGTGCGCAGGACGTAGGTCACGAGAAAGGAAAGCAGCATGATCCCGACCAGCGCCCCGCCGATCGTCAACAGCAGCGCCCCCCGCTCCTCCCCCGCGATGGAACGTCCCGAGGTCACCAGCAAGACCCCGACCAAACCCGAGAGGTAACCGAGGTAACGAAACACTTGGATCAGGCGATTGAGCAGGCGGGTGTTCATAGCGTCAGCAACTCCTTCACATCTTCCCAGGTCAACGTGCGGACGAGGTCGGTCGACTCGCCGAGGGTGGCATCAATGACCTGCCGCTTGCGTTCCTGAAGGGCCAATACTTTTTCCTCGATGCTGTTGCGGGTGATCAACTTCACATTGTACACGGTTTTCTTCTGGCCAATCCGGTGCGCCCGGTCGGTGGCTTGATCCTCCACCGCAGGATTCCACCACGGGTCGTAATGAATCACCATATCGGCACCGGTCAGGTTGAGCCCGGTGCCCCCCGCCTTGAGGCTGATCAGAAACACGGGTAGCGTCGGCGTTTCATTGAACCGGTGAACCTCCTCCATGCGCTTGACCGTGGAACCATCGAGGTAGGCATAGGCGATTTTCCGCTTGTCCAACTCGCGCCGGAGGATGTGCAACATCGACACAAACTGGCTGAACACCAGCACACGGTGGCCGCTGTCCATGGCTTCGTCGAGCAGTTCAAGAAACAGCTCAAGTTTGGCCGAAGGTTCCCGGTACTCGGCCCCGGGAATCTTCAGCAATTCAAGATGGCAGCACACTTGGCGCAACCGGGTCAGGGTCTTGAGCACAGTGAACCGGGACCGGGCAAAGCCGCGCGCCTCGACCAGTTGGGACAATTGCTGCGACGTCGTTTCCAACAGGTTCCGGTACATCCGCACTTGCTCGGGGCTGAGGTCGCAATGGGCAACCCGGTCGATCTTGTCCGGCAGTTCCTTGGCGACCTCTCGCTTGAGCCGCCGAAGGAGGAACGGATGAATCTTCCGGTGCAACCTCGCATGGGCCGCTGCGGCAATCTCCCCCCCCGCCGCCACCGGCACCTCGTACCCCCGCTTGAACTGGGTGTGAGTGCCCAGAAAGCCCGGCATAAGAAAGTCCATGATCGACCACAAGTCGCTCACGCTGTTTTCGATGGGTGTTCCCGTCAACACCAGCCGCAACCGGGCCCGGAGCTGCTTGGCCGCCTTCGCATTCTGGGTGGAATGGTTTTTGATGTGCTGAGCCTCGTCGAGCAACACGATGGAGAAATCGATGGATCGATACCGCTCGATGTCCCGCCGAAGCAGGGCATAGGAGGTGATCACGAGGTTCGAGCCGGCAATCGCCTCCCATGCTTTGTGGCGATCCGTGCCGGCGACAATATGGATCTTCAAGTCGGGGGTGAACTTGGCGCTTTCCTCAGCCCAGTTCACCACCAGACTGGTCGGGCACACCACCAGCGCAGGCTTATTCCGGGACTTCGCATCGGCCCGGACCATCTGGATCCACGCAAGGGCCTGGGCGGTTTTCCCCAGCCCCATCTCGTCGGCAAGGATTCCGCCAAAACATCCTTCCTCAAGAAAACGCAGCCACGAAACCCCTTCTTTCTGATAAGGACGAAGCATCTGCTCCAGCTTCGGGGTCAGAGGCGTCGGCTCCAGTTCCAGGCCCCGGTTCTGGCGCGAAGCATAGCGGGAAATCTCCGCCTCCCGCCGGTGGGTCACCCCCCGGAAACTCTCCAGCGAGGCCACCACATACCCCGCGCAACTTGCCGGAACCGGATAGTCCTCCTCCGGGCTTGGCTCCTCGATCCCGCAGTCGTCGAGCATATCGTGAAGCGCCTGAAACAAGTCGCGATCGATAAGAAATGTTCGATCCCCGTCTTGAAAGTAGGATTCACCCGAGAGGTACGTCTGTTCGACATCTTCGGCGGGGATCGGGTTGCCGTCGCGGTCGCGGAAGGAATACCGGAGCACGAAATCGCCGGTGGCCCGGGGCGAATCGTGGAGTTCCACATGAGGAATGACCCATTCCGCCGTGCGAGTCAAAACGTCCAGCCATCCCCCATACTCCACCTCCCATCCCGACTCGCGCACCAGGGGCACCCTTGCCGCGAGAAAATCCATCACCGCCCGCGTGCCGAGGATGGTGGGCAGGGCATGGCCCGGCTCGGCGGGAAGTCCAAACCGGGGCAGCAGGTCCACCGCCGCTTGTTCGGCCTTGGGATCGCGAACGAAATACCGGAAGGCATGATCCGGATCCGGAGCGGCAAAGTCCTCCGGCGCCGCCGAGCCCGTGCCCGCCGGGCAGGTCGCGCCGGCATAATCCGCCAAAAGACCAACCGCCAATTGCTCGTGATTGCCGGTCAGGGTAAGCCGGAACGACGGCACCCCCCGGACGTACTCCATCCGATCGACCGGGAAGCGCGTATCGACCAGAAACCGCTCCTCCAGCTTGGGCAATTCCCGGGCAAGAAACGACGGCACCCTCGACCGCTCGATCACCATCGGACTCCGGTAAAGCGAAGCATAGGCCTTCGGCAACAACGCATCCAGCGGCTGAAAGCGCTGGTCGTGATAGACCCAACCGAGTCGATACCCGAGGATCCACAGCGGACGGTTTCCATTCACCGCGCCTTCGAGTCCCGCCTCAAAACGCACCATCATCCGACCGGTTGATTCCTCCGCTTCGAGAATCAAATGCGGCATGACCGGGTCGCGGCCCACCGGTACGTCCGCCGGTCCCTCCACCTCGCTCAGGGTCGTGCCCTGTTGATAAGCCAGCCACTGGGCCATCAGTCCCGGCTTGAGCAGGAGCGGACTGACCAGCGGACCCGCGCACATGTCCTCCAAAATGTACAAATGGTCGAGGTCTGCCTGAGAGAAGCTGAGCCCTTTGCGGGGAGGAAGTTGATCCGGACGCAATTTGCGCCCCTCCACCTCGACCTGGATCACCAAAGGGTACATCCCTTCGCTGCGTCCATGCTGGGCCCATCCCTTCGCCAACCGCACGCGCAACCGGGCCGCCACCGCCCCCGGTTCCGTCCCCGCCACCAGACTCCACAACGGTGGCCTCCGCCCCACCCTCGCCTCCACTTGACGCTTCGCCTCGATCCGCAACCGGCGGTCGGTGAAAGGATCGCTCACCTGATCGACATACGCCATCCCCAGAGCCACCGCATGAGAACAAATGATCCCCCGCTCCCGCGAATCCCGGCACGGACAGTCATTCTCGATCGTGCCATCCGGAAACAATTTGATCCGCGAATAAATATCCCGGGTGCCATACTCGATCCGCGCTCGCAGCAACGGAAGCTCCAAATCCAGATCCTTCACCCGGCCCTGCTCAAAAAGATAGACCCCTTCCCGGAACTCGTTGGGACCCGCCCACGAGGTCAACATTGCCCGGTTGATGTAAGGTAAAGTGTCAGGGGTCATGATTTGGCCAAGCGGAAGAGTATAAACGACCTCACATGAAAAAGAAGTACCGAAACATCAAAATCGACCCGGCTCGTCGTTAAACCCTTGCCGTGACCCCAATCCCGGCCTAACTTTTCGATATGACGGGTTTACATACATCGCGGGTCCGCCCGGTTGCCTGGTCCATGCTCTTGGCCCTCCTCCTCCTTTCCCCTTCGGACGAGGCCCACGCCCGCAACTGGCAAAAAAAAGAAGGCGCGGTCATCGTCCCCCACGACGCCAACGACGGCGACAGCTTCCATGCCCGCCACAACCGCCGCCGCTACATCTTCCGGATCTATTGGGTGGACGCCCCCGAAACCGACCGCAGCCTCCCCGACCGGGTCGCCGAGCAAGCCGAGTACTGGGGAATTTCCGAAAACGACGTGGTCCGGCTTGGCAAACAAGCCACCAAAGTCGCCATGGACTTCCTCAAAGATGGCTTTACCGCCCATACCCGGCTTCAGGACGCCCTCGGTCGAAGCGCCCGGAATCGTCACTATGCCCTGGTCGAAGTCGACGGCAAGTTTTTATGCGAATTATTGGTCGAACAAGGCCTTGCCCGCATTCATGGCGTCCGGGCCATGCCCCCGTGGGGCCCCAGCGTAACCGCCTACCGCATGCGGTTGATCGCTGCCGAAAACCATGCCCGCCGAAACCGCCTCGGGGCCTGGGCCATCGCCACCAAGGAACCGCCGTTTGAAGAAGTCGCGGTCGTTCTCACCAGCACCGTGGCCATTCTCGACCCCGAAAATCCCTCCCGCCAGATGGGCCTCTTGCCGCCCGGAAACGAAGTCACCGCCTACGCCCTCTTCACCCCCGTCCTCGTCCGCGTCCGCTTCACCACCTCCGACGGCCGCACCATCGAAGGCCTCGCCAACCGGGGCGCCCTCGGATTGTAGAGGTCTGGAAAGCGTTTTCCAAGGTTTGGAAACCCAAACCCCCTCCGTTTCCAAGGTTTGGAAACCATCCGTCCCGCCCTGAGCCTGTCGAAGGGCTTTCGCTCCTTCGGAGCTTCGTCGCGACAAGACTTGCGGGGGGTCAACTCCTTGCCGCCCGATCAACACCCGGATCTTCGCCGCTGTCGCCTGAAGATCACATTTGCTCGTGAAGGCAGGACCTTGTATCTCGTTTATATGCATTACAGGGACATCATTACGATTGAACCCGGCAAGCGAAGCGGAAAACCCTGCATTCGGGGCATGCGGATTACCGTTACCGACATTCTGGAATATCTGGCGTCAGGCATGAGTATTCCGGAAATCTTGGGTGATTTCCCGGAGCTGACGGAGGATGACATCCGGGCTTGTCTGGCCTTTGCCGCGGATCGGGAAAAAAGGCTGGTCGTCGCGGTGGCATGAAGCTGCTTCTGGACCAGAACCTTTCCTTAAACTGATCCCGCTTCTGCTGGCGTCATTTCCCGGGTCCAAACACGTCAGGGATTTTAGCCTGACCCGGGAGCAGGATGTTCCACTCTGGTCGTTCGCTGCGCAGAAGATGATGCCAACCCCGCCTCTGGAGGGCGGAGCTCCGCGACGCCGCCACCGCGCGAGGACATTGTCCGTGCGATGGGTGGTCGCGGTCTCGCGGAGCTCGACCCTCCAAGGGGATCGATCATGCCAACCCCGCCCATGGAGGGCGGCACGCCTCGCCGTAGGCTTCGCGGGCGGGAACGATCGCCAGACCCTCTCGCCGGTTCTGGTCGATGGCTATCGATTCTCCCCTACGTCCCATCATAATACCGATAGGTCTCACCCCGGTAATTCCTCAGCACGAGAAAGTCGTTCTCCCGACCCACCCGGTAATCCGGACTGAGGGGGACCTTTCCCCCTCCGCCTGGAGCATCGACCATATACATCGGCACCGCGTAGCCGGAGGTGTGGCCGTGCAATGACTCGATCAGCGCCAATCCCTCCTCGACCGTAGTGCGGAAATGAGAGGACCCGAGAATCGCATCGCATTGGTGAAGATAATAAGGCCGGATTCTGAATTTCAATTGACCGTGGACAAGGTCCCGGAGGATCGCGGGGTCGTTGTTAACGCCCTTGAGGAGAACCATCTGTCCCCCGAGGGGAATCCCCGCATCGGCCAGCCGGGCGCAGGCCCGCCCGACCTCGGGCGTGAGTTCGCGACCATGCACCACGTGCAGACTCATGAACAACGGATGAACCCGTTGAAGCCTCTTCGCCAGATCCTTGGTCACCCGCTGGGGCAGCACAATCGGAACCTTGGTTCCAATCCGGATCATCTCCACATGGGGAATCGCCCGCAAACGGGACAACAAATACTCCAACCGTTCATCCGACAAGATCAATGGATCGCCCCCTGAAAGCAGCACGTCGCGAATCGCCGGGGTCGCCGCCACGTAGTCGAGGGCCGCGTTCCACATGTCACGGGTCGGAACATACTCCCCCTTCCCCACCATCCGTCCCCGGGTGCAATAGCGGCAGTAGGTGGCACAAAAATCGGTGACCAGAAACAGGGCCTTGTCCGGGTAGGTATGAACAATCCCCGGAACCGGGCGATGGCTCTCCTCCCCCAGCGGGTCAAGCACCTCGCCGGGAGAATGAACAAACTCATCCACCCGGGGAATCTTGGTTTTCCGGATCGGACACGCGGGATCGTCGGGATCGATCAACGACGCATAATACGGGGTGATGCTGAGCGGCATCAATGCCCCCCGCTTCATCAACCCCTCCCGTTCCCCGTCCGTCAACCGGACCACCCGTTCCAGTCCTTCAACATCCTGAATCCGGTGCCGGAGCTGCCACCGCCAGTCATTCCATTCCCGAACCGACACGCCGGGATGAAAACGTTTGCGGTAGCGCCTCGCTTCCGGGGACTCCATGGCCCTCGCGGGCTTGCTTAACCCGGCCATCCCATTGCTTCCTTCGCGATCTCCGCGACTTTCCGGCCTATGCTTAGCGAGGAGGTTGCGGCGGGCGACGGCGCGTTCAGCACATGCACCATGCGGGGCGCCGGGACCACATGAAAATCGTCGAGCAACCGTCCATCCCGGCCCACCGCCTGGGCCCGGACCCCCGCTCCACCCGGAATCAGATCGTCGGCCCGGATCTCCGGCACCAGCTTGCCCAACGCCCGGGCAAAGGCGGTCTTGCTGAGCGACCGGGTGAACTCCCCCAACCCGGTTCGCCAATAGGCCCGGCCCATGTTCCAGAATCCCCGGTAGCCTGCCATGTCCTTGAGATCACGCAGCGACACATCCCGGTGACGGTAGCCGTGACGGCTCCACGCCAGCACCGCGTTCGGCCCTGCCTCCACCCCTCCCCCGATCATCCGGGTAAAGTGGACGCCGAGGAACGGGAACCTCGGATCGGGCACGGGATAGATCAGATGGCGAACCAGCGAGCGCCGCGACTCGACCAGCTCGTAGTACTCCCCCCGGAACGGAATGATCATCACCCCCGGATCCACCCCGCACATCCGGGCGATCCGGTCGGAATGCAACCCCGCGCAATTGATTAACCCCCGGGCCTTGATTTCACCCGCTCCGCTCGACACCACCACCCCGTCCGCCTGCACGTCCACCTTCTCGACCCGCGTCCCGCATCGTACTTCGCCCCCTCCCTCCACGATCAACCGGGCCAGCGCCCTCGCCACCTCGCCGAACTTCACGATCCCGGTCTGGGGCACCCGCAACCCGGCCAAACCCGCGACGTGCGGCTCGATCTCCCGCATCTCGTCCCCGGAAAGCCAGGCGATCCCCTCCAACCCATTTTCCGCCCCCCGAACCTGCAAGCCTTTCAGCGCCTCGACCTCCGCCTCGGTCGTCGCCACCACCAGCTTCCCGCACACCTCATGGGCAATTCCCTGCTCCTCGCAAAACCGGACCATCATCGCCCGGCCCTCCACACAGTTCCTCGCCTTCAGCGATCCCGGACGGTAATACAATCCCGAATGAATCACCCCGCTGTTGTGACCGGTCTGATGAGCTCCCACCTCGCTCTCCGCCTCCACCACCACCAACCGCCGAACCCCCGCCGCCTGAAGCGAATAGGCCGTCGCCAAACCGACAATCCCTCCCCCGATCACCACAAGTTCCAAGCCGTTTTGCATCTCCAAGCATCACCATACTTCATCCCGCAATGTCAAATCCCGAACCGATCATCAGCCGACCAGACGCGCGGCTCGCCCGGAGGGTTCGCCCTACCCCGGAAACGGAAGGTAGGGCGAGGCGTCCCGCCGAGCCGCACGACCAGGCCCAGCATCAGAATCGGATCACCATCCGGCCAGACACGCGGCTCACCCGGAGGGTTCGCCCTCACCGAGCCAAAGGCGAAAATCGCGCCGCGGGAAGGCCTCCATGGGGGCGCCATGATTGATATTTACGCTACCTTGGGTTGTGAATAGACTACGGAAAGTGTGATTTTCATGAAGGACCATGCATCCATAGACCGACGCGGACTCGACCTTGCCCGGGCCATCGTGACCAAGCTGGAGTCCGGAGATCTCCAAGGCGGCCTGGCCAAAGCGCGTGCCGTCAATCGTCGATGGCGCGAACAGGGTTCGTCTCCCTTACACGAGGAATGGAAGGAAATTCTTCAGGGGAATTGGACGGAGATCAAAGCCATTCTTCTGGACGAATCGGAAGGTGGAAATCGTCTGCGACAAAATAGTCCATTTTGCGGCATTCTAACCCCTCATGAGCGTTGGGCGATTTTCCGGGAGCATCGACGACATGCGGCGTGATCAAATGGAGCACATCCTTCGGGCCGCCGCCGCCGTCACGAACGAGCGCGAGTTCGTCGTCATCGGCAGCCAAGCGCTTCTCGCCGCCCTGCCGGATCTTCCCCCGCCATTAAACCAGTCCATGGAATTGGACTTGTATCCTCTGACCAATCCCGCGGCGGGTGATCTCATTGACGGTACCATCGGCGAGCTCTCCCCTTTTGATGAAACATTCGGTTATTATGGTCATGGAGTGGCCCCGGAAACCGCCATTTTGCCGGAAGATTGGCGTGATCGAGCCATTACCGTGGAAAACAGCAACACCGGCGGTGCACGAGGGATTTGTATTGGCCCCGCCGATGTCGCCATCTCGAAACTCGCGGCGGGTCGAGACAAGGATCTTTCGTTTGTTCGAGCCATGATCGATCTCGGTATCGTGTCCATCGAGGTCCTGCTCCAACTTGTGGATCGTTTGGAGGATGTTCATCGCATCCCGGTGCACAAACGCTTGGTTGCGTTCGAGTCATAGCGGAAGCCGGGCGAGGCTGCCGGCCCGCCTCGGGGAGCGTCCCGCCGAGCCGAAACCGGAGTTGGGGATATACCCCGCGGCAATTTAGTGATCGGTGAAGGCGGGGATCACACCATGGATGCAAACGTTGCCTCGTCGTTCTCGGAAAACGACAGTTTTCAGTTCCACACGGACGACTTGTTCCACAACGTTGATTTTCTCGCGCTCACCGATAAGCCACTTCTGCCATTGCTGCTTCTTGATGTTCACCCCTAGGTTGGACGGGGTTGACTTCACAGTTCCCACAACCAATGCTTGACATATTCCCGCTTACACGGGAATATGTCTACATGAAAACCACGGTGGATATCCCGGATTCCCTTTATCGAAAGGCCAAGATTCAGGCCGTGCGGGAGGGAACAACGCTCAAGCATCTGATTGTCACCACGCTATCGCAAAGGATCGAAGGACAAGCCGTACGCGACGAGCGGACCTCCTACTTTGCGCGGAGAAAACTCCATCCGATGTTTCAGGGCTTCGCGGATTCCGGACACCTTTCGGGTGGCCGGGATTCTACCGAGTCAATTTCCGAGGACCGGGATGACCGGGCGTTATGACCTATTTTGATACCAGCTATCTGGTTCGGTTGTATTGGAGCGATCAGGGGTACGAGGCTGTCCGCAATCTGGCGGAGCGAGTCCCCGATGTGGTATGCGGATGGCATGGTCGAGTAGAGTTGCTTGCTGCCTTTCATCGGAAATTCCGCGAGGGCGTTGCGACACAGGACATGTTAAGTAGCCTGATACAGCAATTCCGCTTGGATGAAATCGAAGGCGGATTCACATGGTTGGCTCTGACTGACCGGGTGATGGAGCGAGTGGAGAACGTCTTTTCCGAGCTTCCGCGCGATGTCTATTTACGGTCCGCCGACGCCACTCATCTTGCCTGTGCGGCGGAGTACGGCCTAACGGCGATTTATTCCCATGATCGCCACCTCCTTGCCGCCGCGCCTTGCTTCGGCTTGCGTGGCATCAATGTGATCGGCTGATTTCAGCGGCCGAAACGCGGTGATTACGGTATATCGGTTTCGAGGACTTTGCGGTAATACATGCGGGGCGGGTGGGAAGGCGGGTTTCCCCCGCTCCCGAGGTTGATCGCGCCAAGCTGGAAGGTGACGAGTTCCCAGCCGTCGCCGAGGTCGATTACGGTAACGTACCGGGGAAGCTCCTGCTGCCAATTCTGGAATTGATTATGCAGGGTCGCACTGGACTCAATCTTGTACCAGAGTCCCCGGTCCCGGAAATTGACCCGGCGAAGGTAGCTGAATTCAAACATGCTTCCCTCGGTGAGATAAACGGGATCTTCAGGGGTTGAGCCAATGGCCAAGTAGGGACCGGGGCGGTGGAGGGTCATCACGACATGATCACCGCCGTCGGCGACACCGGGGTTGGAGTTCATGTCGTACTCGACGATGTTGGACTTGCCGTCGCCGTCGGGATCGGCGGAGGCGAGGCGGTCATCACCGGCAAGGTGGGGGGCGACCTCGTCGAGCCATGCCTCGAACGCGGTCAGCCCGGTCGGCACATACCGCCTGAGGGTCAAATCATCGCTGCCGTCGTCGGCGAAGTAATACAATGCGCCGTTGTGTACGGTGAGGGAGGATGGCGAGGAGGAGGCCGGGCCGGGTAGCAAATCCTCGACCATCATCGTGCCGTCATAGGTACCGTCGGTGACCCAGAGTTCGCGGCCATGGGTGCCATCGTTGGCGGTAAAGAACAACCGGTTACCGAGAGGGGTGAGATCCCGGACCATCGACGACAGGTTGCCGGGCATGATGTCCTTGACCATGAGGGTGCCGAGCGGGGTTCCGTCGCTCCGCCACAATTCGCGGCCCACGTCGTCATTGTAGGCGGTAAAGAACAACAGGCCGTTGACCACGATAAATTGATCGGGATTGGAGGCCTGCTGGAACCCTTGGTGGATATTCTGGCGCCGCAGATTCTTCACCAGCTCGGTGCCGTCTTCAGTGCCGTCGGTTTTCCACAATTCCGTGGATTGTGGCCCGGTGGCCCGGAAGAAAAGGCGCCCCCCGGCCTCAGTGAACATTTGGGGGGTTGAGCCTCCCGAACCGGGCGCGATGTCCTTGAGCAGGACGGTGCCGGCTTCGGAACCGTCGGTGATCCAGGGCTCGCTGCCGACCACCCCGTTGTTTGCACTGAAGATAAGGCGATCCAGGTAAGGGGTGAGGGAATGAACTCCGCCGCTCAAGGTTCCCGTTCGAATGTCCCGGACCAGGGTCACTTCATTGGATTGGGGGTTGTACCGGTGTAACTCGTCGCCGATCCCCGGGGTGGTTGCGACAAAATACAGGTCGTCACCAAAAGATGTGAGTCTGAACGGCGAGGAGCTTGCCGAACCGGGATTGAGGTCGGCAACCCGCCAGGTGCCGTTGGAGGTGCCGTCGGTGCGCCACAGTTCAGTCCCGGACACGCCATCGGTCGCGGAGAAATAAAGGATGCCGCCGAGTTCATGCAGGTGGTTCGGCAAGGCATTGCCGGTTCCCGGGTTGATATCGCGGACCATGCGGGTGCCGGTGATCGTGCCGTCGGTGGTCCAGAGTTCAACCCCGTTGGAATAGGCGGCGGAAAAGACCAGCGATGTGCCGTAGGCGACAAAGTCACCGAAGGTCGTACCGAAACTGGTGAGGGGCTGGATCGGCTGGGTCCCGGCTTCGGTGCCGTCGCTCCGGTACACGGCGGGCCAAAGGAGGGTGGAGAAGGGTTGGTACCGGTTGCTGGCCACGAAGATCACGTCGTTTTCGTACGGGGTGATATTCCGCGGCATCGAGTCGGCGGGGCCGGGCAGGATATCCGCGAGCATCCGGACATCCTCTCCATCCCACACCCATGGTTCAACGCCATGTGACGCCGTGGAGCCACGGAAATAGAGATTGGAGCCGGAGGCGACAATCGGCGAGGCATCGGGCTTGCTGATGTTGAGGACCCGCCGCGTTCCCGCCGCGGTGCCATCGGTGGCCCACAACTCGCGCCGGTAGCCATCGATGGCGGTGAAGTAGAGAAGATCCCCGCACGGCGTGCAATAATGGGGGTCCGAGCTGTTGGGATAGGTGATGCCGGCTTGGCGAAAATGACCGGGAAAGAGGTCGCGCACCATATACGTGCCCTCCTGGGTGCCGTCGCTGGTCCACAATTCCTTGCCGTGCGCACCTCCCCCATCGTCGGCGGCAAAGTACAACCGGCCATTGAACACACCAAGATGCGCTGGGTCCGCGAAGGAGGACGGATAAGGATTGGGACCGCCGGACGCTCCGATATGCGGCGCGATGATGAAGGCGGGTTCGGTGCCCTCGACGGTTCCGTCGGTGCGCCACAGCTCGCGACCGAGTACCGGAGCGGTGGCGGCGAAATAAACATGCCCGTCATAAACAGTCAGCCAGTCCGGATTCGAGGAGCCCGAGCCGGGCTGAATGTCGAGGAGCATGAAGGTTCCCGCTTCGGTGCCATCGCTGACCCAGATTTCGCGGCCATGGACTCCATCCTCGGCGGTGAAGATCAGGAGATCGCCGAGGGGGGTGAGCTGTTGCACCAGCGACGACGAGGAGCCGGGTCGGATGTCCCGGACCATTCGGGTGCCCCCGGTGGTGCCGTCGCTGGCCCAAAGCTCCTGGCCGGACCCCGCACTGTTGTTCAGCGGGAAAAAGACCGTATCGCCCACCGCGACCCATTCGGAACCGAACATGTCGACGACCGGGGATGGGGTGTAGAACTGGGCAAGGTTATGCGTGCCGCCCCCGGTCCCATCGGTAACCCACAGCACAACATTGTCGCCGACGCTTCCCAGGGTGTGGTTGGTCCGCAAGGTGGCCGCGAAGAACATCTGGGTGTTGGCCACGGTGAAGTGACGCGGATTGGAGTCGATCGTGCCCGGGTTCAAATCGAGAAAAAATTCCGTTCCTTCTTCGGTGCCGTCGCTCCACCACAGTTCCCGTCCATACGGACCATCGGCCGGTGCGCCATTGACATTGAAATCCCGGTCGGTCGCGCTGAAGAAGATCCGGTCGTTAAACACGGTCATGTGCCGGGGACTGCCCGAAGCGCGACCGGGGATGATGTCCTTGAACAACTCCGTCCCTTCCGTGGTGCCGTCGGTGACCCACAATTCCGAACCGATAAAATTGGTGGGCTGGGGATTCAGAAACACTGAGTAGGCGTTATCCTGGGCATAGAAAAACAGCCGGCCGTCAAAGGCCACCATGTTGGTGATCCCGGAGCTCAACGTGTAGGGGTTTCCGCCACTCGCCGGAGCGGCATCCCACCACCGGTTGATGTCGCGAAGGAGGAAGGTGCCTTGCACGGTTCCATCGGATCGCCAAAGCTCGTCCGAACTTTCTCGGTCCCGGGGTACGAAATAGAGCAGGTCATCGATGCATACCAACCGGTTCGGTCCCGACGCGGCAATGCCTCCGGTAGCGAGCCGCTCGGGCAGCATCGGCACCGAACCCAACCGTTCGGACGCGGGACCGTCATGGCCGGTGAACTCCCCGAAGACGACCACCACCGAGGTGGTGATGACATTGGCATGGACATCGACGATCTCGACGAGGGCGGTCCGGACACCGGACACCCCATGGAGATTGGCAAAGCTCGCGACATAGGTGCGGGCAACGATGCCGGTCTGGGCGACCATCCATTCCCCGGGGCCGTCAAAGGAACCGTCGCCATCGCGATCGAAGCTGATCCGGACTTCCTGCACTGCGAGCCCCGACGCGGCCTCGAACCACACATCCAGCGTCCCGCCCGGCGAGAGGGTCTGCCCGTCAACCGGTGACTTGATCAAGCCGCCGTTGACGAGATGGACGATCCGGGATGCGGTGGTTGTCTTGCCGCTGGGGTCCCACGCGGTGGCGGTAATCGTGCGCGGCCCTTCGGGCCCGGACAACCCCGCGAACACCGCCCGGTAATTGCTCCCACTGATCAAGGTGGCGGCGATGGTTTCGCCGGAACCCGTGACCGACCCATCGCCATCCCGATCGAACGAGACCTGTACCCCCGCCACACTTTGGTCGTCGGTGACGGTCAACAGGTTGGTCATGGTCGAGCCGAGATGGATCAATGCGCCGGGGACCGGAGCGGTCATGCTGATGACCGGCGGGGTGGTGTCCACAACCTCCACCCAAATGATGTTGGTGGACACATTGACCAGCGGATCGGTGACCGTGAACATCACCGGCCGCAATCCTTCCGCCCCGCTGACCGAAGCGAACGTACTTTGAAAGACGCCGCCGCCCATCGGAGTCATCGTCGATGTGACTGGAGAGCCGCTCCCCAGACGATCGAAGCGCGCGGTGGCGGTGAGGTTGGTCAGGTCGCTGGTCGCGGTCAGGGTCACGACCAGGTTGGTCTTGAGCGGGACCACGGTGCCGCTGACCGGGGTGATCTGAGTAATCACCGGGGGCGTCGTGGTGAAGGGAACGATGGCCACCTGGCGGGTTTGGGTTTGCCGGTTCAACCAACGGTCATAGGCTTGAACGACGATCTGCCGGGTCCCCGAAGGACCGCTGATGTCCTGGAAATCCACCTCGAAAATATTCGAATCCATGCGCGCCGCCCGGATCACCTCCTGGGCCCCGGTAATCACCCCGTCCCCGTTTACATCAAATCCGATCACGACATGATCGACCTCGAGGAACGACGAAGCGGACAAGGAAACGACGAGGTCTCCTCCGATGATATGGGTTTCGTTAAATTGCGGAGCGGAAATGGAAATCGACGGCCCAAACGACGACGGAAACGCCCCGGGGCCAACCCGGACGAAGGGACGGTGATGGGTGGAGTTTCCAGCCGTGTCGGTGGCGATGACCCTGAGGACCCGCTGAGTGCTGCTCCCTCCCACATTGCTGAACGAGGCGGTGTAGAGATCCTCCCCGAGATACGTGGCCTCCACCGATTCCAGCGCCCCGGTTGTTGCACCGTCTCCATCGATATCGAACTCCACCAACACCTGTTCCACGGCGACGTCGTCGGTTACCCGAAGCGTGACCTCCAACGTCCCGCCAAACGCCACCTGAAAACGCGAGGTGGGAGTGACATATTCCACCAACGGGGAGATCAGGTCGGGCGGACCGTACCATTCCAGGAACTGCCCATAGGTGGGCTCGGTGTAAGGGATTCCATCCCTCGCCATGTCGAAGGTATTTCCCACCATGGACAAAAGGCCGTAGGGCTCCGGACGGATGTAGCTCCAATCGTCGAAGGTGAGGTCGAATGCGTCGGAGAACGTCTGCACGACAGGAAGATTCGACAATGCTCCCGTGGGCTCGCAGCCACCGAACTGAATTGGAGCACTCGCGCTTCCTCGTCCGGAGTAGGAATAACTCATCACGCTCTGGTAAATTGTCCCCTTAAACGCGCAATGATCCGTTCCCCCGTGCCGCAAGCCCAAGGTATGGCCTAGTTCATGGGCAAGCGTGTTCAATAGAATGTTGGGGTTCATCAACGTCCCGTTATTATTAGCACTCCATCCTCCGAGGCTAATGAGAAAGTCATTGCCCGGCACGGAGTGGTAATTATTGGAAGGGAAAAAGAAAACCTCGCCCAATCCGGCGGAGGAATTGAGGATCGTGAACTCCGAAGATTCGTTGGGAATCGTCGTCCACCGGTGCTGGACAACGAGCTGGTCTTCGGTGCTGACGTCGCGATTGATTCGTCGCAACTGACCGGCCCCGGTGCCTGCGGTAATCACCACCGTGGAATCGTAGTCGGTATCCGCTATCGCCTCTGTCGGGAAGATCGTCCACGCATTCGCCCCCGCCACGCTGCCGACATACCTGGGACTGTGAAAGTCGGCAAACAGTGCATACCGGAAGGCTAGTTCCCGGGCGAACGAATCGGTGCTACCGAACAGGGAATGTTTGATTGAGTGAAAGGACCGGGAACGGAATCCGGACAAGTTGACATCGTTGGTCGGCATGCCGAAATACACCATATCGACCCGCAGTGAACTCGAAGCCATTCCGAACAGGTCGCCGCCCTGAAGATTTCCGCTTCCGGTCGATACGGAATAGGGCATGTCCGACTCCGGATCGATCAACGGTCCGGCGTCTACGTGCAGCGTAATACCAGTGGTCGCGTCTGGATTGGCAATCGGCGCGGCGGCAAAAAGGTCGGCGAGGCGGCGAAACACACCCGGATCGGGACGGTTGTTCCAGCGCCGGTGGGCCCCCGTCGTGCGGGGTCGCGAAAAATCCACTTCCAGGAAGAGATCATAACGCAGGGGGTCCGCCCCCCAGTCGGCAAGGACCAGATCGGGCGTGCCGTTCCGGGTCATGTCGATCCCGCCGCCCGGCCGCTCCCAATGATCGGGCAGGCCGTCCCCGTCGGTGTCGAAATAGACCGCGCGGACGATCCGGCGCCCGGCGCCGGTATCCGCCGCGAAGGCGAGGACATGGTCGCCCATCATCGGACGTCCGCTCACCGTTTCCCGCGCGGTTCCGTCCGGATGGGTAATTCCCCGGCCCAGCCCCAGCCACAAATGCAATCCGGTGATCGGTGCACCCTCGATCAGGTTCCCTTTCTGAATCACCGGAAGCACACCGCGAGGGTTCAGCACCCATTCGTGAGGGTGGCCCAACGTCCGTTCCACATCCACCCGCAAGGTCCAGATTCCCTCTTGGTTGGAGAACAAGAGCGGCTGGCCGGTAACCGGATTGGGAGCGCTGGCCTGGCTCGGCGTCGCGATGAAGGCGAGAATGATGCTATCCCCCTCCATGTCGCCGTCGTCATTCCGGGCATGGCGGATGACCGGAAGGCGACGGGCGGGATCGATGCCCTGCTGATAGGGGTTCTCGATGTCCGCTCCGAAGCCACCGAGAGTAATAGGGTCGCCGTTGGCGGCAAAGGCAACAATCGAGGTGGATGTGATAACCGGCGTCGATCCGGCGATCAACTCTCCTTCTGCATCGAACACGACAAGATAGATGCCTTCTACCCCGTCCGGGGTTTGGCCGATGAATGCAACGACTTGGCCATCCGGGGTGATCGATGGCGCGTAATGGAGGTGGGCGGCGGCGGGTGTCGTGGCGAGGACGACCGCGGATGTTCCCGGACGATAGAGGAGAATCTGCCCATCGTCATGGGAACCTTCCCGCATGACCACCACTTGGTTGCTGGCCGCCATCGGGGGATTCCATTGATCAACGTTTCTCTGAATGATCCGGGCATGATCTTCGCCGCCGGGACTTCGATTCAAGGTGTTGGTGTACACCATCCCGCACGGCTCGGTCTCATGGGCGAGGAAAAAGACATCCCCATCCGGGGCAAGAGCCGGGTAGGAAAAAATGAAAGGATGACTGGCGTTGCCGACGGTTGGATGAATCACATGCACGGGTTCTGCGCCGGGCAACTCGACGCCGACACCGTTAATCACCCGGAATTCGCCACCGCCCAGCGCAGCATCGAACACCTTAATCAACCCGCCGGGATACTGATTGTCACAGGTCGGATCCCAACCGCAATTCGGCGTACAGAGGTGCTGACGGAATTGGACCGCCGTCGCCCGGTTGTCCTGGTTGATGTGGGCCTGGTAGAGAGGGAGAAAGGTAGCCGTGTTCGTTTTCCAGATGGCCTGGTTCAACCACCGCAGTCCCCCCCCGGGGACATCGGCGAGCAAGACCTGGGCAATTTCACCGGCCCCATCGGTCAATTCACCTCCAAATGCAACCCTACCATGGTCATTGATGGCCACTTCGCGCCACGCGAACTGAAGGGGATACTGGTTGGCTGTTCCGCCAAACACCGGATCATTCGGCTGGGCGACCAGCTCAAATTCGTAAAACGGACTTCCCCCCACATGCTGGGCTTGGCTGCTTGCCATACTTACGAAACTGATCGCAAGCAATGCCGATACATTGGTTTTTAGGCTCATGCCAAATCCAACTTTCCTGAGTTTTTTTTGAGGGGGACAAAAGTACGCGATCGCCGGTTGATACAAACATAGTCTTTTCCCCTACTTCCCGTAAAGGACTTCGGAAATCGTTCGATGCTCTCGCGAGGTGGCTTGCCCTCTATTTTCCGTGCCTTTCACCGGCCTTCTCTTTAGAATTCGCCCACCATGAAGTATTTGGATGAATACCGCGACCCGGACGCGGTCCGCAAATTATCCCTGGAATTGGGCAAGGCGACCACCCGGCCGTGGACCCTCATGGAGGTATGCGGCGGGCAAACCCACGCGATCATCAAATTCGGCATTGATCAAATCCTTCCTCCCGGAATCACCCTGATCCATGGTCCCGGATGCCCGGTCTGCGTGACCCCGCTCGAACTGATCGACAAGGCCATCCATATCGCTTCCCGCCCCGGCGTGATTTTCTGCTCGTTCGGGGACATGCTCCGGGTTCCCGGTTCGACGAAAGATCTTCTCACCGTCAAGGCCGAGGGCGGGGATGTCCGCATGGTCTATTCCCCCCTCGACGCGGTGACCCTTGCCCGCAACCATCCCGACCGCGAGGTGGTTTTTTTCGCGGTAGGTTTCGAAACCACTGCCCCCGCCAACGCCATGGCCGTCTATCAGGCGGCCCAGCTTGGCTTGTCCAACTTCTCCATCCTCGTTTCCCACGTCCGGGTGCCCC
Source organism: Kiritimatiellia bacterium (assembly GCA_035327665.1). GTDB lineage: Bacteria > Verrucomicrobiota > Kiritimatiellia > CAIVKH01 > CAIVKH01 > DAOLCW01. Next base: position 19,971 of record DAOLCW010000053.1, read on the forward strand.
CCGCAATCGAGGCCATCCTCACCTCGCCCCACCACAGGGTTCAGGGATTTCTCGCCGCCGGACATGTCTGCGCAGTGATGGGAATTGACGAGTACCACGGACTCGCCGCGACGTACCGTGTGCCCATCGTGGTCACCGGCTTTGAACCCATGGACATTCTCCTCGGGGTCTTGGAGTGCGTGCGTCAGCTTGAGGCCGGACGTCATCAGGTCGAAAATCAGTACGCCCGCTCGGTCCGCAGCGAGGGCAACGCCCACGCCATGGCGATGATGAAGGAAGTGTTTACCATCGGCGACCGGTCCTGGCGCGGACTTGGAAACATCCCCCAAAGCGGACTCGTCCTCGCTCCCGCCTACCGGAATCATGACGCCGAAACCAAGTTCGACGTGTCGGGAATCCACACCGAAGAATCTACCGAATGCATCAGCGGACTTGTCCTCCAAGGCCTCAAGCGCCCCGACGAATGCCCCGCCTTCGGCACCCGTTGCACCCCGGAAAAACCCCTCGGCGCGACCATGGTCTCCAACGAGGGCGCCTGCGCCGCCTACTACCGGTACCGCAGAAGCTAGATTCGTTCCGGACGCCCCCTCCCCCATGAACGAATCCGGCAGACCCGCCGGATTCGCCCATGCGAGCATCAAGGCAGACTGGGGGGAAGCTTGACCCCGGACCGATAGTAACGGTTGGGATCGGCGTTGGGGATTTCGAGCATCCGGGATGCGCGGCTCGGCAGACCCGGGACATCCATGTTCATGGGGGTCCAGGTTCCGCCTTCGAGGTCGGTGGTCCAGAGGACAT